>JAADGC010000110.1 GCA_013152585.1 Chloroflexota bacterium
CCACAGCCACCGACACCCCCACGCCCACCCGCACCCCCACAGCCACTGCGACACCCACGCCCACACCCACGTCCACACCGGTCGAATTCACCTTGCGCCTGCAGCCGGGCCAAGACGGCTACCAGGGGCTGGCTGACACCACCATCTCCCGCTTCGATCCCGATGTCAATTATGCTGACGCCTCCCTGCTCAGCCTGCAATCAGTCGACGGGCACCGGGCCTATCCCCTCCTGCAATTCGATCTCAGCGCCATCCCCCAGGGCGCCGACGTGCGTCAGGCCCAATTGCAGCTTCACATCACCTATCGCAGTGGCCAGGCGGCCGCCACCTTGCAGCTCTATCCTCTGCTGCGCAACTGGCAGCCCGAATTCGCCAACTGGTATCTGGCCACGCAGCACAGCGCCTGGGATCAATCCGGCGCCGAGGCCGCAGGCCGCGACTACAGCGCCACACCCAGCGACTCCATCGCCCTCCCCGCCGCTGAGATCATCACCTTGGATGTCACCAACGACATCGGGCGTTGGCTGCGCGGGGATGCCAATCGCGGCTGGATCCTGCGATTGCAAAGCGGGGTCGCGCTCAACATCAATCTGGCCAGCGCCGAATCTGCCGACCCGAATCTGCGCCCCCAATTGCTGATCACCCTGGCCACAGACACCCAACTGGCCACCCCCACGCCTACCGCTACCCCGCCTGCCACACCCACCCCCAGCGGCGCCAGTGGCAGCAGCACGTTCCATACCAGCTTGCGCCGCGGCTGGAACGCCCTCTCCATTCCCCTCATCCCTGCCAATCCCGCATTACCGCCCGTGCTCGACAGCATCATCGATCAGGTCGAGAGCGTGTGGTGGTATGACAACAGCAGCTCACCGGCACGTTGGCGCCACTATCGGCCCAATGATCCGGCCAGCGATCTGTTTGCTATTCCGCAACTGCTGGGCGTGTGGATACAGATGAACGCCGACGCCGAGCTCAGTGTTTTTGGCCTGCGCCCCACCTCCACCGTCATCCATCTCGAGCCAGGCTGGAACCAAATCGGTTTCCCCGCCGCAGCGCCCCAGCCGGTCGAGTCTACCCTGGCGGCCATTGCTGGCCGTTATGATCGGGTCTACGTTTGGGATAATGTCAGCGAGCTGTGGCAGGTCTACATCCCCGGAGATCGTAACAACAGCCTGCGTGAATTCCACCCCGGTGACGCCATATGGATACACGCAATCCAGGCTGCCAATCTCATTATCATCAATTAGCCTGAGCCACAACCTGTGTTATTGCAAGCATGATGACAAAAAACATAACAATAATTAAGGTGCCATGCAGAAATAGTAATAAATAGGTGACGTTTGGTGAAAATAACCCCTGCAAGCTTGGCAAAGCATTTTTAGCCACAGAGTTTGAAGTTGTTTTTCTCTCTATGCCGTGAAAACCCGTGGCAAAAACAAAAATGCCCGTGTCGGGTAAATAGGATTACTCTTGGCGTAGAAAGGGAAAATGCGCCGAGAGGCATTCCTGGATTTGGGATTGTATGATTGCCTCCGGTTGATCAGCGGCAATGATTACCCAGCGTTCGGGTTCAGCCTGGGCCAGGGCCAGATAGCCATCACGAACCCGGCGATGAAAGGCCAGTTCCTTGGCCTCCATGCGATTCCATTCCTCCGGCGTCTGGGCTTTGCGGCGCAGGCCTGCCTCGGCCTCGATGTCAAGATAGAGGGTCAGATCAGGTTGAAGCCCGCCGGTGGCAAACGCCGTGATCTGCTGCAAAGCCTCCAGGGGCATTCCCAGCCCATAGCCCTGATAGGCCAGGGTGCTGTCATAAAAACGATCGCAGATGACGATCCAGCCCTGCTGCAGATGCGGGCGAATCACCTCATGCACAATCTGCGCCCGTGCAGCCGAGAACAACAGTATCTCGGCCTCGGGAACCATTTCGGTATGCTGGGGATGCAGTAGAATCTGGCGAATAGCGTCGCCGATCTCGGTGCCGCCGGGTTCACGAGTGTGCAATACCGGCCGATGGGATCGCGAAAGCCACGTGAGCAAGCGTTTTATCTGCGTGGTTTTGCCACTGCCTTCGATGCCTTCAAAGCTAATAAATGCCATGATTTTTGAGATTATTGATACTGACTTTGATTTTTATAAAACTGAGGAGGCATGAACGCGACAATAATGGCAGCCGTACGGGATGCCAGGGCCTATTCGCGATAGAGCCGCACCCGACGGTTCGGTTCCCGGCCATACGAGTGAGAGATGACGTTGGCCTCGCGCGCCAGACGGTGTTGCTGGCGCCGAATCTGTGTAGGTTGGGCGGAAAGCTCGATCACGGGGGCGCCGGCCAGGATTTTCTCGACGGCTTTGCGGGCATCGTTCAGAGCTTGGGCCACAGGATCTGTGAGGGCGACCTGCAAGGCGAACACATCTGCCAGGAGTATCTCCATTTGATTGACCGTATTCGAGCGCAACACGTAGACGGGGATGCCGCGTTCTTCGGCTTCGACAATGGGCTGGGGGCGCTTGCGGTAATAATTCTTCAGCGTAATCACGGCGTCGGCCTTGTGCAGATCGTTGGTGATTTCGATGGAGACGCCCAGGTGTTGGGCGGCAGAACGCAGACGATTCTGGCCCACGCCGTAGCAGTAGACGGGCATGGTGCGCGCCACCGAAACCTCTCCGGGTTGGGCGCGGCGGCGCCGGCCGGTTGGCTCTCTGCGTTGTCCGTTGTGCGGTCGCCCTAGCTGATCGTATGCTCCGGCTTGAGGGTGATCGCCCTGCTCGACAACGACTTGCCCGCTTTCGTCGCGATAACGGGTTTCGGGCCGCAGCGGCCGATCGCGCAATAAAGCGTCCACTGCCTGCGCCACATTAGAATGCACAATCAAATGCTGTCGATCTACGATCTCGATCAGCACATCGAAGGTGGGAGGCGCCCGACGCTCAAGCACCGATTTCTGGGTGCCACGGCGGCGAGCCTCTTCGTCCGACAACGTCACCGACTCTACCCCGCCCACCAGATCGGACAGGGTGGGGTTGAGCAGCAAGTTGCCCAGGGTACGACCGTGGGCTGTCCCGATCAATTGCACCCCGCGTTCGGCAATGGTGCGGGCGGCTTCGGCTTCCAGCGCCCGCCCGATCTCGTCGATGATGATGACTTCGGGCATGTGATTTTCCACAGCCTCGATCATCACTTCATGTTGCAGGGAAGGCGTCCGTACCTGCATCCGTCGGGCCCGCCCGATGGCCGGGTGCGGGATGTCGCCATCGCCACCGATCTCGTTGGAGGTGTCTACGATCACCACGCGCTTTTTCTGATCGGCCAGCACCCGCGCCGCTTCACGCAGCAGCGTGGTTTTGCCCACGCCGGGTCGTCCCAGCAGCAAGATGCTTTTGTCGCTGGTGATGATATCCTGAATGATGTCTATGGTACCGTAGACGGCTCGGCCCACGCGGCAGGTGAGCCCGACTATCTTCTCCTGACGATTGCGAATCGCCGAGATGCGATGCAGGGTGCGCGTGATGCCGGCGCGATTATCTTCGGTAAAGGAGCCGATCCGGTCCACCACATAGCGAATGTCGGCATCGGTGACTTCCCGGTCCAGCAATTCCAAATCGGCATTGACGTAGCGGGCCTCGGGGCGGCGACCCAGATCGAGGATGATCTCGATCAACTCGTTATCACGGCCCATTTCGCGCAGGCGTTGGGTGATGGCCGGTGGCAATACGTCCAACAGGGCCTCGAGATCATCGGTAATTCTTTGTTGTGCCAAAGGGGTAAGAGTTGTGACCATGTGTTGTTTAGCTGTTTTTGCGTATCGCTTTTTTATTGAGGTGTTTTAGTTTGTATTCGCTGGGGATCAGGCCCGAGATGGGAACTTCGGACAGCTCGCGCACAGGCTGTGCTTGTTTGCTTTGCAGGGTGGTATGCTTGACCAGGCGTGTGAGACAGGGGCCTTCCTCGAACCCGAAGGTCTGCAAGACGGGGCCGAAGCTGGCCTGGTAGGGGCGTAAGGTGCAATAAATGGGACGTTGCGGATAATGCTGGAGCACGTGCAGGCAATGCGATAACACGGATTCTACGGCGGCGGTATCTTCGGGGGCGCCATACAGGCGCAGCCAATGCCCGCGGCTGCCGCGGGTCATGTGAGCCGCGGCCAGGATGTCGCCTTTTTTTTCGTATACGATACCCTCTGTTTGTGCCACCGGCCACCACGAACGCAGATGCAGGGGCGAAGGCGGATCGTCGTTCATGAGCAGCCGACCTTCGGCCTGTTGCACCAGGGCGGGGGTATGTCGCGTATAAAGGCGGTGGAGACTAAAACCGTCGATCTCCCGTTGTGAACGTACGAACGCACTCGGGGCCGGGTGAACGGGGGGCAGTTCGGGAATGTGGGAAAGTCGAAAGAGAGTTTCCTGGATGTAGGGAGCGAAACTGCTGGCTGTGAGAATGGGGAGTCCGACGGAATCGGAGGTGACACACACATAAAGTCGCTGAATGCCCTGTTCGCCGGCGGCATAGACGACGTAATTGAGCAGTTCTTGCCAGATGATGGTGCTGGCGCGGAGATGAACGGCGGGATTGGGGGCAATGGCCATGATATCGGCTTCGGGCCGCGAGGAACGTTTGACCGCCTGCACGAATCCGCTCAGGGGTCGGGCCGGGTTGTCATCGGGATGGTAGAGATAGGTGGCGGCCCCGGTACCATGCCACGCCAGGGGGGCTCCCACCGCCGCCCACAGCACCGAGTGAGCCTCCGTGAGATGGCGTTCCCATTGCAGAGGAATGCCTTGGCGCCATAATCGTTGCAGTCGCAGGCTATCACGCAGTCGAAAGGGTTTAATCAAAATAGGTAGCAAGTTGCAGAAGGATGAAGGTACTTTCTATTTTACCACTGCCGTGCAAACTGGCAAGTTGCAAGGACTCAGTTCAGGCTCGCACATGGCCATCGCCCAGCACGATCCACTTGTAGGTGGTCAGTTCCTGCAGGCCCATGGGGCCGCGAGCATGGAGTTTTTGGGTGCTGACGGCCACTTCGGCGCCGAGCCCGAATTGGCCGCCATCGTTGAAACGTGTGGAGGCATTGACGAAGACCGCGGCGCTGTCCACTTCGTTGAGAAAGCGTTGGGCATGTTGCCAGTTGTTGGTGAGAATAGCCTCGGAATGACTGGTGCCGTGGACGCGGATATGCTCGAGGGCCGTGTCGAGATCGGGAACAAGGCGTAGGCCCAGGGTCAGGTTCAGCCATTCGATATCAAAATCGTCGGGGCCAGCGGCGGTTACGGCCTCGTGGTCCCCCACGATGGCCATGGCGGCGGGGGCGGCCCGAAAACGGACCCCGGCCGCAGCCAGATAGCGAACCACGCGGGGGAGAAAGTCGGCCGCCAGGGAGTCGTGCACCAGCAATGTGTCAAGGGCGTTGCAGACGCTGGGCCGCTGGGTTTTGGCATTGTGAATGATGGGCAGGGCCTGTTCGAGATCGGCGCTGGCATCCACATAGATGTGATTGATGCCGATGCCGCCGGTAATCACGGGGATGGTGCTATTCTCCCAGCAGAAACGATGCAGACCGGCGCCGCCGCGGGGGATGATCATATCCACGTAATCGTGTAGCTTGAGCAAATGCCCCACCAACGCTCGATCAGGATCCTGGATATATTGGATGGCGGTTTGGGGCAGATCTACCTGGGTGAGGGCGGCCTGGATGACCTGCAGAATGGCCAGGTTGCTGCGGCGAATCTCTTTGCTGCCGCGCATGATGGCAGCATTGCCGGTTTTCAGGGCCAGGGCGGCGATGTCGATGGTCACATTGGGACGGGCTTCGTAAATGAGGCCCAGCACGCCCATGGGGGTGCGGCGGCGGCTGATGCGCAGACCGTTGGGCAGCACACGGGCATCGAATTCGTTGCCCACCGGATCGGGCAGGGCCGCTATTTTGCGCACATCGGCGGCAAAGCTGTGCAGCCGCTGGGGCGTGATGGTCATGCGGTCGATGAGATTATCGGCCAGTCCCGCGGCCCGGGCGTCGGCCAAATCCTGGGCATTGGCGGCCAGGATGCTCTCTTGGGCGGCCAACAGGCCATCGGCCATGGCCAGCAACAGATCGTTTTTGCGTTGGGAGGAAGTGGTAGCCAGGATGCGGGCAGCCTCGCGGGCCGCTTTGCCCATGGGAAGAAGTGGATTGGTGTTCATGCTGGTGTGTGGGGTGGAGCGAAGTGGATGGGGGGATGAAAGAGGGGGTGTGACTCGATGCTTAGAGCAGGATCATATCGTTGCGGTGGATCACGGCTTTGCCGTATTCGTAGCCCAGCAGTTTTTCGATTTGGGCGGAATGGTGGCCCTGGATTTTGCGGATATCGGCGGCATGATAGCGTACCATGCCACGGGCAATCTCGCGGCCGGCGAGATTGTAAATGCCGATGGTGTCGCCGCGCTCGAAATCGCCCACCACAGCGGTGATGCCGACGGGCAACAGGCTTTTGCCGTGGGCGGTCAGAGCTTCGCTGGCCCCGGCATCCACTGTGATCCGGCCCATGGCCTTGTACCCAGCCAGCAACCAGCGTTTGCGGCTTTCGGGATGGCTGGTGTGCGATACAAAACGCGTGCCCAGGTTCTCGCCCTGCACCAGTCGCGGCAAAATGTCGGGGGTGCTGCCGGCGGCAATGATCACGGTGGCGCCGCCCGCCAGAGCGGTCTCGGCAGCCCGCAATTTGGTGGTCATGCCACCGGTGCCCAGGCCACTGCTGCTACCGCCCGCCTGGGCCAGCAACTGTTCGTCGATGGCTGTGACTTCGGGGATCAGGGTGGCGGTGGGGTTTTGGCGCGGGTCGGCAGTAAAGAGGCCGGGGGTATCGGTGAGAAGGATGAGTAGGTCGGCCTCGGCCAGCGTGGCGACCAGGGCCGAAAGATTGTCGTTATCGCCCACCCGAATTTCTTCGGCGGTCACGGTATCGTTTTCGTTGATAATGGGGATGATACCGTGGCTGAGTAAGGCGTTGAGAGTCAGTCGGGCGTTGAGATAGCGGCGGCGCTGCTGCAAATCGGCCCGCGTGAGCAACATCTGTCCTACGCGTAGATCGTAAATGTCAAAGAACTGCTGATAAAGGCCCATGAGCTTGAGTTGGCCCACGGCGCTGAGCATCTGTTTGGCCGGTACGTGGGGCGGCAGATCGGGAAAACCCAACTGTTCTTTACCGGCGGCCATGGCGCCGGAGCTCACAAAGATAAGCTCGTGGCCCTGGGTGCGCAGGTGGGCGCATTGCCGCACCAACTCGATGAGGCGGGGGCGGTTGAGAAAGGGGGTTCCGGCCGTGAGCACGCTGGTGCCCAGTTTTATGACGATGCGATGGGGAGTTGAAGTCATGCTAGGAATCAAAATAGCGATCGATTTCAGCCCGGCGCCGGACGTCCAGCTCCTGAGCCCAGCTTTCGATCAGAGCCGTGAGCATGGCCAGGACATCTGCATCGGGGGGAAGTTCGCCGGGGAGGTACTGTTTCAGCAAATCCTGAACGCCCTCGCGCCAGAGATCTGCCGTTTGGTGCAATTCGGTGCGCTCAAATTCAAAAGAGCCCTGAGCATCCTGTAAGGCCTGTTGCGCTTGTTGTAAACGTTGTTGCAGCTTCTGCAGTTGCGCATCCGCTGTATTTTCGCCGGGCCAGATCAGAAAACGTTGGGGATTGGTGTATCCGTTCCAGCCATCAGCGGTGGAGTAGGGGTTCACGCGCATGCCAAAGTGGAGATGGGGGCCGGTACTGAAGCCGGTATTGCCAGAGAGGCCGATCACTTGCCCCGCCTGCACATTTTGGTTCTTTTTGATCTTGAATCCGCTGAGATGGGCATACAGGGTTTGCCCCCAACTATGTTGCAATTTGATGTATTGGCCAAAGCCGGGCTTATCTTCGGTTTTGGCAATGACTTTGCCCGCATCGACCGCCAGCACGGGGGTGCCTTGGGACAAGGACCAGTCGATGCCATTGTGGCCGGGAATGCCAAACTGGGCATAGACGCTGGGATTTTCACCAAAGCCTTGTGTCAGGCGGTGACTGTCATCAAAGGGAAGTCGAACGAGGGGATCGGCCATGGCCGGGCTCCTGAACAGGGGGGGAATGGTGCCGGTGCGCTGGCCGGCACATCAAGCAGGGGTGGAGGATTCGGGACAAAGAGGACGGAGTAGCGTCCAGGCGTAGATACCGGCATTGTGGCCGTCTGCCCAGGTGATCTGCAAAGCATAGCTGCCCAGAATACTGGCATCCACGACTTCGGTGGAGACAGGGGGCGGCGGGGTTTTGTGCAGATCGGCGGGATCGATGGGCAGGCCCATGAATTCGTGGCCCCCGCGGCAACTGGCGCAGGGGCATACGTAGCGCAAGCCGGGCAGGGGATAGTCGCAATGGGTGCCATCGGCCCAGTCGATAATGAGTAGGTGTCGCGGGCGGTCGATGGTGATGTTGGCGGGTTGAGGATTCTGGATCATGGTTAGAGTCGGGCGGTTATGCGTTGCAGACGAGCGGTGTAATCGGGGTCTTGCAGGGGATCGTACTGCGGTCGCAGGGTGCGATTGAGGAAGAATTCCAACCAATCCGCTTTTTCGGTCTCCTGTGCCTGCGTCAATTCCCAGGCAGTTTCGCTCAGCAGGCAGACGGCCTGAGTCACGGCTGCCAGTTTGTCGACCAGGCGGCGGATGTGGGTTTGTTGGAAGTTTGCATCGGCGTTTAGCAGGGTTTGCACCTGTTGCCGGGCATCATCCAGTTTGCGGTTTACGGCCAGGCGCAGATCGTAGAGATCGTGGGCCGTGATCTCGGTGAGCAGTTGTTCGAGATAGGCGAAAAGATGTTCGTGGAGCTGATATTTTCTCATATCGCGCAATACTTGCAAACAAAGGACATTGTGGCTGCCCTCCCAGCTTTCGAACACAACGGCGTCGCGATACAGGCGAGGGATGATCGAGAAATCTTCGATGGCGCCGTTGCCGCCCAATATCTCCTGTGCCCGACGAATGCTAAGGCTGGCTTGCACCGAAGTCCAGTATTTGTTGATGTTGACCAACAGACGGTGCACCCCGCGTTCCTGTTCGGTGGCCAGGCCCATGTCGATGCGGTCGATGAGATGGCTGAGGCGCATAGTCGAGGCCAGGGTGGCCCCGGCGTCGATCTTGATCTCGGCCAGCGCTTCGGCTACCAGCGGATATTCGGCAATGGGATGGCCAAAGGCCCAGCGGTGCTGGGCAAAATGCCAGGCTTCGACATAGGCTCGCCGCAACAATCCGGCGGAACCGAGGGCATTGGCCCAGCGCGAAGTGTCCAGCACCAGTTCGGTAACGATGTGGATGCCGTCTTCGAGGTTGCCCAGGGGATAGGCCACGGCCTGCTCGAAGTCCATTTCGGCGGTGGCCATGGTGCGGGTGCCGAATTTGGTCTTGAGCCGGCGGATGCGGAAGTTGTTGAGGGAGCCGTCGGGCAGGCGCCGTGGTAGCAGGAAGACACCCAGCCCGCGGGTGCCGGGAGGTGCATTCAGGGGGCGGGCCGTCACCAGCATCTGATCGGCGTTGGCCACGGAGCAGAACCACTTTTCGCCGGTCAAACGCCAACTGCCATCGCCGGCGTTTTCGGCCACAACGGCGTTGGCGCCCACGTCCGAACCGCCCTGCACTTCGGTGAGATATTGCGAGGCCGTTTGTTTGCGGTCGTAGTCGCTTGCCAGCAGGGGCGGGAGATAGCTTTGCTGCAATGTTTCGCTGCCCACTGTCTGCAGGGTGCGAATCATCCCCATGGTGCAGACAATGGGGCAGGCATGCCCCATCTCGCCGGCTTGCATCAGCAGGTAAAAATAGATGCCTTGCAGGGTGGCGTTGCCGGGATGTTGTTGCAAGGATAGAATGCCGGATGCGTAAGTGGGTCGGCCTGCAGTATGATAGGAAGGGTGGAATTCGATGTTTTCAGTGCGGCGACCAATGCCATCCCAGCGATCGAGCCGGGGATGGTTTTCGGGGCGATCATTGATGGTGGCAGCGGCATCGATGACGGTGGCCACCTGGGTGCCAAAGTCGCTTAAGGCGGCTTCGGAACCATGATAAGTGGCCTCGCCCAGATACATTTGCAAGAGCCGTTGCAGGTTTGCATCTATCGTGAAGAAATTGTTGGGGATGCTCTCCCGCCAGGCGGCTAATTGATTTCGGCCTTCGACTTGGGCCGAAAGAGTGGGAGGAGATGAAATGGTACTCATGATGTTTGCACCTACCTTATCAAATGAAGCGGGTGGAGAGGTGTGAAGCCTGCATCAGGATGACTGTTTACAGCGGGGTAAGGATAAGTATACCGCAATTTGCCTTGCGGTGCATGGAATGTGTCTGTAGGGGGCGCCCCCCCTCCCCCCATCTACTCTTCCGGTTCAACCCGACGTTGGCGTTTGATCTGGCTGCGGCGCTTTTTGAGGCGCAGACGCAGTTTTTTGGCGGCGGTCGGGGGGCGTGTGGGACGCCGTGGGCGTCGTGGGCGCAGCGCTTCTTGTAGCAATCGCACGAAACGCGCCATCACTTCCTGGCGATTACGTTCCTGGCTGCGGGTGTGCCCCGAAACCAGGTGCAAGATGCCGTTTTTGTCGATGCGATTGGCCATAGCTGCCAGCAAAAGCTGGCGTTGGTCAGGGGTCAGGCTGGGGGAACCTGCCACATCCCACAACAGTTCGACTTGTGTCTCGGCGCGGTTGACGTGCTGGCCACCAGGGCCACTACTACGCGCAAACCGAAACTGTATTTCGGCCAGAGGAATTTGCAGGTCGTGTGAGATAGGTAGGTTGTCTGGATTCATGATCTGAGTGAGAGTGAGGAAGAGAGGCTTTAATGGCATGCCTGCCACTATCATACTCCCTCGACTCATGATATGCTGTTTGTAGGCATCCATATAAATGGCCAAACGCGGTCAGCCCACTTTTTTGGAGGAACTATGATGTTAGCTCAGATTCATGAACACATTGTCAACGAATTAGGCCAGAGCAGCCGTACTGACACTATTTTTGTGGTCACAGCCATCCTGTTCAATCTCATTGTATTGGGCGTGAATTCGGCTGTGGCAGCCTCAGCTTCGGGTTCTCAGGCTTCCGGCGCCAACGATTTCGTGCTGGCAGTTTTCATATTGATGACAGTGTTGATCAACGCCGTGGCCGTGATGGCTCTGACTTTAGGACGGCGCACGCGGCAAACCCTGCTCGATGGATTGATGGCGATGTATGCTGATAACGATGTCGATCAATATTATGATCCCTCCCTGTTGGCCAATTACGGTACCCGCTATATGCTTTTTGCCAGCGTCATCATCTTGTTGGCCATCACCGCTATTGTCGTGCCGCTGATCCTGCGCTGGATGTAGGACACCGACAACGCGACCCACTCTCCCGCCATCTGTGTAGAAAGTTTTTTGGGTTCTTCTGGATTTCGTGGGAATCTCGATTCAGGCCACCCCCTGGAGATCACAGTGAGATCCCCTGAGCTGCGGTTGAATCGTTTTTTTGCCGGAAAGGTGGGCTTAGGAATACTTCCTTTCGGCATGATACAATAGCGTCACACATCCCTTTCTCCCCCCCTCCATTCTTATTTTTCACCCCTTATGACTGACCGCGAACGCATCCGTCTCACCAGTCTGGCCAGTTGCGCTGGCTGAGCGAGCAAACTGGCCGCTGAGGCCTTGGCGCAGGTTCTGCGTCCCATCCAACAAACTTTTGCCGGCCGACACTACGACGATGTTGTCGTGGGTTTACAGGTGGCAGATGATGCCGCAGTGTATCAAATCAGCCCCGATGTGGCGATCGTAGTTACGCTCGATTTCTTCACCCCCATCGTCGATGATCCTTACGCTTACGGGGCTATTGCCGCGGCCAACAGCCTCAGCGACATCTACGCCATGGGAGCGCAACCGATCATGGCACTGAATATCGCCGCTGTGCCCAAAAAACTGCCCCTGGAAATCACAGCCGAGATTCTGCGCGGGGGCGCCGAAAAAGCTCGGGAGGCCGGGATTCCGGTGGCGGGCGGACATACGATCCAGGATGACGAGCCCAAGTACGGACTGGTGGTGGTGGGCGTCATTCATCCCCAAAAGCTCACGCGCAAAGGTGGGGCTCGCCCCGGCGATCAGATTTTGCTCAGCAAGCCGCTGGGAGCAGGCGTTATTGCCACGGGCCTCAAGCGCGATAAGGCCACATCCGCCGAAGTGGCCACTGCTACTCAAAGCATGATGCGGTTGAATGCCATCGCTGCCGAACTGGCCCGCACATACGAGGCGACGGCCGTTACGGATGTGACCGGTTTTTCCCTGCTGGGCCATGCCTGGGAGATGGTTGATCGGGGTCAGGTGGGCTTTGCGTTTGATTTCGAGTCGTTGCCCTGGCTACCGGGGGCTCAACGCCTGGGCGCCGACTGGGTCTTCCCCGGGGGGGCTTTCGACAATCGCACTTACTTCGGTCCCCATGTCCAGTTCGATCCCGGCCTGGAAGAATGGCAACAGGTGCTGTGCTTTAGCCCCGAAACCAGCGGGGGATTACTAATGACCGTGCCTCCTGCGCAGGTCCCGGCCTTGTTGCAAGATGCCGAATCTCGCGGCATGGGCCTGTGGCATGTGGGCGAAGTCGTGGCGGGCAACAGCATCCGTGTCCGGAATAGCGCATTATAAGCCGTTCTCGATGCTATACCGCTGCGCTTTTGCTATTTCTAGCGGGGCTGCGGCTGAGACCGACGGGAGTGTGGACGCGGACAGGGGCCGAAAAAGCGGATAAATTCTGAGTGAGCAACCCAATACGGTCAGGGATTGTTCCGGAACGCGCCAGCGATCAGGGAGTGGCCCGGATGAAAAACTGGCGGATGAATGACTTTTGCAAAGCCAGGGTTTCCTCCAGCGAACCGCTCAAAGGGGCTGTCACTTTGAACAACACGGTGCCATCATCTGCGGAGCGCAGGCTGTTGGGGTAGAGGTAAAAATACAGCACAATATGTTCCCAGCCTTGCTTCACAGCTTCCAGTCGGAACACATACAGGCTGCCTTCCTCCAATTTGACCGGCTCGGAGCTGACGTCGGTTTGCCAGCCATCGGCATCGTAGCAAATCTGCGGGGAATGGAATGATTTGGCCTGGCGGCTGCCAATCACACTCAGCCACAGATATTTGCCGTCGGCCCGGCGATAGCGGCGGTAGACATATTCTTCGGGCTGCAGAAGGATCAGCACTTCGATATTGCTTTGGGGCACATCGGCGCCCTCCCATTCGCCCACGCTCAGGGGCAAATCTGCCAATTGCGGGCCCAGGCTGAAATCATAGCGCGCTACAACCTTACGCTCGCGGCTGGTGCGCCGCCAGCGGTCGATATCGGCCACGTAAGTGTAGCCGCCGGTCGCCGTCTGACGACTCTGCCATACATCGCGGCCATAGCTGGCGGCCACCACCCCCAGCGCTACCAGCAGCAACAGGATAACTACAACAGGTCGGTGCGTATGTTGCGGCAACGTAGGAGTTGTCCCAGAAGAATCAGACATAGGAAAGCGAAGAGAAAGAAGAAAATGCCGGAATAATCATGATAATACTTGAAACCTGCCTCAACCCCCCAGCGATCTGCCACCCACAGCAGGGTACTCACCCGCATGATGTTGCCCAGGATGGCGATGGGAATAGCCGACAGCGCCAGCAATAGTTTACTCAACCGGGGTCCCTCCACCACATAGGCAAATACAGCCACCAGCGTGAACAGGGCGACGATAGAACGCAGGCCCGAACACTGCGCCCCCACCACCAGGTTGGCATTGGCTAACGACACCGAGGCGCCATGCACCGTTACATCCAGGCCCAACCCTTGCATCACCTGCGTGGAAATCTGGCCTGTGAGCAGCGAAAGGGGCAGGCTGCTGGCCTCGACAAAAGGCAATGGTACCATAAAAACCAAAAACGCCAGGGGGAATGCCAGCCGTTTGAGTGCTGTCCAGCCCCACAAATACCAGACTACGCCAGCCAGAATACCGATCATCCCCAGCGAGGAGATGAAATATGCCCGCTGAAACAGTGCCAACAGATACACGGCCAAGGCTGCCACCAGCAAGAACAGGCCCATGTTACTGGGTTTGCGCTCGACACGCGGCAGCAGGCGCCAGGCAAAATAAGCCGAGATCACGGGCACCAACACGCCATGCGAATAATAGTCATTGCTCCACCATTCATTGACCAACCAGCGTAGGGTTGGAAAAAGAACCAGGAGCCCAAGCAGGGCCATGAGCAGGTAGAGTAGGGAATCGTTACGACGAAGAGACATAGGCAAAGGCGGAGGACGCCGACAGCAGTGTAGCACAGAACATGGCTGGCAACCAGGGCGGCGGAGGTGCTACAGCACTTTGGTGATCTGTAATGGCTGCGGTAGCTCGGCATTGGCCGCAACAATGGCGTCTTCTGACCCCAACACGACCACATGCCCTTGCTGGTTGACTTGCTCCAGCACATCGGCAAAGGCACGGAAGTCGGCAGCCGTGGTAGAAAGCACCTGTTCGCGGACTGTTTGGCGGTAAGCATCGGTAATGCCCAACAGATGGCGTAGCATGGACGTGTAACCCTTCGCATCGGGCAACAAATAAGTGTCGATATTGCTGATGGTTCCGATAATGCCTTTTGTGAGCTCATCATCACTCAACTGCAATTGCTGCAAAAACTGGGCCGTGCCATCGTAATTCTGCAGGGTCTGTATGAGATTGGGGTCGCGATAAGATAAGAAGCTGAAAATGCCCGATTGATTGTCGAACAGACAGAAACCGCCATAGGCGCCGCCCTGCATCCGCACGCGTTCCCACAGCCAACTGGTGCGCAGATACCCGCTGATCACATGAATGGAGCCGTTGAGCTCATACCCCAGCTCGTACAAATTGGCCGCCTTGCCCACATAATTCACCTGGGCGGGAAAAGTAAGTCCTTCGGCGGCAGGCAAGGGGGTGGGGTGCCATGATGCCGCCTGGAAGGCGTCGGCCGGTAGGGCGGAGATGAGTTCGTGTACCTGCGGCTGCATCTGTGCCCAACTTGCTTCGTCGAGGGTGACATTCCACAGCATGGCCTGGCGGTTGACGAGCGTTTGCTGCACCTGCTGCAGGCGCGAGCGGACTGCGTCCCAATTATTGTCTACCTCATCGATCAGCTTGCGCAAGAAGAAAAGATAACTGATCCCCCCCATTTGCTCCGAAACCCAGCCGGCCGTATGGAAATGGGCGCCCAGGCGTCCATTCACCACGCCGTGCCCGCCTGGGGCCAGACTTGATTCCTGGGCAGCTTTTTCTTCCAGGACGATCTGGCGAAAACGGGTTTGATCATCCAGCTTGGGGGCAGTGAGAATATCTTTGTAGATCGCCAGCAGGTCGGGCGTCTGATCGAGCATGGCTTTGCCGCGCAGGAAGAGCCAGGTGCTGGGTTGACCATCGATGCGGCGGGTAGAGCTAAAAAGCCGGGGATGGATGCCGCCGGTTTTGCTGCCAATGCGCTGCGACAGGCTGACAAAGTCCTCGTATTCTGTGCCCATTTGCAGCAGGGCACGACTGAACAGTGGCAGATAGGGTAGCAGCTTCTGGGGCAGGCCGCGCAGGTTCAGACCCACATCCAGATAGAGAATGCCGTTGGTGAACAGATCGTGGAAGAGGATATCGCTCCCCTGGGTTTGGGAAATGGCAATGGGCAGATTCTTGCTTTCCTTGTCCAGGTCTTGCAGGCTGAGGCGGGGAATGGTCGCCAGGGCTGCGGGGGAATCGGGGGTTTGCTGGCGCCGGCGTAGTTCTTCGGCGTCAGCCATGATCTGTTGGCGCTGCTGTGGGCTGAGGCTGGCCTTGATTTGGGCCAGACGCTGGCTTTCCGCGGCCGTTTGGCGAGCCTGTAGTTCGGGATCAGGCTGGAGCACGAGTGTGGTGCGATGGGGGTTCTGCAGGAAATAGCGCTGAATCAGGGATTCGAAATAGGGTTCGTTGGCTGCGATGCGGGCTTTGATCGCTGCCAAGGGCTTTTCGAAGGCCACGAGCTGGAATGGATCAGCTTCATAAAGCCAGGTAGTCAGCGCCCGCAGCATCAGGGCTAATCCCCGCGGAAAACCGCCCGTGTTGTTCTCACGCAGACGGAATTCGACCGTATTCAGCGAAGCTGCCACCGTGCGTTTGTCAATGCCTTCAGCGGCCAGTTTTTGCAAGGTATCGAGGATCAGGTGTTCCACTTGGGGGGCATTTTCGGCCTGGATTCCTTTGAGGCCGGCGGAGAAGGCGGTTTGCCGCAGATCGCCTTCCATGCCAAAGCCGGCCAGGTCTTCGCCCAGCCCCGAATCGATCAGGGCTTTGCGCAGGGGGGCAGCCGAGGTGCCGATGAGACTGTAGCCCAAAATACCCAGCGCCAGATTGGTCTCGGCGTCGTGCGTGGTCTCATCCAGCATCCAGTTGACGGTCACATACGCCTTGGCCTCGTCGCCGGCCGCGTAGGGCAGGGTGAGCGACCGTGGCTGTGAGAATCGTTGTTGCAGCTCGACATGCGAATCAATCTGCAAGTGATCGAAATCCCGCAACCACCGATCCAGCAACTGCAAGCGTTCTGCGGCCGGATCATCGCCATAAAACCAGATGCGGGCGTTGGAGGGGTGATAGGTGGCGCCATGAAAAGCCAGGAATTGTTCGTAGCTGAGATCAGGGATGCACCGCGGATCGCCGCCGGAGTCCAGGCCATAAGTGGTGTCGGGGAAGAGGGAGCGGCGGGAGGAATCGCCGAGCAGATCATCAGGATCGCTGTAAGCGCCCTTCATTTCATTGAAGACGACGCCTTTCACAGTCAGCGGCTGGTCCGGGCCGTCCAGTTCATAGTGCCAACCTTCCTGAGCAAAAGTATGTTTCAGTAATAAAGGATAGAAGACGGCATCCAGATAAACGTCTACCAGGTTGTAGAAATCCTGTAGATTTTGGCTGGCAACCGGATAAACTGTTTTGTCGGGGTAGGTAAAGGCATTGACAAAGGTTTTTAGTGACCCTTTGATCAGTTCCACAAAGGGTTCTTTGACCTGATATTTACGTGAACCCGCCAACACGGCGTGTTCGATGATATGAGCTACACCGGTGGAGTCGGTAGGCGGCGTGCGAAAGGTGATGCCAAAGCATTTATTCTCGTCATCGTTTTCCATCGAAATCAGCTCGGCCCCGGTTTTGATGTGCCGAAAGCGGCGGGCATGTGTATTGATTTCGGGAATATCCAATTCTTGAATCAGTTGAAAACCGTGTTGTGCGGTCATGATACGCTCCAGAGATAACTTAATGGTGCAAAAGCAATGCGGCGTTATTATAGCATGAACCCACCGAAATGAGGCTGACCGCTGCTACTTGCAGTGGCGTCCCAGAAATTGGCAGTGTGGTGTTATTGTGCCAGATGCGACGCACCTGGCAAAGCGATACTCCCGCAAAACGTCGTTCTCATCCCCACAAGAGCAATATCGCCACGCCAGCGAGCGCTATCACCGTGCCCCCAACAGCCCGCCAGCTCACACGTTCCCCAAACACAAAATAGCCCACCGGTAACAAAAAAATGGGTGGCAGAGCGATGATGGTACTGGCAATACCCACGGCCGTGGCCTGCACTGCCATCAGCGACAGCGTCACACCCAGAAAAGGACCGAAAAAGGAGCCGCCCAGGATGTGGATGAATGATTGGGGCGTACTGGCCAACTGGCGGAAAGTCGTGCGAGTTTTAGAGGTGGCAATCGTGACCAGCCACAAAGCCGCTGCGGCCGCCACCATGCGGATCAGGGTGCCCGATAGCGGTGAGAAATCGCCACTCAGCCCCTTTTTGGCGGCGATGAGCCCCATTGCTTGCCCCAGCGCTCCACCCAGCCCAAACAGGATCCCTGTCCAATTGAGTTGCGACGGCGTTTGCTGGCCACCCTGCGGCGAACGGTCCAATATGACCCATGCTACCCCGACCACGGTCACGAAAACCGCCAGCAACTGCAAGGGGGTCAGGATTTCGTGCAGGAACAGCCAGGCCAGCAGCGTGCTGATCACCGGCACCAGGCTCATCAGCAACATAGAAAGCCGCGGCCCGATCAGCACAAATGCCTGAAACAGCAGGGCGTCGCCAATCGAGAGCCCAATTACCCCCGAAAGACTGAGCCAGAACCAGCGTTCGGGCGCCACCTGTTGCGGGAACCAGGTGCCCAACAACAGCCAGTGCGTGAGGCTGAGAAAGAGGATGGCGAGGAGCAGGCGGATGCGGTTGACCACAGCCGATCCCACCATACGGCCAGCCAGAGTAAAGAATGTGGAAGTAAAAGACCAACAGACAGCCGTGCCAAGCGCGGCGAGTTCACCAAGGAGGGGCATGTTTTCATTCCTGGCAAAAAGCGGGGACTTATGCAGCCGTCAAAGCGGCGCGGATGCGTTGCAAGCCGTCCTGCAACAAGGAGCGGGGGCAACCAAAGTTCAGGCGGACAAAGCCCTGGCCGGCATCACCAAACCACGTTCCCTCCATCAATGCCACTTTCGCTTCATCTTGTATGTGTTTGGCAGGTGCGTCTGCCCAACGCGTGTTTCTAAAATCGAGCCAGGCCAGAAAAGTGCCTTCGGGGCGGGTCATGCGCACGCCGGGCAGTTGTCCCGCGGCCACAAAATCCATCACCGTATCGCGATTTGCCTGCAGATAGGCCCGCAACGCGTCCAGCCACGGCTCCCCTTGGGCATATGCGGTCTCCATCGCCACCATACCCAATACATTCACTGTGGCAATCAGCCCGCGCTGGTTGTGCTTCATCTGTCGGCGCAGCTCGGCATTGGGGATGATCCCTACCGCGGCCTTGAGCCCGGCGAGATTGAAGGTCTTGCTGGGGGCAATGAAGGTGATCGTGCGCTGTGCGATGTCGGGATGCAGCGAAGCGATGGGGGTATGCCGCGCTTCGCTGTACACCAGATCGGCATGGATTTCATCCGAGAGGATCGTCAGATCGTGGCGCAGGCAAAACTCGGCCACGTGCTGCAACTGGCGACGGCTGAACACCCGTCCCGTGGGATTTTGGGGGTTGCACAGCAGGAGGACACGGGTTTCGGGCGTGACTGCCGCGGCCAGCGCCGTCATTTCCAGGCTATAACGCCCTTGGGCATCCGCTACCATCGGGGCATCTTGCAATACAAAATCACCATTGCGTACCATATCAAATAAGGGGCGATACACGGGCGATTGCAGCAGCAGGGCTTCACCCGGACGGGCCACTGTCTGCGCTGCCCAATTCATCCCCCGCATGACGTCCGGTGGGAAAAGTAGCCACTCGGGTTCGATCTCCCAGCCGTAGCGTTCGGCTACCCAGGCTACGACCGTTTCACGCAGGGTGGGGCTCTCGAAATGATAGCCGAATACGCCGTGGGCCAGGCGTTGCTGCAAGGCTTCGATCACCGCCGGCGGGGCGGCAAAATCGACGTCGGCCACCCACATGGGCAGCACGTCATCAGGGTGATGCCACTTGACGCTATCGGTGTGGCGGCGATTGATGAGGGCGTCGAAATCGAATGCGGTCATGGTGGCTCCTCGACTTGTATACGAGCAATTGGGATGGCCCATTATACGGTCTGGCCGGGTGGTTTGGATAATTCAGACGGGCCAAAAATATCGCCGGGAGCCTGGCATGCTCCGGGCAAAGCCCGTCTTAGTGCACGTCCATCAAAGACCTTTCGTTTTACACTCGCTGACTGAAGTCAGGCTCTTCAGGCCTGCGGCCAGGAGTCGGCCTTCGCCGACTCTCCATGGGGCGAAGGTCAGACGGCGATGGCCGATTCCCGGCGCAAAGCGTCCAAAGAGCCCGAGCCTGCCCTCGAGTGCCGTGAAGGGGTCCCGCGGCCAGCGTCAGCCCCAAAAAGGAAAGTTATTCCTGGACGCTACCTTAGCTCATGCAACAGGGTGCCGCAGCGAGAGGGCTATTCAAAATGTGCGGGCAGCAGGGGGGCGATGTGGC
>JAADGC010000130.1 GCA_013152585.1 Chloroflexota bacterium
TTTTTGCCCCAACAGAGCGTTTTTGGCCACCTCCCGGAGGTCTGAATGACGACCCCACGAAATCCGAAAAACCGCCCCGCCGATTGAAATCGGGCTTTTTAGGCGCTTCGCGCCGGAGGTCGGCCTCCGCCGACCGATCTTGTTGACAGTGGAGGCCTGTTGCAGCGATAGGCGCTGTCCTTGCAGGAAGGCAAACGGCGGAACGCCCTTTAGCCCCGAACCTGATCGCCGCTGCCTGTCATTCTGAACGGGTTTTTCAGCCAACACACATCAGAGAGACAAGCACCTTGACGCCGAAACGGCCATCACGAAGCCGATTCCAGCGAAGAATCTCGCCCCTCGTGGGCAGCGAGACCCTTCACTGGCGTTTCGTGTTCATGTGCGTTGCGGGCTCAACCCGTTCAGGGTGACACTCAGGGGAACACAATATCTGTTCAACCGCATCTCAAGGGATCTCGCAGTGCCCTCCGGGAGGTGGCCAAAAACGCTTTGTTTAGGCAAAAATATCCCGGCCACCTCCCGGAGGTCTGAATGACGCCCCCCACGAATGTCAAGTCCCTGCGGGGACTGCACACAGGGAATATCCAGAGCAACCCTGCCACTTTTGGGGGATGCACCCATGCCCGACTCTGTCCGGCGCCTTGCTTGACCCGTATTCCCCAAAGATTTATCATGGAAGCAGACCGACGCCATTTTCTGCCCGGCGGCTATTCAACTCGCCTGTGTCCCATGCGTTTTCATTCCCCTACCGCCCACATCTTCGTCCCCGATAGCCTCGAACCCCAGGCCGCCCTCGCCCGTAGCACGCACATGGGCATCGGCGCCCATCAGGATGACCTGGAGATCATGGCCATCGACGGTATTCTCCGCTGCTTCGGCCGCAGCGATCACTGGTTCACAGGCGTAGTCGTCACCGATGGCCGCGGCTCGCCCCGCACCGGCATCTATGCCGACACCAGTGACGAACAAATGCGCCACATCCGCATCCAGGAGCAGAAAAAAGCTGCCATTATCGGCGAATACGCGGCGCAGGTGTTTCTCGACTACCCCAGCGCCGCCGTGAAAACGGCCGGAAACCAGGCACCTGTCGCTGACCTGGCCCACCTGTTCAGCCTGGCCCGACCGCAAATCGTCTACACCCACAATCTCGCCGACAAGCACGAGCACCACGTGGCCGTCGCCCTCAAGGTGATCGCAGCACTTCGCAGTCTTCCCGCGGGCGCCCGGCCCCAACACCTGTACGGTTGCGAAGTCTGGCGGGATTTGGATTGGCTGGTCGATAGCGACAAAGTCGCCTTTGACGTCTCTTCCGCCGAAAACCTGCAAAAGGCGCTGGTGGGCGTGTTCGACTCCCAGATCAGCGGCGGCAAACGCTATGATCTGGCCACCATGGGCCGCCGCCGCGCCCATGCCACCTATCATGCCTCCCATGCCACCGACGCAAGCACGGGCATGGTCTTTGCCATGGACCTGACGCCATTGATCGAAGACGACGGCCTGGACATCGCCAGCTACGTGCAGGCACACATCGATCGTTTTGCGGCTGATGTGCAGGCCCGTATTGCCCAGATGCAATCGTAGCACTTGAGCCTGCGAATCTATTCCTCCGCCCCTCGGCGTAAAAATACTCTGCCAGCTCTCTTTACGAGGTAACCATGAAAAAGAAACTAATGCTTGTCTTACTTGCCCTCGTCATTATTTTCGCTGTGCTGCCGGTGGTTCGGAATACCGAAAAGCTCGAAATCACGGATGAAGTCCGCGCTCAGGCGCCCGGCAGTTTTGTGCAAACCCCCATGGGCGTGGTGCATTACGAGCTGACCGGCCCCCAGGACGGCCAAACCGTGGTGCTCGTCCACGGCGGCACCGTGCCCTATTATCTCTGGGACCCCACCTTCGCGGCACTCAAAGAGGCTGGTTTTCGCGTCTTGCGCTACGATTTATTTGGCCGCGGCTATTCCGACAGGCCCGACGCCGTCTACAGCAACGCCTTTTTCGAGCAGCAACTACTCGACCTGCTGCAAGCGCTGGATATTGCCGGCCCCGTCGATCTGGTGGGCGTATCCATGGCCGGCCCCATCGTCGCCGGATTTACCGACCACCATCCACAACTCGTGCGCCGGGTCGTCATTAGCGATCCCTTCTTCGAGCAGATGAACATCCCCTTGCTGGGCATTCCCGGCGTCGGCGACTATATCATGACAGTGTACCTGGAGCCGGCCCTGCCGAAAATGCAGTTGGACGACTTCTACCGACCAGAGCTCTTCCCCGACTGGCCCGAGCGCTACCGTTTTCAGTTGCAATACAAAGGGTTCCGGCGGGCGCTGCTCTCGACCCTGCTCAACTTCGCCAACGAAGACAAGCTCCCCCTGTTCCAGGCTCTGAATAAACTCGACAAGCCGGTACTGCTGATATGGGGCGAAGAAGATAAGACCGTGCCCTACGAGACGCACACGCGCATCACGCAGGTACTGGATGCCGAATTTTTCCCTGTGCCCGAGGCCGGGCATCTGCCCCACCTGGAACAGGCCGAGATCGTTAATCCCAAGATCGTCTCCTTCTTGCTGGAAAAAGACACGCCATAAGCTGACTTCGTGAGCCGTTCTCACCGCACGAAGTGCGAAAATCGCTCGCCAGGGCATCAAACTATCACTATCCACACTCCTTCCGGAACGAGAACCCTATGCTCACATTTTTACAACGCACGCTCAGCTATCGCGGCCGCGAAAAGGCCTGGCAACAAAAATTCAATCCGCTGGCCCCCAAAGCCGACGATATGGCCCCTGACTTTGCATTAGCGGAGGTGGGCAGCGAGCGCATGTGGCGCTTGTCCGATTTTCGCGGCCAAAAGCCCGTCGTGCTGATCTTCGGTAGTTTTACCTGAACGGTGTTTGCCACTGCGGCCGGGAGCCTGCAGAAAATCGTCGATCAGTATCAAGATCAGGTGCTGTTCATCAACATTTACATTCGCGAAGCCCATGCCCGCGATGCCTGGTGGCTGGGCGAAGGGGTCCTGGGCCGAATCGTACGCACACTTTTTCCCCGCGCGGCCTACGACGTGGACGACCCCCGCGATGCCACCGAACGCCATGATGTGGCCTCGCAATGCCGGCTGGCGCTGAATCTCAACATGCTCATGCTGGTGGACGACGAAGACGACTCGGTGAACAAGGCCTACGCCGCCCATCCCACCCGCTTCTACTTCATCGACAGCGATGGCCGGGTGATTTATGCCGGAGGTGTGGGCCCGTTTGGCTTGCGGCCCTGGGAATTGAAAAAGGCGATTGCGAATTACCTGGGCTGAGCCTAATTAAATAAGATGAGGTCTTGCGGCCCGCCCCCGCCGGGGGATAAAGTCTCCCGGCGCCACAACTGCGCCCCGTGAACGGGGCTTGGCAGAAGAAATCTCTCGCAGAGCATGTCCTCTCGGTTCTGGCCATGCCAGGTTAGGGGAACCGGGACAAACAAAAAAGCGCAAGCGGTATGACCCACTTGCGCTTTGCAGGAGGAGAAAGTCAAATCAGGCAGTTTTGTCGCGCAGGGCGGCCTGCGCGGCTGCCAGGCGGGCGACGGGCACGCGGAAAGGCGAACAACTGACGTAATTGAGATTCAGACCATGGCAGATCTCAATCGATTTGGGATCGCCGCCGTGTTCACCGCAAATACCCACTTCCAGTCCCGGGTGAGTCTGGCGACCGAGTTCCACGGCGATGCCCATGAGCTTGGCGACGCCATTTTTGTCCAGGGTAGCAAAGGGATTATCGGGCAAGATGCCTTGCTGGATGTAGTCCATGAGGAAGCCTTTCTCAGCGTCATCGCGGCTGATGCCGAAGGTGGTCTGGGTAAGGTCGTTGGTGCCAAAGGAGAAGAACTGGACATAGCCGGCGATTTCATCGGCGGTCAGGGCGGCTCGCGGAATCTCGATCATGGTGCCGAATTTGTAGTCAATCTCCACGCCCTTCTCTCTCATCACCTGTTTGGCCTCGCTTTCCAGGGCTGCGCCCTGCACTTTGAGCTCGTTGACATGGCATGTCAGCGGAATCATGACCTCGGGATAGACATCGACACCGGCTTTGCTGACCTCACAAGCGGCCTCGAAGATAGCGCGCACCTGCATCTTGGTGAGTTCGGGCATGAGGATGCCGAGACGCACGCCACGGGTGCCCAACATGGGATTGGACTCGTGAATAGCCTCGACCTGTTCCAGGATGACCTCTGCTTCCTGAATTTTCTGCAACAATTCGTTCAGAGCGGTCATATTGGGCGCCTGGCTCAATTGCAGTTTGTAGTCGGCCAGTTGTTGCAGCAGGGTGTCGTGCCCAGGCAGGAATTCGTGCAGGGGTGGGTCGATAAGGCGGATGATGACCGGACAGCCGTCCATTGCCTCGAATAAGCCCTTGAAGTCGCTGCGCTGATAGGGTAGCAGAGCCGCGATGGCTTCATTTCGCTCTGTCTCCGAATCGGTCATGATCATCTTCTGCACGAAGGGCAGGCGTTCGGTTTCGAAGAACATGTGCTCGGTACGGCACAGGCCGATGCCCTCGGCGCCGTATATGCGGGCTCGTTGTGCATCCTCGGGATAGTCGGCATTGGCCCACACGCCCAGGCGACGGAATTCATCGGCCCAGGTGAGCAGTTTCATCAACCAGGGATCGGAAATGTCGGGCACTACGCTCTGAAGCTGTCCGATAAAGACCTCGCCGGTGGTGCCGTCGATAGACAGCCAATCGCCCTCATGAATGACATGACCCTGCACCTCAGCCGCGCGGGCGCTAAGGTTGATCTGCAAGGCGGCCACGCCCACGACGGCGGGCTTGCCAAACTGACGGGCCACCAGGGCCGCATGGCTGGTACGACCCCCGCGGCTGGTGAGAATACCATTGGCGGCCAACATACCATGCACATCATCGGGTTTGGTCTCGGGGCGCACCATAATCACGTCTTTGCCTTCCTTGGACCAGGCCTCGGCGCGGTCGGCGTCGAAGGCCACTACGCCCACTGCCGCCCCCGGCGAGACGTTGAGCCCCTTGGCTACGAGACGATCTTCGGTCACAGCCTGTGCTTTGGAATCACGAGTGAACTGCGGGTGCAGGAAGAAATCGACCTGATCGGGGCTAACGCGCAGGATAGCCTCTTCACGGGAGATCATGCCATCTTCGGCCATATCTACAGCGATGCGCACTGCGGCCTGTGCCGTACGCTTACCGTCACGGGTCTGCAACATCCACAGCTTGCCCCGCTCGACCGTGAACTCCATATCCTGCATATTGCGATAATGCTTTTCCAAACGTTCGGCGATCTGCACCAGCTCGTTATAAGCCTCAGGCAACTCCTGCTGCATGGCCTCGATGCGTTTGGTGATGCGGCTGCCTGCCACGACATCTTCGCCCTGAGCATTGTCCAGGTAATCGCCTTCCATCTTGGGTTCACCGGTGGTGGCGTCTCGGGTCATGGCCACGCCCGTGGCACTATCACTGCCCATGTTGCCAAAGACCATGGTAACGATGTTGACGGCAGTACCGAGATCGTGGGGGATATGCGCTGCATTGCGGTAATCGATGGCGCGCTTCCCATTCCATGATTTGAACACAGCCTCGGTAGCGAGCTGAAGTTGTTCGTAGGCGTCTTCGGGGAAATCGCGACCGGTATGTTTTTTGAATATTGCCTTAAATTCTTTGCTGATGGCTTGCCAGTCTTCGGCGGTGAGATTGGCATCGGAATCGACGCCGCGTTTCTGACGATATGCCGCGAGCACTTCTTCGAAGAGCTCATCCGGCACATTCATGACCACCGAGCCAAACATTTGGATCAGGCGGCGATAGGAATCGTAGACGAAGCGCGGGTCCTGGGTGAGAGCAATCATCCCCTGCACAGTCTCCTGATTGAGACCGATGTTGAGGACGGTGTCCATCATGCCCGGCATGGAGAATTTGGCGCCCGAGCGGCACGAGACCAGCAGCGGGTTTTGAGGATCACCCAATTTCTTACCCGCTTTTTCTTCTACGTCTTTCAGTGCTATCAGTGCCTGCTCCCACATGCCTGCGGGGAATTGTTCGCCGGCGGCGAGATAGGCGTTACAGGCCTCGGTGGTAATGGTAAAGCCAGGGGGCACAGGCGCCCCGATGCGGGTCATGTCGGCCAGGTTGGCGCCTTTACCACCCAAAAGGGCGCGAACACCGTCCCAATTGCCACCAACATACTGTTCGGCTTGTTCAACTTCATCAAACAGGTAAACCCATTTTTCAGACATAATACTTTCTCCTGAATATGTGTCAAGCTGACTGAATTATCAGCGGATCTGAATTGGTCATACGCACTAGAAAGACCCCGATATCGGGGCCCACTCCTTTGTGGAAAACTCATGTATTATGAATCAAACCCCGCGTTTTGGCAATGATCGGCATCATACAAAGTGATGCTAGCGAGGCTGCGCCTGAGACCGGCAAGATAGTGGGCGCGGATAAATTCTGTATGACCCAGCCAATACGGTCGAGGATTGTTCCGAAACGCTTATTCCTTTTGCCCTTCAAGCCCTCTAGCGCCGCTCATGCCATTGCCGGCGGGCATCGGCGATGATTTCCAACTCCGTGCGCAGCTTTTCTTCTTCGCCCCGCGCCAACCATTGCTGCCATTGCCCCAGATGCTCCTGAAAATCAGCCAGGGCCGAGAGAACAGCCAGTCGATTGGTAAGCAGAATATCGAGCAGCATGTTGACGTCGGAGGCAGCAACGCGGCTGCTATCGCGAAAGCCGCTGGCCGCCACATCCCACACAATGGGATCGGTGGCGGCGACATTTCGGGTGTGGGCCACCAGTGCACAGGCAGCCAAATAGGGCAGATGGCTGATGGCGGCCACCAGTTTGTCGTGGCGAGCCGATTCCAGCACCAATGGCCGGGCCCCGATGGTGGCCAGGAGGACATGAACCAGTTCGAGTGTGGATGCGCTGGTGCGGGGGAGGGGGCACAGCACAAAGGTGCAGTCGCGATACAACCCGGCTTCGGCCGCGGCCAGGCCAGCCTGCTCTTTCCCACACATCGGGTGTCCTCCTATCACCTGCACATGCTCTGGCAAAACGTGCATGGCCCCACAAATTGCCTGCTTGGTGCTCCCCATATCCAGCAAAATAGCGCCCGGCTGCATGGCCTGCCCCACCCGCGGGATTTGCCGTAAAATGGTGCGCACAGGCGTGGCCATGATCACCAGATCTGCCGTGGCCACGGCCGCTGTCAGATGCAGAGAGGCGTCATCGACGCAGCCCGCTGCCAGGGCTTGTTCGGCGGCCTGGGGTCGGCGTACGACCCCGGTCACTTTGCGGCAATGTCCTTTCAGGTCGTAGGCTAACGAGGCGCCCATAAGGCCCAGCCCTACGATGACGATGTGCAATGGAGCCAGGGGGGTATCGGTAACAGGTGAGATCATGAGAGAGAATTGCGAAGTGGGAAGTGGGAATGTGGTTGGTCGGGTACTACAGCAGGCGGTGGGCGAGGGGCGCCAATGCCCGCAGATCGCACATGAGCTCGGCAAAGCGCTGGGGTTTGAGCGATTGCGCCCCATCGGACCAGGCTTCGGCGGGATGGGGATGGACTTCGATCATCAAGCCATCGGCGCCGGCGATCAGCCCGGCTTTGGCCACGGCTGCCACCAGATCCCATTTGCCGGTGCCATGGCTGGGGTCAGCAATCACTGGGAGATGAGTGAGCTGCTTGAGAGCAGGAATGGCGTTAATATCAAAGGTATTGCGCGTAAAGCGGGTGAAGGTGCGGATGCCGCGCTCGCAGAGAATGACATTGTAATTACCGCTGGCCAGGATATATTCGGCCGCCATCAACAGGTCCTGCAGGGTGCTGCTCATGCCGCGTTTGAGGAAAACCGGGGTGTCGACTTTACCCACGGCCTGCAATAAGCGATAGTTTTGCATATTGCGGGCTCCTATCTGCAAGATGTCGGTATATTGCGCCACCAGGGGCACTTCATTGGCCCCCAGCACCTCGGTGATGATGGGCAGGCCGGTCTGTTCCCGAGCCTCGACCAGATACTCCAACCCTTCCTCGCCCAATCCCTGGAAGGAGTAGGGGGAGGAGCGGGGTTTGAACGCCCCCCCGCGCAGGATGTGCGCCCCTGCTTCTTTGACGGCATGGGCGGTTTCGAGCAGTTGGCTGCGGCTTTCGACCGAACAAGGCCCGGCCATAACCACAAAATGCTCCCCACCGATCTTCACACCCCTCACATCGATCACGGTGTCGGTAGCTTGGAATTCGCGGCTGGCCACCTTAAAAGGCTGCGATACACGCAGGGCCTGTTCGACCCCGGCCATGACTTCGAAACTGTTGCGGTTGAGCCGTTGTGTATCGCCTAAAATGCCGATAATGGTGCGAGCTTCGCCGGCGGAAAGATGCACATCTTGCCCGAGATCGCGGATGCGATGCACAACGCTGTCGACTTCCGCCGAAGTGGCGGAGGGTTTCATGATAATAATCATCGTACGTCTCCCTGCAGGACGGGCGTGGGAAGTTCCAGTGTACGATCGACTGCCGCGGCCACGCGTTTGAGTTGCTGCATGAGCTCGGCAAATACCTGGGGTTTGAGGGATTGGGGACCATCCGAAAGGGCCCGGGATGGGTGTGGGTGCACCTCAATCATGAGGCCGTCGGCGCCAGCAGCGATGGCTGCCCGCGCCATGGCTGGCACGACATCCCAACGCCCGGTGGCGTGGCTGGGATCAGCGATCACGGGCAGGTGGCTGAGTTGTTTGAGCACGGGCACGGCGTTGAGATCGAAGGTGTTGCGGGTATATTTTTCAAAACTACGGATACCGCGTTCGCATAGCATGACCTTGTAATTGCCCCCGGCCAGGATGTATTCGGCCGACATCAGCAGCTCTTCCATGCTGCTCATCATACCACGTTTGAGTAAAACCGGTCTCTGCACGCGCCCCACCGCATGTAGCAGCCCATAATTTTGCATATTGCGGGCGCCAATTTGCAGAATGTCGGCATATTCGGCCACCATGGGCACGGCCTGGGAATTCATGACCTCGGTGACGATGTGCAGGCCGTAGATCTCGCGGGCTTCGGCCAAAATCTCCAGTCCCTTTAATCCCAGGCCCTGGAAGGAATAGGGGGAGGAGCGGGGTTTGAAAGCCCCTCCGCGCAGGATGTGGGCGCCGGCTTCTTTGACGGCGTGGGCGGTTTCGAGCAACTGGCTGCGGCTCTCGACCGAACAGGGCCCGGCTATGATAACGATCTCAGGGCCGCCGATGCGCACGTCATTGAGCTGGATGATGGTGTTGTCGGGATGAGATTCGCGGCTGGCCAGTTTGAAGGGAGCGCTGATGGACGTGATTCTTTCGACGCCGGGCATTTGCTTAAATGCTGTCGGATCGAAGGCCCGGGTTTCGCCCACGACGGCCACAACGGTGCGCTCGGCGCCGTAAATGGGATGAGGGCTGGCGCCGATATCCTGGACGCGGGCGATGACGGCGCCGATTTCGGCTGCCGTGGAGTTGGTTTTCATGACGATGATCATGGTGTCACCTGTCTGAGAATGAAAAACTTGGGGAACAGGTAAGTGTCGGGGCTGGGTTCTGGTTGACGCTATGGGCCCCCGGTCTACCGGTTACCTGGTTGACCGGGTTCCGGAAAAGAGTCATAGTCGTCGTGATCTTCTCTATCGCCGACCGTTTGGCTCCGGTATCTAAATCTGCAACAATTCTGCCTGGGCGGTTTCGTGGTCGGTGGGGATGGGTGCTGCGGGATAGGAGCCCAACAGCTTCACAAATGCGGCTCGCGAGAGCAGGTCTACCAGCGCCTCGCGACAGGGTGCATCCTGCCAGTGCCCCTCGAAGTCGAGATAGAAGACGTAATGCCAGGGGCGATTGCGCCGGGGTCGGCTTTCGAGTTTGGTGAGGTTGATGCCGCGCGAGGCAAAGGCATCGAGGCACGCCACCAGGGAGCCCGGAGAATGGGGAAGGGCAAAGATGAGGGAGGTTTTGGCCGGTTGGGCGTGGGGAGGATCTCCCTGGCCGATCACGAAGAAGCGGGTGTAATTGAAGTCAAGGTCTTCGATACCGGGCGCCAGGATGTCGAGCTTATATTTTTGGGCTGCCAGACGGCTGGCGATGACAGCCACGCCGGTGGCAGGCTGGGCTGCCAGCTCTTTAGCGCTGCCGGCGGTATCATACCAGGGGATGGCCTGCCAGCCATGACGGTTGAGGGTGTGCTCGCATTGGGCCAGAGCCTGCGGGTGGGAGCGCACCGCCGTGATATCTTCGAGAGAAGTCCCAGGGGCGGCCAACAGGTTGTGACGCACGCGCAACAGAATCTCGCCCCAGATGCGTAGATCGTGCTCAAGTAGTAAATCGTAGGCCTTGTTGATGGAACCGGCGATCGAGTTTTCTACGGGCACAGCCCCATACATTGCCCGGCCTGCTTCCACTGCCGCGAAGATGTCGGCGAAGGCATGGCAGGGCAGCGTATCGAATTCGGAACCGAAGTGCTGGTGGATGGCTTCTTCACTGAAGGCGCCGTGTTCGCCCTGGAATGCGACGATAGCGGGCGAGGTACTCATGCTCGGCTCCTGCCGTTTTGCCAGGCCAGTAATTGGGCATCGATCCAGGCCGTCAGTTCGGCTTCGTCGATGGAGGGCAATTCGGCCTTGTCGGGGCGCAGTTTTACGGCCTCGCCCAGATAAACATGGTGGATGTCGTGGATGGATTTGCTGGTGTTCCAATGCACAAGGATGCGGATACAGTGGGGCAGGCTGTGGGGCACGTCCATTTCATGCCCGCAAAGGAGGGCAGCATCGAGCCAGCCCAGTTGCCGCGCCGCCAGGGCCGGAAATTCGGCGTTGAGATCGCGGGTGGTGGTGAAGATGGCGCTGGCGACCTCGTCCGGCTGAATGCCGTTGAGGCGAATGATGAGGGCCAGCAGACGACGGGTTGCGCGCAGAATTTCGCTACGCGAGTTGCTTGCGATAGTTGTGGCGCCACGGACGCCGCGACAGACCATCACGGGGACCTCCTGAGGGGGCGGGCTCATCGCCCAAATGGAATTGGTGACGGGTGCAGAGTACCAGAGTCCGGCTTGCAACATGAGAACACGCTCCGTGTGTGAAGCGGGAGCTGCCCCCCACGCTGATAAACCGGCATCCCCCATCCGGAACTTGCTGCCCGCAGGCAACAAAAAAGCGTGGGCGGGTCGCTCCACGCTGAAAGGGGATGTTGGTAAACAATGGGCCTACATCATCTAACCCTGTCAGCGGCGAGCGACTTGCTAAAGCCGAAAAAGGTATAATAAAAGGCAAAAGAAAACCCGCAGCGGATAAATGCCATGCGCGGGTTCGTTCTCGCAACCAGGGAACTGGTTGTGCTACAGTGAGCGTGCGAATGAGAACAGATGCCGGTCATGGTATTTGGCTGCGGGACAGGGTAATGATTGCGGCGGAGCATAGCACAGCGACGGGATGATGTCAAATTCTATTTGGGGAGGCTTCAAAAAGGGGGCTTTGGGTTCAACCTCGGCGGATTGCGAATCCGCCCGGTGCACAAAAAAGAAAGGGAGATCATCTACGGTGATGATCTCCCTTTGGAACTAAATCAGACAGGTGCCGAGGGACAGACTTGAACTGTCGACTCCGCAATTTTCAGTCGCGTGCTCTACCAACTGAGCTACCTCGGCATATGAATATGAAACTGGGGTCTGGCGAAAACGGAATCCGTCACTTATAGACGCATCTTCGGCCACAAATTGCATGAATGAGACGAATTATGAAAGGCTTTTACCTTCTTTTTTCGCGAATTTCGTGGCAAAACCAAAAAACGCCAGGGTCCAGTATGAAAGTGAAAGAGGGCCGGTGTAGCCCCGGCCTTCTGAAAGCGGGCGATGAGATTCGAACTCACGACCTTCTCCTTGGCAAGGAGACGTTCTACCACTGAACTACGCCCGCAAATACTGTTGCACTTGAACCTGATGCCGCTCACAGAGGTGGACCCGGTCGGATTCGAACCGACGATCTCCTCCGTGCAAAGGAGGCGCCTTCCCACTAGGCCACGGGCCCTTGTCGGGCATGCATGCTGTGATGCCGACGAGAGGACTCGAACCTCCACGACCTTGCGGTCAACAGATCCTAAGTCTGTCGCGTCTGCCAATTCCGCCACGTCGGCAAGGTGTCGGCATCCAACAGAACAAGCGAAAAAATGGGAGTACTCCCGATTCTGTTTGAACCGCCATCTGTCTCACACTGCTGTGCAGCGTGGTGAAGTCTGGCTTGGCGGGTGTTACCCGGCATCACCGACGTTCACTGCGACGAGACCGAACTAAATAGCCCGGCCCACTCGCCTTGCTCCCAGTTGCACGCTCGCCTAGCCGGCTGTATTGCTACACGCCGCTGGTGGGCTCTTACCCCACCCTTTCAGCCCTTACCACCGTGGTGGCGGGTCTACTTTCTGTTGCGGTTGTAGTCATGGGCCATTTCTGGCGCCATGCCCTCACTTGCTGTTTCATGAGGCAACCTTGCCTCGAATTTCGAAGCTGGGAGTCGGGAAGTTCCTCTGCTCATCGAGATGATCAGCAGCGGCGGCGCTCCATTTTATCTGACTTGTATAAAAAACGTTGTTGTTAATGTTCAAGCGCAAGGGCGATTATAGCATTGGGAGGCAGGGTTGTCAAATCAAAAATGCACAGGGGGGGTGTCCCAGGAATTTGGGCGTAAGGTTGGAGGTGGCGCTGCGGCGCATCCGTGATGCGCCGAGCGCTTCCTTTTTTCGTGTGTTGGCCGCAGCACAGGGGGGGGACGTCCTCTTTTGGGAAGTGAGCCTTGGGGCCAGGAAACGGCGGTGTCCGTGCTGGCGGGTGGGGAAAGAGATCAATATGGGTCGCCGGAGCGGACGACTGCTGACGAGTTGCTTTTTACCCGCCTGGTGTGTAACCTTACGGCATATCAATCCAATTTGGGCTAAGATAATCGCGAAACCCCTCTTATCGCTGATAGGAAACTCTTTATGAAAGTCAAAATTTATGCGACGTTACGTGCTTTAGTCGATGCCGAGGTACTGGAGTTAGAGACCCGGCCCGGAGATCGTATCATTGATCTGTTACACGAGATCGTTAGGCGTTGGCCGCAACTGAAACCTGAGTTGCTGGATGACAATGGGGCGTTGGTGGCGCAGATTCATCTGTTTTTGAATGGCCGCGATGTGCGGTATTTGGAAGGACTGGAGACGATCATTCCCGCAGAGGCCGACATCCGCATCTTCCCCCCCGTGGGAGGCGGCGCGTGATCCCCTGGCAGATTGACACTGTGGATGGCCAGCCTACCGTGCATATTGAGGCGCGGAGTATGAGCCCCTGGCAGGTGCAGCGATACCTGGTGAAGTTGGGCGGACAGGTAGTGGAGGAACATCGCCATGTGGTGGGAGATGGCTGGGTGGCTCGACTCGAGCGCGGGCAACCCGTAGGCTTGGGCTCGTTGAGAATTGGGGTCGTGCAACTGGATTTGTTTGGGGACGAGGAGACACTGGAAGCCATGATGAAGAAGCTGAGTCTGTGGTTGATGCGGGGTGGCGGCTGAGCGATCACAGGGATACAGCTTTGCCTGATCAGCGTTGGTAGCTCAGCCATTCCTCTCTCCCGCCCATCCCCTTTTCCCTGACAGAAATCTCCGCCCCTTTGCATCCACGGCTCTGTACACAACAGACGCCGCCTGGGCATAAGCGGCGTCTGTATGGGGGAATTGTCAGGGGTTGTTAGAGAATGCCGAGTTCCTTCAGCTTGTCTTCGGGCACGACGCCATTTTCCCAACCGCGAGCGGCATAGTATTCTGCCAGCATGTCGTCAAGCTCGCAGACCTGGCCTTCGGAGCCAGGCATGGTGCTGGGCTCTTCCAGGAAACGCTTGGGCAGGTAGTCGCTGCCTTCGCCGAAGCCATTCAGGTTGTTGTAATAGCGTTCCAGATTGTAGACTCGTTCACCGGCCTGCAGCAGTTCTTCGGCGCTCTTGTTTTGGCCGGTGATGGTGTTGTACTGGCTCACGTATTCGTCGATACCTTCAGCAAAGGCGCTGAATTTGCAGATATCGAAGCTATCGGAGACGGCGTGGAAGTCCTGGAAGGCTTTGACGAGGTCGCCTTTGCCTTTCCATGCCAGCGGATCGACCTTGAGCGAACCGAAGGGCATCACGCCCAGCTCGGCGGCAGGGGTGTAGGCGCGCAGGTGGCAGGCCCCGCGGTTGCTGGTGGCATAGCCAATGCCCATCCCCTTGATCCCGCGCGGATCGTAGGCAGGAATCGCCTGGCCTTTCACGCTCATGGCGATCTCGGGATGCCCAAAGGCCTGTGCCGCACCGGCGGCGCCCAGTCCCAGGTTTCTGGCGAATTCGTCCTTGGCCTGGACTATGCGCTCGATGATGGCTACCATGCCGTGCCTATCGCCCCAAGCCAGACCGTTGCCGTTCAATTGGCCATAGCCCTTTTCTGTGGCTTCCATCAGCACACTCAGCACGTTACCAATCTCGATGGGATCCATGCCGTAGCGATTGCATTGATCAATCATGTAGGCGATGGCGCCCTTGTCATCAACACCGCAGTTGGCACCCAGTGCCCAAGCCGATTCATATTCGACGCTTTCCATGTGCACCTTGAAGGGGCCCTCCGTGACTTCGACTTCGATCTTGCAGGCCACAGGGCAGGCGTGGCAGGTAGGATCCCCAACGAGGATCTCTTCGCGCACACTTTCGCCGGAGATATGCCCGTACAAATCGTCACCGGTATCACTGATAAAGGAGGTTTTCTGGCTGTTGTAAGCGGGCAAAGCCCCGATGCTGCCAGTGATGTTCATGAGCACGTTGGTGCCATAGACGCTGAGGCCGCCCTTGCGCGGGGAAGTGATGTTGGCTTCATCCATGATAGCGGCCAGGGTGACTTTGTCTGCTTCCTTGAAAGCATCGCGGTCGGCAGGCTTGGGCTGCTTGCTTTTATCGCCAATAAAAACAATGGCCTTTAGGTTTTTGCTGGCACCAACGAGACCGGTGCCACCGCGACCACAAGCTCGATCATCTTTGTTGATCCAGCCGGCAAAGCGCACGCCATTTTCGGCAGCAGGGCCTACGGCCATCACGTCGACATAGCGGCCGGGATGTTTTTCCAGCAAGGTTTTATGGACTTCGTGCGTGGTCTTGCCCCACAAATCACCGGCATCGTGGATGCTGACTTCACCGTTTTCGCAGAGCAGGTACACCGGATGATCGGCCTTGCCCTTGATCAGTAGGGCGTCGAAGCCAGCCCATTTCATGTAAGCCGCTGTCCAACCGCCCATATGGCTATCGGTGACAGTGCCCGTGAGTGGGCTTTTGGTGACCGCACACAGCCGGCCGCTCATCTTGACTTCGGTGCCCGACAACGGCCCGGTCATGATAGCCAGCAGGTTGTCCGGCGACAGGGGGTCCACGTCGTGACCATTATCAAAGACATACTTGACGCCTAAACCACGTCCTCCCAAATACTTGTGGGCGTCTTCTTCGTTGATGCTCTCGTAGCTCACGCTGCCTGAATTCAGGTCGATTCGAGCAACGCGGTCTACAAATCCTCCTAAGGTAGTCATGGCTTGCCTCCTTTGGCGATGGGAGACCTTCGCATATGAAGGTCGGGGTGGGAAGAAACGGCTAAAACAACAAAACGCCATGTCGGAATGACATAGCGCTTGGGTTAGCTAAAAAGCCCGGGAGCTGTGGGGCGATGGGAGTGGCGATTGGTTGACTTCTTCGCCAACGAAACTCAATCTCGTTATCGATCGCTGTACACCTGATTGTAGAAGTGGATTCTATGTTTATATTATGACACCGATATTTTTCTTTGTCAATTCGCTTTTGAGGCAAGGGTGCGTCCCAGGAAATTGGGCGTAAGGTTGGAGGGGACGCTGCGGCGCATCACGGATGCGCCGAGCGCTTCCTTTTTTCGTGTGTTGGCCACATCCATGATGCGACCAACACACGCCACCAAAAACATGGGACGCACCCCAATTGAAACGCACCCTTGCAGGTTCGGCCTGGTTTGGGGTATACTTTAATGAGTCTTCATGTACAATAAGCATGCAGGTATTTTTTATGGCATCAGACGGTCGCAAACAAGTCCTCGACTCCACGATGAGTCAGGCTCTGCGTAAGCTCAGCGGCGCTATCAAGCGAACCAATACCATTGTCATCTTTACCAACCAGTTGCGGCATAAAATAGGCATGATGTTTGGCTGCCCTGAAACCACCAACGGTGGTTTGGCGCTCAAATTCTATGCCTCGGTGCGCCTGGATATCCGTCGCAACCAGAGCCTGAAATCTGGCTCTGAGGCCATTGGCAATTGCGTACGGGTCACTGTCAAGAAAAATAAAGTCGCACCACCTTTCCGCACCGCTGAGTTTGACATCATGTTCAATGAAGGCATTTCTCGTGCCGGAGAAGTGCTGGACCTGGAAGTTGACAACGACATCATCGATAAACGGGGGTCCTTTTATGCATACGAGGGGACTCGTCTGGGCCAGGGACGTGAAAACGTCAAAAAATATCTGCGCGCCAATCTTAAACTTCTCGATATCATCGAGAATCAAATCCGCGCCCTGAAAGGTTTGCCGATACGGTGGCAAGTCGTCGCCAACGACTGACTTGAGCCGTGAGGCAGGTCTTCACCCTGAGCGATTGTGCGTCCGCTGCGTTCCTCACGCACCGGTCTGGCGATCGTCTGGCGACCCAAGCAGATTTTTCCCACCCACATGGCAGGCATCATAACTCGTCTTGTTTATCAAAAGCGTAACCGGCAGCGCGTCAATGTTTACCTGGATGACGCCTATGCTTTTGCCCTGCCCGATCTGGAGGCGGCCCGCCTGCACATCGGCCAGCAGCTTGACGAGGATGAGATGGCACAACTGCAACGTGTGGGAGAAGATGCCAAAGCCAGAGATCGGGCCCTGCGCCTTTTAGGCACACGTCCACGCTCCGAGCACGAAATTCGCACCCGGTTGCGGAAAGCCGCCTTTGATGACCCGACCTGCCAACGGGTGCTACAGCGACTGCAGGAACAAGGTTATGTGGATGATGCCGAGTTTGTGCAATGGTGGCTGCAAAACCGCAATCAGTTTCATCCCAGCGGCCGGCGTTTGCTGGCTGCCGAATTGCGGCAGAAAGGCATTGCCCCCGATCTGATCACCCATGCCCTCACGCATCTGGATGAACAAACCCTGGCTGTGGCCGCCACCCAACAACGCGTTTCGCGTTGGGCTCATCTCGATAGAGAAAATTTTCGACGCAAGATGCTGGCCTTCCTGCAACGTCGCGGCTTTTCGTACAGCAGCTCTGGCGAGGCCTGTGAGCAAGCCTGGTCAGGCATTCACGAAAGCAGCTCCCCCTCTTACGACTAATTCCCATTTTATGATAAAGTTTTCCACTTCACCAAAGGACAATATCCCATGGAAATAATCCTTCTCATCGCTCTGGCCCTCATCGCTCTGGCCCTTGGCGTTAGACTGGGTTTCTATCTCAAGACCCGTGCCGATGCCCGCGCCGTAACCAATGCCCAACAGCAGGTTGCAGTCATCATCACTGAAGCCAAAGACAGCGCCCGCGAGATCGAAATCGAGGCCAAAGACAAGGCCCTGGTGATTCGTAACGAAGCCGAAGCCGAGATGAATCGCCGCCGCCGCGAGTTGAGCCGGCTGGAAGAACGGACACAAAGACGCCTGGACCAACTGGAGGAACGCAGCGAAAATCTCGAAAATCGCGAACATCGCATTAACCAACGCCAGAGCTCCATCGACAAACGCTTTGCCGAGCTGCAAAAAGCCGAATCCGAGTACGAAGCCACACTGGAACGCATCAGCAGCATGACTCGCGAAGAAGCCAAGAGTGAGATGCTCAGGCGCGTCGAGCAGACAGAGCGCACCGAAATGGCCCGGGTCGTGCGCCAAATCGAGGCCGAACTCGCCGAGACGGCTGATCAGCGTGCCCGCGAGCTTGTCACCCTGTCGATCGAACGGCTGGCATCCGACATCGTCGCCGAAAGCACCGTCGCCTCCATCCCCCTGCCCGCCGATGACATGAAAGGTCGCATTATTGGCCGTCAGGGGCGCAACATCCGTGCCATCGAAAGCGCCACCGGCGTCGATCTCGTGGTCGATGACACGCCCGAAGCCATCATTATCTCCAGCCACGACCCTGTGCGCCGCGAAGTCGCCCGTATTGCCCTCTCTAAACTCGTGCAGGACGGTCGCATCCATCCCGCCCGCATCGAAAAAGAAGTCGAAAAAGCGCAGGAAGAAGTCGATCGAGCCATACGGGAAGCCGGGGACGAGGCCGCTTTCCAGACCGGCTTCCAGGGACTGCATCCTGAGATTCTGAAACTGGTGGGGCGCCTTAAATTCCGCACCAGCTACGGCCAGAACCAGTACTATCATGCCATCGAGACCAGCCATCTGGCCGGATTGCTGGCCACCGAGCTGCACGGCGACGTGCGTGCCGCCAAGATGGGGGGCCTCTTGCACGACCTCGGCAAGGCCGTCAGCCATGAAGTCGAAGGCCCTCATGCCAGCGTCGGCGCCGAAATTGCCCGCCGCTACGGCGTCCCCGAAAAAGTCGCCAATATCATTGCCGCACACCATGGCGAGGCCGAACCCCAATCCCTCGAAGCCATCATCGTGGGTGCTGCCGACGCCATCTCCGGCGCCCGTCCCGGCGCCCGTCGCGAATCCCTGGAAAACTACATCAAACGCCTCAGCGCCCTGGAAGAAATCGCCAACGGCTTTAAGGGCGTTCAGGAAGCCTTTGCCATCCAGGCCGGCCGCGAAGTCCGCATCATTGTTCGCCCCGATCAGCTCGACGATATGTCCATCATCGAACTGGCCCGCAACATTGCCCACAAAGTCGAAGACAGCCTGCAATATCCGGGACAGATCAAAGTCACGGTCATTCGCGAGACACGGGCTGTGGAATTTGCCAAGTAAAGGCGCCACCTTCGCTACAAAAGGGCGGCCGTATGGTCGCCCTTTTTTTATGGTGTTTTCGGGCTGGTGCCGGCTGCCATTGCCATCGTTAGGCACTTACGCCGTGGCACCGACAAAAGTCTGTCGCTGTTGCTGCCTAAGCGCCTAACGTACTTCGGCAAATGCGTCGCATAAGGGAATGATACAATCTCCTCCCCACATATGGAGGGTCTCACCAGCATAGTGTATACTAAAATGAGCAGAATTTTAACAGCCTTGCTGACTCATGCCCTCCGCCCTATGCCGATAACACTGCTGTGAATCCCCATCCCACACCTCCTCCGGCTGCAATTGAAGATCAGCCATGGTCGCCCACCGTCCGACTCGTGGTCCTGGTGCTCACGCTCATGGCCAGTTTATGGCTGATGTGGCTGGCGCGTCCTTTTTGGTGGTTGCTGGTCCTGTCCTCGATTATAGCCTATCTATTACAGCCGCTCATTGACGGATTGACGCGTCTCAAATTACCGCGGACGGTGGCGACCATCATCGTGGTGCTGGTCACGCTTACCCTGGTGCTGCTGATCATTTTGGTGCTGATTCCATCCCTGCTGGTTGATCTGCAACCCGTATCGTTTGATCTCACCGCATGGATAAGCAGCTTGAGCCTATGGTTGCAGCAATTGCCCCAAACATGGCCCGGCATCGATTTCTGGGGCGTACACATCGATCTGACGCCCCTCTACAATCAGATCATCACAGGTCTGCGCTATGTCGATCTCTTGGCCTGGCTGCCATCTCCATCCGAATGGATCAACGTCCTCAACGAAACCGCACGCAGCGCCGGCAGCGTTTTGGGCTTCGCCACCAATCTGGCCACATCGCTATTTGCCCTCACCCTGGCCTTGATCCTCAGCCTGATGATGCTGCTGATCTTCACCCTCTATCTCAGTAAAGATCTGCCATCCTTTTTCGATGCCATTATCCAGTTAGCGCCGGTCCCCTATCAACCCGAATGGCGCGAACTCTGGCACCGCACCGGGCATGTGTGGCACGCTTTCTTTCGCGGGCAGTTGTTGCTCAGTACGGTGGTGGGGTTGAGTGTGTGGGTGGGATTACGCATCATTGGCCTGCCCGGCGCCCTGGCCCTGGGTCTGATCGCCGGTATCCTGGAGATATTGCCCAATATAGGTCCCATTCTGGCCCTGTTGCCTGCCATGGTCATCGCCCTGCTGGCGGGCTCAATCTCCCATCCCGATGTCCCCTATCTCACCGTCATGATCGCAGTTGTCGCTCTGTACACATTGATCCAACAACTGGAAAACTACATTCTGGTTCCGCGTATTTTGGGTGGCAGCGTGGGCGTGCATCCGGTGTTTGTCTTGGCGGGCGTGTTGATTTTTTCGTTTCATTTCGGCGTGCTGGGCGCCTTCGTGGCTGCTCCCATCCTTGCCACCCTGCGCACGTGGGGAGAATACGTCCATGCTCGTTTATTGGGGCAGTATCCTTATCCTCACCTACTACCGGCTCCCGCCCTCCCGTCGCAGTCTTCCCCATCACCACATCCCTCGCCCCCACCCTCTGAAGAGCCGCCTCCGGCCTCCCGGCCTGAACTTCCCCCCACAGTCATCCTACAACGTCCTTCCCACAGCCCGCCGCCCCCACGGCCCAAAGACTAAAGCCCGAGCTTTGGCCACGGTTCTGATCTTTGCCCTGCTGTTTTTCGGATCAGCCCTGCTGAGATGTAAAATACCCTCACCCCAAAGCGAGATGTCTCACCATATATCACACTTCTCGCGAGGAATATCCTATGACAGTATTCGAAAAACTACATAAACAACCCCTTCGAGAGCTTGATCTCACACACTATTGCCTTGTTTCGACCCATGATCTTGTCAAAGATGCTGTGCAAAAAATGCAGGAAACAAACAGCAACTGCGCCTTTGTCACCCAAGATGGCAAACTCATGGGTATTTTTACCGATCGGGATGTATTGCAAAAAGTGGCAAATAAAACCGGCGTTTGGGAGCAGGCCATCACAACCGTGATGACGCCCAATCCCCAGGTTGCGCGTTCCGACTACAGCATCGCCACGGCCCTGAAGATAATGAACGACCATCATGTGCGCAATCTGCCCGTCGTCTCACACTCCGGAGAGATCGAAGGGAACTTCACGCATCACGCCTTCATCCGTTTTCTGGCCGATTATTTCCCTACCGAAATCTACAATCGCCCTTCCGATGCCTCTCGTACAGCCGCCCATCGTCACGGCGCCTAACAGCATACATAACTAGCCAGCGCTATGACAGCCTGGCATCAGGAGTACCTTCATGACTGCACCCAAAATCAAAATCCAGGAACTGGATTCTGTCGTCATTCGTTTTGCCGGCGATTCGGGCGATGGCATGCAGCTTACCGGCACCCAGTTTACCAACACGGCTGCCATTGTCGGCAACGACATCAGCACTCTTCCCGACTATCCCGCCGAAATCCGGGCGCCGGCCGGCACCCTGGCAGGGGTCAGCGGTTTTCAGGTCCAGCTCTCGGAACATGATATCTGGACGCCCGGCGATGCGCCGCATGTACTCATCGCCATGAACCCCGCCGCCCTCAAAGTCAGCCTGCCCGATCTCGATGTCGCCGCCACCATCATCGTCAACACCGACGCTTTTAGCAAGAGTAACCTCAAGAAAGCCGGCTATGCCTCAAACCCGCTGAAAGATGGCTCACTGGACAAATACACCGTCTACAAGATGCCCATCACCAGCCTCAACCGCACAGCCGTCAAAGAGGTGGAAAGCCTCAGCTCCAAGGGTGTCGATCGCAGTCAAAACTTCTTTGCGCTCGGCCTTGTCTACTGGCTCTACGATCGACCCCTGGAAAACACGCTTGCCTGGATCAAAACCAAATTCGCCAAGCGCCCCGAAGTCGCCGAAGCCAACATCCTGGCGCTGCAAGCTGGCTATTTTTATGGCGACACCACCCGCGCCTTCCAGACACGGTATCGCATTCGCGCCGCCTCCCTGCCACCTGGCACCTATCGCAAGGTGAGCGGGAACGAAGCCATCGCCCTGGGCCTGGTCACGGCGGCCCAAAAAGCCGACAAACTCCTCTTTTACGGCGCCTATCCCATCACCCCGGCCAGCGATATCCTGCACACCCTGGCGCCTCTCCGCAACTACAATGTCATCACCTTCCAGGCCGAAGACGAAATCGCGGCGATGGGTGCCACGGTGGGAGCTGCCTTTGGCGGCGTTATGGCCGTGACCGGCACCAGCGGGCCGGGCCTGGCTCTCAAAAGTGAAGCGCTCAACCTGGCCGTGATGTTGGAACTTCCGCTGGTGATCGTCAATGTACAGCGCGGCGGCCCCAGCACGGGCCTGCCCACCAAGGTCGAGCAATCCGACCTGTTACAGGCCATGTTTGGCCGCAACGGCGAAAGCCCCATTCCCATCCTGGCTCCCGCCACCCCGGCCGACGGCTTCGAAATTGCGATCGAGGCTTACCGCCTGGCCGTACGGGCCATGAGCCCGGTGATGATCCTCAGCGATGGCTATCTTGGCAACAGCGCCGAGCCCTGGCGCATCCCCGATCCCGACAGCATCCCCCCCATCATCATCGAACATCCTACGGCAGCCAACAGTGACGACGGCAGCTTTCTGCCTTACAAACGCGATCCCATCACCCTGGGGCGCCCGTGGGCACTCCCCGGCACGCCGGGCCTCGAACACCGCATGGGTGGGCTGGAAAAATCGCCAGAGAAAGGCAATGTCTCCTACGCCCCCGAAGATCATCAGCGCATGACCGACGATCGGGCCGCCAAAGTCGCCCGTCTGGCCGACGTCATCCCCGAACAAACCGTCTTTGGCCCCAAGCAGGGCGAGCTACTTGTCATCGGCTGGGGCAGCACCTACGGTGCTATTCACGCCGCCGTGGCCCGGGCTCAGACCAAAGGGCAATCAGTGGCCCAGGCGCACCTGCGTTATATCAACCCCTTCCCGCGTAACCTGGGCTTTCTTTTGCAACGCTATCGCCATATCCTTGTAGCCGAAATGAACATGGGGCAACTCAGCCTCCTCTTGCGCGGACGTTACCTGCGCGACCTCGCCACTCTGCACAAAGTCAAAGGTCGCCCCTTCAAAATCAGCGAAATCAGCCACAAGATCGACGAGATTCTGGCAGGAGCAGCATCATGAGCACGTTAGAACCCCTACATCTTTCCCGCAGAGATTTTGTTTCCGATCAGACCATCCGCTGGTGCCCGGGCTGTGGCGATTACGCCATCATCTCTCAGGTGCAAAAAGTCTTGCCCGACCTGGGTATCCCCAAAGAAAACATCGTCTTCATCTCCGGCATCGGATGCTCCAGCCGCTTCCCCTACTACATGGATACCTACGGCATCCACAGCATCCACGGCCGTGCGCCCACCCTGGCCACAGGGCTGAAAATCGCCAACCCCGAGCTCAGCGTCTGGGTGATCACAGGAGATGGCGACGCCCTGTCGATTGGTGGCAATCACATCATCCACACCTGCCGCCGCAACGTCGATCTCAACATCATCCTCTTCAACAATCGCATCTACGGTCTCACCAAAGGCCAGTACTCCCCCACTTCGCCCCAGGGCATCCGCACCAAATCTTCCCCGATGGGGAGTCTGGAACGACCCCTCAACCCCATCTCCCTGGCGCTGGCCTCCGAAGCAACTTTCATCGCCCGCACCGTCGATATCATCACCAAACACATGGGCGACACCTTCCTGAAAGCAGCCCGCCATAAAGGCATCTCTTTCGTCGAAGTCTTTCAGAACTGCGTCATCTTCAACAATGGCGCCTGGCAACCTTACAGCGACCGCCAACTTCGCTCCGACAACGACATCTTCCTCGAAAACGGCAAACCCATGATCTTTGGGCAGAACGACGACAAAGGTATCCTCTGGGGCAAAAGTGGACTCGAGGTGGTCGAGCTCGGAGATCAATACAGCGAAGATGATCTGGTTGTCCACGACACATCCTCCGTCACCCAGGCCTGGATGCTCAGCCGCCTCACCTACCCCATGCCCATTGGTATCATCCTGGACGTGCAATGTCCCTCTTACGAGCAGGCCGCCTGGGCGCAGGTGCAGGAAGCGAAAATGCAAAAGGGCGAAGGAACTCTGGCCAAGCTCTTCCATGCCGCCGACACATGGCAGATCCAGCCCCATGATGGTGACCGGCCCGCATCGCAAATGACCGTGCATAGCCGGCTGCCGTCCAATCTCGACGAAGCCTACATGGACGATTTGCTCAATGATTTGAACGAAAGCGAACTGGAAGAACGCCTGGGCGATATGGATATTGCCGCCCTCAAACCCCATGCGCCCATCCTCGTCGCCGACTCCGCCCGCGTGGACCATGCCGTGCAGTTGATGCAAAAACACAACATCGGCTGCCTGCTGGTCACCAGTGCCGACGGTCACCTGTCCGGCATCCTCACGGAAAACGATGTCACCAATCGCATCCTGGGCCATGATGTCGACACTCATGCCAGCACGGTTGCCGAGTACATGACGGTCGATCCCGTGGCGCTGGGCCTTGATACGCCAGTGATCGAATCCTTGCACCTCATCTCCACCTACGGCTTCCGCCACCTGCCTGTTGTCGATGAACACGGCCTGCCCTTGGGCATTCTCTCCGTGCGCGACATCATCCATTTCCTGGCGACTGTGCTCTAAAACCACCCCTTTCCAATTCCCCAGCCCTCCTCGGCAGCCTTTGTCAGGAGGGCTTTTTTACAGGTGTCACTATCTCCCCGATCATGATAAAATAACCGCGCCTCACCACATCACCCACTCAAGGGAGAAAAGGTCATGCCCCTGTTCAACGAAGAACAACAAAACCAGCTCCGACAAGAACGCTCCCGTTGGGAAAACACAACCCTGGCCAAAACGCTGGCCCATAAACCTGAGCGTCAGTCGCAATTCATCACCACCTCATCCGTGCCCGTGCGCCGACTTTACACTCCCCTTGATATCGCCGACAGCGATTACCGACGCGATCTGGGCATGCCCGGTGAATATCCCTACACACGGGGTGTCCACAGCACCATGTATCGGGGAAAGCTGTGGACCATGCGCATGTTTGCCGGCTTCGGCACCGCCGAAGAAACCAATCAGCGCTACAAATATCTGTTATCGCAGGGCAACATGGGCCTTTCTGTTGCCTTCGACATGCCCACCCTTTATGGCTACGACAGCGACGCCCCCGAAGCCCTGGGCGAATTCGGCAAATGTGGTGTCGCCGTCTCGTCCCTGGCCGATATGGAAACCCTGTTCGATGGCATCCCCATGGGCGAAGTCAGCACCAGCATGACCATCAACTCGCCCGCGGCCATCCTCTGGGCCATGTACATCGTCGCCGCCGAAAAGCAGGGCTTCCCCCGACAACAGCAGCGGGGCACCATTCAGAACGACATCCTCAAAGAATACATCGCCCAAAAAGAATTTCTCTTCCCCCCCACCCCCTCCATGCGTCTGGTCACCGACACCATCGAGTTTGGCGCCCGCGAAATGCCGCAATGGAACACCATCAGCATCAGCGGTTATCACATCCGCGAAGCAGGCGCCACCGCCGTGCAGGAACTGGCCTTCACCCTTGCCGATGGCTTCGCCTATGTCGAAGCCGCCCTCGAGCGCGGCCTCGATATCGATGAATTCGCTCCCCGTCTTTCCTTCTTCTTCAACGCCCACAACGACCTCTTCGAAGAGATCGCCAAATTCCGGGCAGCGCGACGCATTTGGGCGCGGGCCATGCGCGAAAAATACGCCGCCAAAAACCCCCGCTCGTGGCTGCTGCGCACGCACGCCCAGACCGCCGGCGTCAGCCTCACTACCCACCAGCCCGAAAACAACATCGTGCGCGTCGCTATACAGGCCCTGGCAGCCATCCTCGGTGGCACCCAAAGCCTGCACACCAACAGCATGGACGAAGCCCTGGCCCTGCCCAGCGAAAAGGCCGTCACCATCGCCCTGCGCACCCAACAGATACTCGCCCACGAATCCGGCGTCGCCAATACCATCGATCCCCTCGCCGGCTCCTACTATGTGGAACAGTTCACCAACCAGATGGAAGAGGCCGCCAACGACATCTTCCGCCGCATCGCCGGCTTTGGCGGCGTCATCCCCGCCATCGAGGCAGGCTTCTTCCAGCGTGAGATCGCCGATGCCGCCTACCAATATCAGATGGAAATCGACACCCACCAGCGCACCATCGTTGGCAGCAACGACTATGTCGATGACGAACCCATCGCCATCCCCCTGCTAAAAATGGACCCCGCCGGCTACGACCGCCAGATAGCCCGCTTGCAGCGCGTGCGCGCCGAACGGGACCACAGCGCCGTGCAAAAAGCCCTGGCCGACCTGAGCAACTGCGCCCGCGGCACCGACAATCTCATGCCCCCCATCATCGCCGCCGTCCGGGCCTACGCCACCCTGGGCGAAATCACCAACGTCTTCCGCCACGTCTTCGGCGAATATCACGAACCGGCGTACTTCTAACCACACGACCGGCCCCCAATCCCCCGGCGTAAGCTATGCCCCGGTTCTCCTAAGCTGGCATAGCCACAGGAGAGCATCTCGCAAAGGCGCCAAGAACGCAAAGAAACCAAAAAAGCTGGCTCTTTTGGATTTCGTGGGGGTCTCAATTCAGATCCCCTGAGATGCGGTTGAAACAAAAAGCTTTGCGCCCTTTGCCACCCTTCGGCGACGCTCAGGACATGCTTTGCGTTGGAAACCATCAAACACCACCTGACTGCGTACACCCCCTCACAGGAGCTCCACGATGAAACGTAAAATACGCGTACTAGTCGCCAAACCCGGTCTCGACGGTCATGATCGCGGCGCCAAAGTCGTGGCCCGCGCCCTGCGCGATGCCGGATTCGAAGTCATCTACACCGGCATCCGCCAAACCCCTGCCATGATCGCCGAGGCCGCTCTGCAGGAAGACGTCGACGTCGTCGGCCTCTCCATCCTCTCGGGTGCCCACATGGTGTTGGCTCCCAAAGTCAAACAAGCCCTGAACGAACAAGGCATGGACGATGTGCTCATCCTCCTCGGCGGCATCATCCCCGATGAAGATGTTCCCACCTTGCAGGCCATGGGCATCAAAGGCGTCTTCGGCCCCGGCACGCCCACGCCCCAAATCGTCAAATTCATCCTGCAGGAACTCGCAGAACCTGTCACCTGACCCTCGCTGTCCCCCACCATTATGGCGCATCCCCAGTTGAACACCCTGGCCGGCCTCGTCTCCGCCCTGCTGGCTGGCAACCGCCGGGCATTGGCCCGCATCATCTCCCACATCGAAGATAACACGGCACTCGCCCAACCCCTGCTGGCCGCCCTCTATCCCCGGGCCGGACAAGCCCACATCATCGGCATAACCGGCGCCCCCGGCACCGGCAAATCGACCCTGGTCAACGGGCTGGCCGGGCTCTACCGGCAGCGCCGGCTCAGCGTAGGCATCATCGCCGTCGATCCCACCAGCCCTTTCAGCGGGGGGGCGCTGCTCGGTGATCGCGTGCGCATGCGCGATCTGGCGGGCGACCCGGGCGTCTTCATTCGCTCCATGGCCACCCGCGGCAGCCTGGGCGGCCTGGCCCAGGCCACGGCCGACGTCATCATGGTGCTGGATGCGGCAGGCTTCGAGCGCATCATCATCGAAACCGTAGGCGTGGGCCAGAGCGAGGTGGAGATCGCCAGCACCGCCTACACGACCGTCGTGGTCGAAGCCCCCGGCCTGGGCGACGAGGTGCAGGCCATCAAAGCCGGTGTGCTCGAAATCGCCGACATCTTTGCCGTGAACAAAGCCGACCGTGAAGGTGCCGACCGCACCGTCATGGCATTAAAGATGATGCTCAATCTCGGTATTCCCGACAAGTATCAGATCATGCACCACGGCCGTATGTTACCCGTCACCCTACCTCTAGCCAGTGCCCCCGACCAGCAGTGGATCCCGCCCGTCTACAAAACCGTCGCCACCCAAAAGCAAGGGATCAGCGAATTGCTGGAGGGAATCGAAGAACACCATCGCTATCTGGTGGCGAGTGGCCGCCGGCAGCTACGCTCACATCTGCGCGCCGCCACCGAGCTACGCATGATTTTGCGCGATACGCTGCTAGACCGGGTGCTGGCCGAGCTGGGAACGGCGGCCATCGACGCCATGGTACATGCTGTCGCCCAACGCCAGATCGACCCTTACACCGCCGTCAAACAATGGGTGGCGGCCTATAATCATCGTCCCACCACCTGATCCTTCACGCCCATCCAAAAACAAAAAACTCCGGCGCCTGACAGGCAAGCCGGAGCTTTTTGTGGCAAAGGGTTCGTGGCGTTATTTGATCTCGACAACCGCGCCTTCGGCCTCGAGGGTGGCCTTCGCCTCGGCAGCGGCCTCTTTGCTGACGGCTTCGAGAATGATGGAGGGAACATCCTCGACCACACCTTTGGCTTCCTTCAGGCCCAAACTGGTGAGGGCACGCACGGCCTTGATGACCTGGATCTTCTTGGCGCCATGGTCCTTGAGGACGACGTTAAACTCGGTCTGCTCTTCGACCTCTTCCTGGGCGCCAGCAGCGCCAGGAACCATGCCGGCGAAGGCGATGGGGGCCGCAGCGCTGACGCCCCAGCGTTCTTCGAGCAGTTTCTTCAGTTCAGCGGCTTCCAGCAAAGTCAGCGCGCTCAGTTCTTCGTAAAGTTTTTCAAGATCAGCCATTGCTATCAATGCTCCTTAAGAGTGTCAGGTGTTTAGGTAATGAAATAATGGGGGGCAAGCGAGGAATACCCTCGTTGCCAGGATTGGATCAGGCGGCTTCTGCGGTCTCGCCACCTTCTTTGTCGATGCGCGCCTGTAACAGAGCAGCCAGGTCGCGATGCGGAGCCGAAATCAGGCTCACCAGCGCTGTCATGGGGCCAGAAATGGCACCCACCAGTTGCGCCAACTGCACATCGCGCGAGGGCAGATCGGCCAGGGCCACTGCGCCAGCGGCGTCTAACACAGAATCGCCGAGAATACCGCCATGCACACCAAAGCCTTCACCGACTTCTTTGACGAAATCTTTGAGGACTTTAGCGCCAGCAGAGATGTCTTCACCCAGGAAAACAAATCCAACCGGGCCAATCATCGCTGCTTCGGGAACCGGCTTGCCGGCTTCCTGCAAAGCCCGGATCATCAACGTCTTCTTAGCAACGACAAATTGAGCATCATTGTTACGTAAGGCATGACGCATTTTATCCATTGCCGCGACGCTAATGCCGCGATACTCGCCAACGAGGACGGCATGGCTGTTTTCGATGAATTCTTTGTAAGACGCAATCAGTTCAGCTTTTCGGGTTCGTGAGATAGGCAAGTGGTCTCACCTCCTTTTGCCATAAGATGGTTGTTTATCAATATCTCAGCGCCAGAGTTTTCATCAGGAAAAAGAAAACCTTCGCACCGATGATGCGAAGGTGTACAGTTCGGTCAATCATCGCTGGCGATGACAACCTGCTGTTCTACCCTTCGCCTCGGCAGGAGATTAAGTCGGATAACCGGCACCTGCTGTCTTCAGCGCTTGAGAGTTCGAACGAATGATGGGGTTTAGAGACGATTACGCAGATCCTCCAGGTCGCTCACATCGATGCGAGCGGAGGGGCTCATGGTGGTGGAGATGTAAGCTCTGCGGATGTAGACGCCTTTGCTCGATGCCGGTTTGTTGCGCACCACAGAATCGACCACAGTAGCCAGGTTGTCGAGGAGTGCCTCTACTTCGAAATCGCGTTTGCCAAAGGGAATATGGATATTGGCGGTTTTATCGACACGATATTCAACACGACCCTTACGGGCTTCCTCGATCACACGTGCAATCTCGTTGCCTTGCGCGATGGTGCCCGCTTTGGGAGTAGGCATCATCCCCCGGGGCCCCAGTATACGGCCCAACCGGCCGACTTTGCTCATGGCTCGGGGAATGGCGATGGCCATATCGAAATCGAGCCAGCCGCCTTGCACCTTGCTGACCATCTCCTCCAGGCCCACATAGTCAGCACCGGCCTCCTCGGCAATGGTCGCTTCTTCGCCATCGGCAAAGACAAGGATGCGGACTGTTTTTCCCGTGCCACGCGGCAACACGACAACGCCACGCACCATTTGATCGGCATGACGCGGATCCACGCCCATACGCAAATGCAATTCGAAAGTCTCATTAAAACGGGCTGTGGTGTTAGCTTTCAAGAATTCGACAATCTCAGCCGGGGCGTAGGTACGCTCGCGGTCGATCTGTGCGGCAATAAGGTTGAAATTCTTACCGTGTTTAGCCATGATAAAACTCCTGTGGTCATAGCGGGCGTCGTGCACCCTGCCACTGAGAATGAGGAAAAAAGGAGGACAGACAGAGTTGCCCGCCCCCGACAATCAACTTAAGAATCGTGCAAAAATGAATTCCCGTTTTTGACCTCCGTGAGGTGGTCAGAAGTGCTGCCTGCACCGAAATATCGGTGCCGACCTGCCGGAGGTTCATTCGAGACAAACACTTAGTCTTCGACAATCTCCAGGCCCATGCTGCGGGCGCTGCCTTCGATCTGGCGCATAGCCCCTTCGCTATCGATGGCGTTGAGATCTTTCATCTTGGTTTCGGCGATCTCACGTACTTGCGAGCGGGTGACCGTACCGACCTTCGTCGCCAGAGGATCTCCGGAACCACTTTTTACACCGGCAGCTTTCTTCAGCAAATCGGAGGCCGGAGGTGTTTTGGTGATGAAGTTGAAGGAGCCATCGGTAAAGACCGTGATTTCGGCGGGAATGATGTTGCCGATCATGGTGGACGTGCGGGCATTGTACTCCTTGCAAAAACCAACGATATTAATGCCATGCTGTCCCAGGGCAGGGCCCACGGGAGGGGCGGGGGTCGCCTTACCAGCAGGAAGCTGTAAGGTGACAATTGCTTTAACTTTCTTAGCCATGAAATGCTCCGATATTTGATATCTAGAGGGCTAGCATAGAAACGCCAAGGATTTAGAACGGCGATAAGCTAGCTTATGATGATGAATTTACGATTTTTCTAATTGCAGAAAATCAACTTCGACCGGGGTCTCGCGTCCAAAAATGGAGATAAGCACCTTGGCTTTGCCGTGCTCGACATCGAGATCATCGACAATACCATGAAAATCGCCGAAAGCGCCTTCGGTCACGCGCACGCGGTCTCCGATCTTGAAGTTGACCTGAACGTGCGGTTCGGCCGCTTCGATCCGGCTCATGATGCGCTCAACCTCGACCGCACTAAGCGGTGTAGGACGATTTCCGATGCCTACAAAGCCGGTCACGCCGGGGGTATTCCGCACGGCATACCAGCTATCGTCGTTCAGGATCATCTGCACCAGGATGTAGCCCGGGAAAACACGGCGCTGCACGACGCGTCGTTCGCCTTCTCTGAGTTCGATCTGTTCTTCGGTGGGCACAATCACCTGAAAAATCAGGTTGGATTTAGCCATCGATTGAATGCGGTGCTCAAGGTTTTTCTTGACCTTGGTTTCCATGCCCGAGTAGGAATGGACCACGTACCAGGCGCGACCATCGTCAACCTCGCTGAGGTCGGCAACATCAGCTTCAGATGAAGCCTTCGTTGCATCTGGTTGGGGCGCATCGACCGATTCGGCATCAGGATGAAGTTCGGTGGACGTTGTTAGTTCGTCGTCCGGGCGTTCGATTTGAGAATCAGTCACGGGGTGATCCTGAGGTGCGGGAAACACACGCACGTTGAACGGAAAACAAAAGACTAACGATAAATGAAAAAGTCCATCAATTGGGCGCCTACGGCATCAATCACGCCCAAAATAAAAGACATCGCCACTGTTACGACCAACACGATGCCGCTCAAGCGCAACCATTCCTGGCGCGTAGGCCATGTTACCTTGGCCAATTCGGCACGGGTCTCACGCAGATAGCGCATAACCGGATTTGTTTTTGCTTTTGCAGGGGCATCAGTTTTCGCTTTTGCCATATAGAATGCTCCAAAGAAAGATTGCTGTCAGGTGCTGGGGAACACCTGGCCTTTACGGTTTAAGACACCGCCCCAGGGTGGGAAACGGTGTCTTGCAACAACGAACAGGCGAGGCAGGACTTGAACCCGCAACCTGCGGTTTTGGAGACCGCTGCTCTGCCAGTTGAGCTACTCGCCTTCGGCAGTCAAGACAGGCGGGACATAATAGGATACCCTATTTTGTTTCGCGATGCAAGCGGTGAGCCCGACAGCGAGGGCAATATTTCTGCAGTTCCAGGCGGCCAGTCTGCGTGCGCCGATTTTTACTTGTGAGATAGGTGCGCTCCTTGCACTCGGTGCAAGCCAGCGTTACTAAAGTGCGGTTACCTTTCTTTGCCACGGTACTTTACTCGGTCCATTGAAAAATGGGTGAAGGGAGCAGATGTAAGACCTGCCCCCAAGGATATCGTTTATCGGTTGAGAGATGGAGCGTCGGGCTTAGGCGATGATCTCGGTGATCACGCCGGCGCCGACGGTTCGGCCGCCTTCTCGAATCGCAAAGTGGCTGCCTGCTTCCAACGCCACGGGCACGATCA
>JAADGC010000248.1 GCA_013152585.1 Chloroflexota bacterium
AAAGCCGAAAAAGAGGATTTCACCTACAACCGTCAGGACTTTTGGGTGACCACCTCCAACAAGCAGCTCAACTTCGTGCAGCATGTGCGCAGCATGCTTAAGACCACGGGCCGGGCCGCGGTCGTCGTCCCCGACAACGTGCTCTTCGAAGGCGGCGCCGGCGAGACGGTGCGCCGCAAGCTGCTGGAAACCACGGACCTGCACACCATCCTGCGCCTGCCCACGGGCATCTTCTACGCCCAGGGCGTCAAGGCCAACGTCCTCTTCTTCGACAACCGCCCCGCGGCCAAAGAGCCCCAGACCCGCGAAATCTGGTTCTACGATTACCGCACCAACATCCACCACACCCTCAAGAAGAAGCCCCTGCGCCTGGAAGACCTGGCCGAGTTCATCGAACTCTATCACCCTGAAAACCGCCACCAGCGGCGGGAGACCTGGCGCCCCGACGAGAACCCGAGCGGCCGCTGGCGCAAATTCAGTTACGACGAGCTTGTGGCCCGGGACAAGGCCAGCCTGGACATCTTTTGGCTGCGGGATGAGAGCCTCACCGACCTGGACAATCTGCCCGATCCCGACATCCTGGCCCTGGAGATCATCGAGAGCATCGAAGCGGCGCTGGAGGACTTTCGGGCTGTGGCCGAGGCATTGGCGGATTAGACAGCCAAATATCAGGCCGCTTGCATAGTTTGTTGCCGGGGCTCCCTATCGCTGGCAGACGGAAATCTGGCCACCTGAATTACAACGGTGCATTACCCCTTTGATTTTTCTACAAGCCAGGTCTAAATCACGATTTCCAGGTTGCGCTCCACAATATCCCGCAGATAAGGGTCTGCAAGAAAATCATCCGAGATTTCGTCTGTAGCGGCCGCAATCTGGCCAAGCGTTCGTTCAGTTCGTGCAAACGCCTTTCGATACCACTGAACTCGGGTGGCATTGGTTTCTCCTTGCAAGGTGTCTCGATGCTGCTCACGTAAGACAGGCAGATAATCACCATAGCGCCCCATGACATACGCTTCATACTCAACCCGCTCGGTAATAGTACGTTCATACAGCACAACCCCCTGTGCAATCACAGCATATGCCAATTCGATGGGAGCCTGCCGTAGCAGCACCACATCAACAGGAATGGGATGCAAGACAGTCTCCAAAGCATGTTGAAACTGCGAACGAATCGTCTCTGCCGGAGCAGAAAACTCAACAAAGATGGCGATGTCGCAATCGCTGAGTGGCCCGACTGTTCCCTCCACGCGCGAGCCAAAAAGATAAACGAGGCTGATGGCCGGCAATTCTTTTACAATTTCCTGCATATCCTGCTTCAAGGCCTTTGTATCCATACATGGTATTCTAGCACTGCACTGCCACCAGGACAAACCACTCGCAAGGGGAGTCCTGGCCTCCAAACTCGACAATCTCGCCCACCTGCCTTATAATCCTCACACGAACAGCATACTCCCCAGCAGGTTCTAACCCTGCCCGTGGCGTCTGTCCCCCGCGGACAAATCCCGGCGCCGCGGAAGATGAGAGCAAGAGGTGAATGATGACATTGTGGACGCCGGAACACATCACCGACGCGCTTGAGCGCGTCTTATTGCAGGTGCGCCAGCCCGCCCGCTACACCGGCGGCGAATGGAACGCCACGATCAAACCCTGGCACAGCGGGCAAAGCCGCGTGGCCCTGGCCTTTCCCGACACCTACGAGCTGGGCATGAGCAATCTGGGGCTGGCCATCCTATACGACACCCTCAACCAGCGCCCGGACGTCCTGGCCGAACGCGTCTTCGCACCCTGGGTGGATATGGAACAGGCCATGCGCCAGGAAGGCATCCCCCTGTTCAGCATCGAAACCCGCCACCCCCTCGCCGATTTCGACGTGGTAGGCTTCAGCCTACCTTACGAACAGATTTACACAAACGTGCTCAACATGCTCGATCTGGCCGGTATCCCCCTGCGCAGCGCCCAGCGCAGCGATACGGATCCGTTGATCGTTGCTGGCGGCTCGGCCATGGCCAACCCCGAGCCCATGTGGGCCTTCCTCGACGCCTGCTTCCTGGGCGAAGGCGAAGACGCCATCCATGAGATCGTCGATTGTCATCACCAGTGGCGTCACGAAGGCCGACCCGGCGGTCGCGTCGAGCTCCTACGCCGCCTGGCCCGCATCGCCGGCATCTACATCCCCAGCTTTTACAAGGCCCAATATCACCCCGACGGCACCCTCATCGCCACCGCCCCCCGGCCTGAATTCAGCGATGTGGCGCCAGCCACCATCACCAAGCGCATCGTGCCCGTGCTGCCGCCGCCCGTCACCGACTTCATCGTCCCCTACATCGACATCGTCCACAACCGCGCCGCCATCGAGATTCAGCGCGGCTGCACCCGCGGCTGTCGCTTCTGTCAGGCGGGCATGATCTTCCGCCCCGTGCGCGAGCGCCCCCTGGACGAGGTGCTGGCGGCAGTGGATCGCATCATCGCCAGCACCGGCTTCGAAGAAATCTCCTTCCTCTCCCTCTCCTCCTCCGACTACTCCTACATCCAGCAACTGGTCGAGCAAGTCACAACCGGTTATGCCGACAAAAAACTCTCCATCGGCCTGCCCTCCCTGCGCATCGAATCCTTCAGCCTCGACCTCATGGAACAGCTCGAGCAGGGCCATCGCCGCTCCGGCTTCACCTTCGCCCCCGAAGCCGCCAGCAACCGCCTGCGCGACGTCATCAACAAACCCATCGACACCGATCTCATGCTGCAAACCGCGCACGAAGTCTACGGCCGCGGCTGGACCAGCATCAAAATGTACTTCATGATCGGCCACCCCACGCAAACCATGGCAGACGTCGAAGCCATCGCCCAACTCGCCCACGAAGTTCTGCACATCGGCCGCCAGCACATCGGCCACAAAGCCAAAGTGCGGGTGGGCATCTCCACCCTGGTGCCCAAAGCGCACACCCCCTTCCAGTGGGTCGCCATGGCAGACGAAGCCACCATCCGGGCCCAACAGTCCCACCTGCACCAACGTCTGCGCGCTGCCGGCCTGCAACTTTCCACCAACGACACCCGCCTCTCACTGGTCGAAGCCTTCCTCAGTCGCGGGGATCGGCGTCTGGCTGCTGTGATCGAGCGCACCTGGCGCCTGGGGGCCCGGTTCGATGCCTGGGGAGATCAGTTCGACTGGGCTGCCTGGCAGCAGGCCTTTGCCGAAGCCGGTCTGGACATGGACTGGTATGCCCGCCGTCTCCGCTCCATCGACGAAGTCCTACCCTGGGACCATCTTAGCATGGGCGTGAAAAAACAATATCTCATCGACGAATATCGGCACAGCCAGCAGGGGGCCGTCATCGATGACTGCCGCGACCACTGCTATTCCTGCGGCGTCATCACCCAATTTCGCAACGAACGCCGCCTGGCCCAGGCCGAGCTGGGGGGCGATGGCAACTGGGGTTGCCCCGCCTTTGGCCGTGACGCCGAACGCCAGCCCATCTCGCCTGCGCCCCAGCCTCTGTACTACAATCCCGACATGTCGCCCGATCAGGTCGGAGAATTCGACCACCGCCTGCCCCAGCGTCACCAGCGGCTGGCCTCGTTTTCACCACAAAAGCCAGGTGTCCGGCCCGACATCAGCTCATAATAAAATGACCCTACAAGATTTGCGTTGTGCGCCAAAATTATCACTGCGGTCATTCTCTCACCAGTGCCCATCATTAAGACAAGTGTTTCGTAGGTGCAAATACAGCATCTCGGAGAAGAACTGCGTATAATAAGCGAAGACTACCACACAGATGCACGTAATACCTGACCGGTCAACTCCCTGTCCACAGAACAAGAAAAAAGGACCCAACTGGAATCCAGGGGGTTGACAAAGAAGAGGGTGTAAATGGTAAAGATTGACAAGTAGCACGCACTCAAATTGGCATGTCGATGAATCCTATTTCGCCGAGCGCCGCATTTCCTCGATATGCGTTAACATTGCAGACCCGCTCAGAGCCTGCCCTGGGCTTGCCGAAGGGTGACAGCTCCAGAAGTGTCTGGTAGCGAGGTCCGGTTTAGGGTAACAACATCACACTCCTGCAACCAGTATCGTTCATGATGAAGCTGGGAATGATTTAGCGCTGAGACAGAGCTTCATCATCCTTTATCCAACCTACGCTCAGGGAGAGTACCACATGGTTAAACGCTCGTTTGTCGCTCTTGCGCTTATGTTGCTGCTGACGCCCGTGCTTGTGCGCGCCAGCCATTCCTTCACCGACACCATCAACACCCCCAATTTCAGTTATCAGGTGCGCTTTACCAACGACAACCCCTACACGCCGCCCGCCGGCGCTGGCGATGACACCAACTACTTCCCCACCACCCAGGCCCAAAACCTGGCCAACGCCCTCAATAACAACAATGCTGCCGCTGCCGGCAATCCCAATGGCTACCACACCGGCTATACCAATCTCGGTTTTCGCACCCCCAACTTCGGAGGCACGCCTCGCCAGGTCGATGTCTATGATTGTAGCCAGCATGGCGGTTGTGATAGCGGCAATGCGCCCGCCGACCGCATCAATATGCCGGCCACCAGCTACATTTCACAAAGCGAACCCTGCCTTCGCCTCGTGATCGGTCATGAGCTTTTCCATCACGTGCAATATGCCTACATCACCTTCAACAAGTGGTCAGCCTGGGGGAATATGCCCGT
>JAADGC010000142.1 GCA_013152585.1 Chloroflexota bacterium
GAGCTGGTACATGCGCCGGCGTGGCGCCAACCCCGGTACGAAGACTGGATCCGGCAGGCACAAGATTTGACACAAGGCGATCAACGGGCGGCGCAACAGGCCGAGTTGCGGTCTTTGGTCGAAGAACTGAACCAACTGGCCGCCGAGTTACAGTCTTTGGCGCCCCGCTACTCCCCTCCAGCCTTCTCGATGCAGGGCCTGAGGCGTCTGCTAAAAACAAGCATCGACCGCTTCGCACCGGACGCACAGATAGGAGCGATCAAAGATCTGCAAGAGCTGCTGGAGGCCACACCACCGGAAGAGTTCTTGAACCCAGAAACCTGGAAAGGCATGTGGTACACGCTCAACTATCTGGCCCAGCAGGAAACCGGTGATGTGCGCGATCATCTCAGCAAGCGGCTGGCCCGTGTGCCGGGCATGAGCACCCTCAGCGATCTCAAGGAAATGCTGGCCGATACCCCGCCTGACGAATTCCTCAAGCTGGATACATGGAAAGGCATGTGGTTTATCCTCAATTACGAACTGCAAAATCAGGCCCAAACACTCAGACGACACCTGCTGGGTGATGAGGACACGAACGATTGAACAGCACACGCCACTGCTTCCCTGCCCTCTCTGTCCCCCCCTCTCCGCGTTAAAAAGCCTCCATCATCTGCACAACGTCTTGCAGCTCACATAAGATTATCCTTGTGCTTGCAATGAGATGCCCACCGGACAATGATCGCTCCCCATCACATTGGCCCAGATCCAGGCATCGGTAATGACGGGTATTAGCTCGGCGGAGGCAAAAAAGTAATCGATGCGCCATCCCACATTGCGCTCGCGGGCGCGGGTAGGCATCGACCACCAGGTGTATTGCTCAGCCAGATCAGGATAAAAATGACGGAAGGTATCGACATAGCCGGCCGCGACCACCTGATCGATCCAGGCGCGTTCTTCGGGCAGGAAACCGGTGGTTTTTGCATTGCTGCGAGGACGTGCCAGATCGATGGCCTGATGCGCCGTGTTGACGTCGCCACAGAAGATCAGCGGCCTCCCGGCAGCGCGTATTTCTTCCATGCGCTGCAAAAACGCCTCGTAGAAGGCCAGCTTAAAAGGCACGCGTTTATGATCGCGGCTGCCATTAGGAAAGTAGCAATTCACCAGGGTGAAGTCGGCATAATGGGCGATAATCGTCCGTCCCTCCTGATCGAACTCCGTCTGGCCAAGACCGAATTCGACTGCCTGCGGCTCAAGTCGCGTCAGCAGGCCGGTGCCGCTATAACCGCGTTTACGGATGGATGGATTCCAGTAGGCGTGATAGCCATCAGGCACTCGTAAATCCGCCGGCAGTTGGGCGGATTCGGCCCGTGTTTCTTGCAGACACAGGATGTCCGGTTGCGCTGCGGCCAACCAAGGCATAAAACCTTTTTTATAGATGGCGCGAGCGCCATTTACGTTCCACGAAAGCAATGTCAGGGGAGATGATGTCATAAGTATGTCTGAGAAGAAAGCATTGCCATTTTACATCCAAGCGCACAAATGGTAAACCCCATGCCAGATACTCTTTCATCTTTCAGGGCCGGATAGGTCCAGGCCACAGATCGAACGCCGGGGAGGATGTTGAGCAGTTGGGTAGCGAAACAAACAATGAGCGTGGGGGGGAAATGCGATTCAGCGCCAGTCATCCAGCTTGCCCACAGCATCGAGATGGCTGGTATCGTTCAGACGCAGCAGGCGGGGTTCAGGCTGGAACGCCAGCTCGGACAGGCTGCAATTGGCCATCTGGTAGGCGCGCCAATTCTGGCCGTCTTGCTCCACCAGCATGGCCAGCACTGTGGCCATGGCGCCGCCATGACTGACTACCACCACACGCTGGGCGGGATGCTGTTGGGCGATGCTGCGGATGGCTGTCACCAGGCGCATGGCGAATTGAGCTGCGGACTCACCGCCGGGTGGGGCAAAGAAAGGGTCGGCCTTCATACGATCCCACAGCTTTTTCTCATATTGCAATGTTTCGTAGCTCAACCCCTCCCATGCCCCCAAATTGAACTCGGCCAACTCAGGCCAGACATGAATAGGGTGCAGGTGGAGTCGAGCGACGATGCTTTGGGTCGTTTGCCGGGCGCGTAGCAACGGACTGGTGTAGATGGCCGCCAGATCGTGAGCTTCGTCTTGCAGGCGCCGGGCCACGGCCTGAGCCTGAGCCACCCCGCGCTCGTTCAAGGGGCTATCAGTGGCGCCGTTCCAGATGCCATGCAGATTGGCATCCGTCTCGCCGTGGCGGATCAAATAAAGGATGGTGGGGGGTGTCGATTCCATGCTCAGGACATGCTTTGCGAAAGATTTCTTTGGCGCCGGCAGATGGATCAGGAGGTGCTGGCCGGACCGAAGATGGGAGAGTTGGGTTGATGCAGATGCTGGGGCAAGGGCTGGATGCGGGCGGGGACTCCCATGGCCAGGCTCCACGGCGGCACATCGATGGTGACGCTGCTGCCCGCCGCCACCATCGCACCTTCGCCGATGTGTACGCCCGGTAGCAGCGTAACGTTGGCGCCAATGGTGACATGGTCGGCCAGCACGGGGCCGGCTGCTTCATAAGTGGCACGCTGGCGCAGCGGATATTTGTCGTTGGTCAACACGGCCCCCGGGCCGATGAAAACATAGCTGCCGATGACGGTCTGGGTGGGGATGTAGACCCCGGTCTGAATGCTGACGTAGTCCCCGATTTCGACATGACCATCGATGGTAGTGCCGGTACCCACCAACACATAATCGCCGATGATGGTGTGTTCGCGGATCAGGGCGTGATGTCCGCTGCGGAAGCCATCGCCAATGCGCACATCGCCATAGATGATGGTGTAGGCACGCACGATGCAGGCATCACCCAGCCGGGCCGGGCCGCAACCGGGGCGGTAGACCATGCCCACAATGGCATAGGGTTGGATGAGACAATCGGCGCCCAAAAGGGCACGGGTTTCGGCGTTCGTCATGGGGGTTCACCAGGGATTCAGGGAATGGGTGGGTTGAGTGCGTAGGCGCGGGCCAGGTAAGGAGCTATCTGTCGCCACGAAAAGCGCTCGGCATTGCGGCGAGCCGCCCGCGAAAGCTGCTGCGCCCGGGCCGGATCGTTGAGGAGCTGCACAATGTGTTGTGCCAGCAACCGGGTGTCACCCACCGGCGCCAACAAACCGTTCACGCCATCACTAATCAGGTCGGGGATGGCACCGGCATCGGTGGAGACGATGGGCAGGCCGCTGGCGCTGGCTTCGATGAGCGTGAGCGGCAGGTTGTCGATGGCGGATGTGTTGAGGAAAATGTCGGCTTCAGCGTAAAGCGTGGGGATTTCGTGGGACCGGGCCGGGCCGTGCAGGTAGACGCCCTGCAGGCTTTCCTCCTCGATCCGGCGCCCGATCTCACACCGCATATCCCCACCACCAACGAGGCTGAGCGTTGCTACGGGAGCCTGTTGCTGCACCTGCAACAGGACGTCGAGAGCATCGTGGGGGCGATAACGGGGCTCGAGCTGGCGCAGCCAGAGGATGCGGGGGGTGAGGGGGCCGCGGAGGCGAAAGTGAAAGCGCTCGACCGGTACGATGTTGGGCACGATGTCGGCGGAGATGCCATGCTGGCGGAAGATGGCGGCCTGTGTGGGGGTGAGGGTGAGCACGGCATGATAGCGTCGTAAGACCGATCTCACCAGCCACTGCCAGCGTTGCAAAAAGGCGGCGGCCGCACCCCCATGCGTGCTGAGAATCAATCGTCGCCTGCGACCGGCCATCAGGCCCACCACGGCGGGCATAAACCCCCACCACGAGGCTACGTGTACATGCAAGACCTGCCACTCGTTGCGGCTCCGGAGCATCTGCCAGAGCAACCACAGCACCTGCGCCAGAGGTAGCAGCAGGTGGCCCAGACGTCCGGCCTGCCGCAGCCAGCGCACGTCCGTGTTGATGCGGGTGACACGGGCCCCGGCCGCGGTCAGTTGGGCGGACAGCATCTCGCATTGCACCGAGACCCCTCCCGGCCGCGGGGGAAAGGGGCCCATGATTGCGATCCGCAGGCATGACCAGTCCTGACTCACGACGACTCCTGGGTTTCATCTCCGCCCAGGGTGTTGCCGGTGCCCTGAATGATCTCGGAGATGAAGAAGCGTCGTTTGCCCGCGGGCGTGGTGGGGATCTCGTCCACAAATTCGAGTGTGAAGTGATTGTTGGCACCCAGGTAGCGGCGGAAGGTATCGACGATGCGCTGCTGATCGGCCTCGCTGAACTGTTCGTCCACCACCAGTTTGATCAAAATCTCATCTACCGCTTTTTGAATCACCTGGAAGGCGCGCACGGATGAAATGTGTTCGAAAAAGCCGGAGAACTGATGCACGGTCAGCCAGTGGCCATCAGGGGTGATGAACATGTCGGTGAGGCGGCCTTCGAGATGGGCCAGGCGCGGCAAGCCGCGGCCACAGGCGCAGGGGACATTGTTCAGCGAGCCCACATCCTTGATGTTGTAGCGAATGAAGGGCACCGCGGTCGCATCCAGATTGGTGAGCACAATCTCGCCCAGTTCGCCGTCGGGCAGGCGCTGGCCGTCCCGCACTATCTCCACGAAGACCGTTTCGGCATTGATGTGCATGCCGTCGTGCAGCTCGCATTCGGCGGCGATCTGCATGCCTTCCCCCCCATATTCGTTGGTGACCACGCCGGGGGCAAAGGCCTGTTCGATGGCAGCCCGCATGTTGGGGGTCAGGGTTTCGCCGGTGGTGAGGATCGAGGGCACAGGGACGCGGATGCCCAGATTCAACATGCGCCGGGCGAGATAATACACGGTGGAAGCGTAGGAGCGCAGCATGATCGGTTTGGTCCTCTGCAAGCGCTGCACGTATTCCAACAAAATATCATCCGTCATCTCCTCGGCCGAAAGCCAGACATGCCGTAGCATCCTCCATTCCAGGTGTTCCAAAATAGGCCAGCCCAAAAGGCCGCGGTTGGGCGTGAGGCGGAAGGTGCCGTAGGGCTTGCCGAATTCGTAGCCTACCATTTCCCACCAGCGGAACAAGCCCGCCCATTTTTTTGCTTTCTGACTTTTGGTCGTCCAGTAGTGCAGGCGTTCGCCGGTGGAACCGCTGGAGGCCGCGGGGACGAGTTTGCTTTTGGGGATAGAGTGATCGCGGATAATGTCGGGATAGTTTTCGGTGAGCACATGTTTGTCGACGATAGGCAGTTTGACCAAGTCGTCGGTGGTCTGAATGTCTTCTGGCTTCACGCCGGCCTGATCCATCCAGTCGTGATAGAAGGGTACGTTGGCGTAGACATGGGTGATCAACCGGCGTAGTTTCTGGTTTTGTAAGGCGCGTAGCTCATCCATCGACCACCACTGCGAGGCTTCGAGCCGGCGCAGAGTGGGCATGACATCGCCATAGCCTGCCAGACGGGAGCCCAGCGGCAAAACCAGCGAACGTAGAAAGCGGGTATACAGGTTCATAGTATCGGTACCGGTGCTCGTTTGGGAGCAGGAGATGGCGTTTGCAGGTCGTGCAGGGCCACGCTGATCACGCCGCCCATCAAGGCCCAAAAAACCATATTGGCATAGATGGCAAAGTTGTTATCAAACGCGGCCGAAGGCACGAAATAGGCCAGCACCGATCCCCAGGCGATTATCACATAAAGAGGCGTGTCGCCCAGGCGCCGGTGCAGGGCACGATGCAGCCGCCACAAAGTCAGGCACAGCGACAATGCCAGCAACAAAAAGCTGCCCAGCAAGAGATAGCCGCCTGAAACGAGCAGATTGAGATAAGTGTTGTGCGTGCTGGGTAGCACGTGCACATTGCCGCCTTCGTGGAAACCGCGGCTCACAGCTTCGCGGCCATAACTGCCCCAGCCGATGCCAATCAAGGGGGCATCCTTGTGGATGGCCAGGCCGTATTGCAAAGCCGTGAGCCGGTAATCAATGGGGCTCTCGGCCGTGAGGCGCTGATTGATGGCGCTATCCTGCATCACCGTCAGCAGGCCGCCCCCTATCAGCACCGCCACCAGCAGCAGGGGAATGGCGTAGCGGGCCAGTTTGCGCGAGAGAAAGACCGGCGCCAACACGGCCAGGATGCCGCCGACCCATCCCGAGCGATTAAAGGTGAGCAGGATGCCCAGTTCCATGATCACGAACTGCGCCCCAGCCCACAGGCGTTGCCGGAACGTGTCATCACTGAATAGACGTAAAATGGCCAGCGGCACGATAATGGCGATGGTGGTGGCGATATAAGCCGGGTTCCCCAACAAGCCTGCCACTTTGCGGATATCGCCGGTGTAGTAGGCGCTGGTGTTCTGATAACGGAACAGCGTGATGCCGGCCTCCTGTTCCAAAATCACGAGGATAGCGATGAACACGCCCATGCCTAGCAGCACTGTGGCCAGGGTGCGCAGCCGCCGGGAGCTAGTGATGAGTTGGCGGGCGATGAAGTACCCCAGCAGAGGCATCAAATAGCTATCGAATACAGACTGCATTCCCCACAGCCAGCCGTTCGAGGCCCGAATCGCCGAAATAATCAGTCCGATGCCGAAAAAAGGCAGGGCGAACTCGACCAGTGTGGTCTGAAGCCAGCGCTGCCGACCCCGCGCCAGTTGCGCCAACAAATACAGGGTGAGGAAGCCCCCCACCATGCGGGCAAAGCCCAGGTCGGGCACGCCGGCGGGCATATGGATGTCGAAGGAAAGGAAGGATGCAAACGGCGTCAGCAGCAACCACAGCAAATAGCCGACCAGAGGGTTGGCGAAACTAAAGGTGATGGTGACGGCGATGACGATGACCGCGGTCAATTGTTCGGCCAGACTGGGTCGGTAGATGAGCAGCCAACTATAGCCGCCCATGATGCCGCTGCCAAGCGCCAGCGCCAGGATCGCCAAGCCAATGGATTTGCGATAGGAGTGTGTGCGAATCGAATTCATAATGGAGATGCTGAACGGGAATAGAAATATCATAGTCGAGGCGACCCGCTTTTGCCAATCAGCCAGGGTGGTGTGTGTCCCCTGAAATATTGTGTCACCCTGAACGGGTCCAGCAGGCAACGCACACGAACACGACACGCCAGTGAAGGGTCTCACCGCCCATGAACCGCCAGATTCTTCACTGGACTCGGCTTCGTGATGCCTGTTTCGGCGTCAAAGTACGTGTCTCTTCGATGTGTGTTGGCTGCAAAAACTCGTTCAGAATGACAGTTCTGACTGAATCGAGATCCCACGAAATCCAGAAGAGCCGTAATTCCTACCTCACCATCAGCCGAGCAGGACGAACAGGAGAATTGCCCGCCCGGGAACGTATTCCAATCATGTAGACGCCAAATTTGCAATGGCTGCCCATCGGCCCCTTTCCTTGTTGGCAAGAGGCCGATGTTTTATACTTAGTGCTTGTCTAGAATTGACCTCCGGGAGGTAGTCAGAAGTGCCGCAGGCCCCGAAATATCGGTGACCATCTCCCGGAGGTCAAAAACAGGAACTCATTTTTACACGATTCCTTAGCCATACGTACGCGGCCCATGAACGCATCCGCTCCTGCCGGTGGTTCTTCCGACCTGGCGACGCTGTCCCCGGCCGTTCTCCCCGTCGATTGAGGTATCATCATGTCAGCACACTTACAAGAATTTGCTGCCGAGCTCCGGAAACTCAGCACTGCCGAAGTCTATACCGACCTGGCCACGCGCCTGCTGTACAGCACCGACGCCTCCATCTACCAGATCATGCCCCTGGCCGTGGTCGTGCCCCGGCATGTCGAAGATGTGCTGGCGACGATGACTCTGTGTGCTCGCGAACGGTTGCCGGTTTTGCCGCGCGGGGGAGGATCGAGCCTGGCCGGACAGGCCGTGGGGGAAGCAGTGGTCATCGATTTCAGCAAATATTTCCAGCAGATCCTGGCGGTCGATAGCGAACAGAAACGTGTGCAGGTGCAGGTGGGGCTGCCACTGGACAATCTGAATCGTCATTTGCAGGCCTATGGTCTCATGGTGGGGCCTGATCCCGCCAGCGGTAGCCGGGCAGTAGTGGGGGGCATTATCGGCAATAATAGCACCGGCGCCCATTCCATTGTCTATGGCAAGATGTCAGACCATGTGCTGCGCTGTCGCACCATTTTGGCCGATGGCAGCGAAACCTGGTTGCAGCCAGTCTCGTGGTCGCAAATCAATGCCCACAACGGGGGCGGAGATTTCGCCACCACTATCCACCAACAGATCACGGCCCTGATCCAAACCCACCGCCAGTTGATCGACAAGCGCTTTCCGTCCTACTGGCGCCGCTCCGATGGCTACAACCTGGACATTTTGCGACGGCAACTGGATCAGTCAGCCCTGAATCTCACCCCCCTGCTGGTGGGAAGCGAAGGGACGCTGGGGATCGTACTGGAGGCCGAGATCAATCTGGTGCCCATTCCCCCGCACAAGGCCCTGGCCATCTTGCATTTCCAAACGGCCGACGCCGCTTTCCGCGCCGTGCCGGGCCTGCTGGAATTGCAACCCGCGGCCATCGAACTCATCGATGACGTTTTGATGCAACTGACGCGGACGACGGAAGTGTGGCGCAAACGCCTGACCTTTATCGAAGGCGAGCCCCAGGCCGTGTTGATTGTAGAATTTGCCGGCGACGAAGCCACCTATGTGACGGATCGGCTGCAAGCTCTCAAACAACATCTCCACCGCAGCGCCTATCACCAGCCGCTGGTGACCATCACCGATACCGAGGGTCAGGCCAATGTGTGGCATGTGCGCAAGGCCGGTCTCAACCTGCTGCTCTCGATGCGGGGCGATGCCAAGCCCGTGCCCGGCATCGAAGATGTGGCCGTGCCGCCGCAAAACCTGGCCGCCTACATGGCCGAACTCAAGGCTCTGATGGACGGCCGCGGGGTGGTGGCGGCCATGTACGCCCATGTCTCGGCCGGATGCGTGCACGTTCGCCCCATTCTTAATCTCAAAACCCAGAGCGGCGTCCGGCATCTGATGGAATTGACCCGCGCCTCGGCCGAGCTGGCCCAAAAATACGGCGGCGTCAAATCGAGCGAACATGCGGACGGCCTGGCTCGCAGTTTCCTCAATCCCGACTTTTTTGGCCCCGAACTGTACGCAGTGCTGCAACAGGTGAAAGGCATTTTTGACCCCGACGGCCTCATGAACCCCGGCAAAATCGTTGATCCCCTGCCGCCAGACCAAAACCTGCGTTTCGGGCCCGACTATCACGCCCAAGAGCCGGCCTCCGTGTTTTTCGACTGGTCGCATGACGGCAGCTTTGCCCAGGCGGTGGAAATGTGTAATGGGGCCGGGGTGTGCCGGAAATTGGGGACAGGGACGATGTGTCCTTCCTTTCAGGCCCTGCGCGACGAAAAACACAGCACCCGCGGCCGGGCCAATCTGCTGCGGGCCGCGCTCACCGGCGCTTTGCCCGGCGACTTTACAAATCCCGATCTGTTGGCAGCCTTGGATCTCTGCCTGGGATGCAAAGCCTGCAAGAGCGAATGTCCCTCCAGCGTGGATATGACCAAGCTCAAGGCCGAAGCATTGGCGCAAAGCACTCTTCAGCACGGCCCGCCCCTGTCAAAGCGTGTTTTCGGGCACATTGCCCGCCTATCGGCCTGGGCTGCCCCTTTCGCTCCCGTGGTCAACTTCAGCTTTCATTTTAGACCGACGCGAGCCGTCCTCAACAAAATCCTGCACGTACATCCGCAGCGTCACTTCCCGGCTTTTCACCGCTCGCCCTTCAGCCGCCAATGGCGGCGCCGGCACCCCGGCGCAACCTCAGCACCGGCCCCCGATATCGTTCTTTTTCCCGACACCTTCACCGAATACAACGAGCCCGAGGTGGGATGGGCGGCTGTGCGGGTGTTGGAAGCAGCCGGGCTTCAGGTGGGATTGGCGCCCAGCCTGGATTGTGGACGGCCCATGCTATCGCAGGGGCTGGTGGCAGATGCCAAACTCAGCGCGGCGCGGGTTGTCGCCGCCCTGGCGCCATACGCCCAGGCCGGTATCCCCGTGGTGGGCCTGGAACCCAGCAGCGTCCTCACCATTCGCGACGACTATCCCGATCTGCTGCCCGGCCCGCAAACCCAAACCGTGGCCGCCAACATCTTCCTTTTCGATGAATATGTGGCCCACCTGATGGCCGAAAAGCCCGAGGCGCTGCGTTTTCAGCCCGCAACCCGCCCCTATCTGGTGCACGGGCATTGCCATCAAAAAGCCTTAAGTGGCGAAGCATCCCTGTTCCGCGTCCTGTCGGCCATCCCCGGGGCCCAGGTGCACAGCAGCGAGGCCGGCTGTTGTGGCATGGCCGGCGCCTTCGGTTACGACGCATCTCATTACGAACTCAGCGTCGCCATTGCCAACGATCGCTTGCTACCGGCCATCGCCGCGGCGCCGGATGCCATCATCGTCGCCAATGGCACTTCCTGCCGCCACCAGATCGCCGATCTGGGCGGGCGCACGGCCGTGCACGTGGCCGTGGCCCTGGCCGATGCTCTGGACGTGAACGCCTAACAGTCCCATCGTGGATGCTCTCACGCTCACGGCCATCACCCGCGAACTGCGCCAGACCATCGCAGATGGACGCATTCAGGCTGTGCTGGCGCCCGACGAACATAGCCTGGCATTGGAGATCTTCGCCAGGGGACAGCGACACTGGCTGTTGCTCAGCGCCCATCCCCAATATGCCCGTGTGCATTTGTTGCCCACCAAAGCCCGGCGGGGGCTGCCGTACGATGCCCCCCTGGTGCTGTTGGCCCGCAAACGTCTGATCGGAGCCCGCCTCAGTGGGATTTTTCAGCCCTCGTGGGAGCGGGTGCTCTTCCTCACCTGCGAACATCCCCAACACGGCCAGACCCGGCTGACGGCCGAGATCATGGGCAAGTGGAGCAACCTCCTGCTGCTCGACGCCGACGGCATCGTTTTGGAGATGGGCCGTCATTTTGATGTCCGCCGCAATCAGCAACGGCAGGTGCAACGGGGCGCTGCGTATGAGATGCCACCACCGCAGCGGCACAAAACCCCCGTCGATCTGGTCACTCAGGCCGAGCTGGAACAATGGTTGGCGACAGCACCCACCACCACAGCTCTGTGGCGCCTGCTGCTGCAACAGATCGGGGGGATCAGCCCCTTGCTGGCCCGCGAGCTGGCGTTTCGGGCCACGGGTGACAGGCAGGCGAGTGTCGCCCATCCCAACTGCCAGAGCCCCACGCTGATGGCTGTGATGGAATGGGTGCGTAGTTTGCCCACCCAAGGGGGCTGGTCCCCCACCATTGCCCTGCACCCCACCACCGGCCAACCTACCGCCTTCGCCCCCTATCAGCTCTCACACCTGGGGCACTTACAGTATGTGGACAGCATCAGCGAAGCGGCTTACACCACCTACGCCGCTATCGTGGGCGCAGACAGCTACGCCGGACGGCGGCGACAGGTGCAGAGATTGATCGAGCTGGCCCGGCGCAAGCTGGTGGGGCGCCGTATCAGCCTGGGAGAACAGGCTGTCAGCGAGGAGCAGGTGGCAGAACTACGCCGCACGGGCGAATGGATTTTGGCTTATGCCTGGCAGGTCCAAGCTGGCGACACCGAACTGCTGGCAGATACCGGCACCGAGCTGTTACGTATTCCCCTGGACCCCCGGCTCTCGGCCAGCGAAAATGCCCAGCAGGCCTTTGCCCGCTATCGCAAGGCCCAACGCGCGGCCCAACGCATTCCCGATCTGCTGGCCGTGGTGGACCGCGATCTTGCCTATATCGAGCAGTTGCAGAGCGACTTGCATCTGGCCGACAACGCCCCCCAAATCGAAGAATTACGCCAGGCCGTGCTGGAGTTGGGGCTGGTGCCGACTCCGAAAAAGCGGGCACCCGTGCCGCGATCACACCCCCTGAAACTGCTCACGAATGATGGTTTGACGGTCATTATCGGCCGCAACGCCCTGCAAAACGAGCATGTCACCTGGAAGCTGGCCCAGGCGCATGATCTGTGGTTGCACGCCGAAAAGGTGCCGGGTTCTCACGCCATCATCAAAACCGGTGGCCGAGCGGTTCCACCGGGCACCGTGTTGCAGGCCGCGGCCTGGGCCGCGTATCAATCACAGGCCCGGCATGATACCCATGTCTCGGTGCTGGTGACCGAACGCCGTCATCTGGCACGCATCAAGGGCGGACGCCCCGGACAGGTGCAGGTGCGGCAGGCACGCAGCATTATGGTGTCGCCGCTGAAGCCACCGGCAGAGGAATAGGGCGCGTGCTATTCTCCCCACTATCTCCGCCAATCGGCCATGCGTTCGTTGGCGTAATCATAGCTCAGGGTGATGCCGGCCAATGCCGCCAACTCCCAGCGCCGCTGATTGCTGCCATCACTGTTCATGAGCCAGAATTCCCATGAGCCCCCGCGATCACTGAGGAACAACAGGGTGCGGCCGTCAGGACTGACGGTAGGGGCTACGTTGTTGACGGGGTGCTGGCGTTGGGGCGGAGGAGCTGTCAGGGCCAGAGGACGTCCGCCGTCGCTATCGTAGCGCCAGATGTCCCAATGATCGCCGGAGCGTTGGCTGAGATAGATGAACTGGCCGTCGGGACTGTACACGGCCGGGCCTACGATGATCTGGCTGAGCAGGATGCGGGGCAATTCATTACCGGCGTCGTGGGTGATGGCGAATCCGGCGCCAGCCAGATACAGCACTTCGTCTGTCAGCGGATGATGCGTGGGGGCGCGGGCATCGCGACTGGTCGGCAAATCACGGGTGCTGCCGTCATTGAGATTGGTGCGCAACAGGCCTTTGAAGCTGTGTTTGACCAGGGGGAAGTCCCGGCGGCAGAAGGTGCCCAGAGGTGTGGTCACACAGTCTTTCCCGCCCAGGAAGGCGTCGATCTCACTGCCCGACTTGCAGCCAAAAGGTGTGTCGTAACAGGAAGTCTCGCCGGTGCTGTGTTCGATAATAATGGCCTGACCGTCGGGAGTCCAGGTGGGGGAGCGGGGCTGGTTGGCGGCAATGAGGCGGTGGGGATCACTGCCATCCCGATTGATAATCCACAAACCCCGCGGTTCGTCCCAGCGGGTGAAGGCAATGCGACTGCCATCGGGGCTGAGCGCCGGATCGAAGCCGTAGGTCAGCCGCTGCAGGCCGCTGCCCGTGGTCACATAGATGTCACCGTCATTGCGGGTTTGCAGGACGATGGTGCCCGTGACCGTTGCCGGCTGGACAACAGGCACGCCCGTGCTGGCCACACCGGTCACGGGCAAGGTGCTGAGATCGGCATCGCTGGTCAACCAACGTGCTGCCACCCAGCCCCCGGGGCCTCCCCCGATTTGCACCTGCACCCAGTCTGCCTCTTCGGTGCGGCCCACCAGGCGCAGGCGGCTGTCTTCGGTCAGGGTATCGAGGATGTCCTGATCGAGCCCCGGCCCGGCCCGCAAGTGCAGGAACTGGGCGCTGACAGTGGCCGGGATGGCCGCGCTCTCCGGGCTCGTCTCTTCGACGGTGGCAACAGCAGCGATGATGGGCACCTGAGACAGATCGACAAACAGGATCATGTCGGTCCGCCGCACCCAGCCGGTCAGGGGTGGCTGTTTGGAGTCAGGCTGATAACGGACTTGCAGCCAGTTTTGGTCGGAGCTTTGGCCCAACACGCCTACGCGTAGCCCGGCCGTCATCCGCTGGAGAACAGCCCCCCCCGGAGAGGCACGCAACGCTGTTTCGAGCACATCTACATAGGCGCCGGGCAGGCGCACGGGGGCGGGGGTTGGGGAGGGTATGATGAGCACGGGAGTGGGTACGGGAGTCTGTGTGGGAAAGGCGGCCCGTGTGGGTAAGGTGGGCGGTGTGGGCCACGTGATTATCTCCGGTGTGGGCGTACTGCCAATAAAGGGGGGCCGACAGCCGGTCAGCAAGAGCGTCAACATCAGCAGGGTCATCACGAGTGGCTGGCCCGCGCGCTGGAAAAGACCGGAGGGGAGAATCGTTTGTCTCTTCATGATCGGGTTCCTATTCATAGCGCAGGGCATCGATGGGGTGGAGTTGGGAGGCGCGCAGGGCGGGGTAAATACCGAAGAAGAGGCCCACAAAGGCGCTGAAACCGGTCGCCAGCAAGATAGACTGCAGGGTGATCACCGCCTCCAGATCTTCGGACAGGCTGGCCAGACCCCACGCCCCTACAAAGCCCAGCATCATGCCGATGAGGCCACCAATTAAACTGAGCACCATCGCTTCTACCAGGAATTGGGTGAGGATATGGTGACGCTTGGCGCCCACGGCTTTGCGCAGTCCGATCTCGCGGGTACGTTCGGTGACAGAGACCAGCATAATGTTCATGATGCCGATTCCGCCCACCAGCAGGCTGATGGCGGCAATGCCTCCCAGGAAGGTGGTGAGCACACCGGTGATGCTACCAAAGATGTCGAGAATGTCGGCTTGATTGATGACGCTGAAATCATCTCCGTCCAGGAAAGTAATCTCGTGGCGCCGACGCAGTAGTTCTTCAATCGAGGTCGTGGCCTGATCCAGCCTGTCTTCGCTGATCACTTTGGCCAGGATGATGGAAATGGTCGGTTCGCCACGGGCGCTCCGGCGGTTGGAGAACAGGCGTTTTTGGGCCGTGGTGAAGGGCACGAAGACGTAATTGTCGAAACTGCCAAATCCGCCCCCGCCTTTTTCTTCCATCACCCCGATGACGCGGAAGTTGATGCCATTGATACGAATGGTGCGGTCGATGGGGTATTCGTCGGGCGAGAAGAGCTCGCTGGCGATACGACTCCCCAGGGCAACGACGCGCGCTTCGGTCGCCACGTCGTCAGCGGAGATAAAGCGGCCACCCACCACGGCGTAGTTGCGCACTGGCGAGAAGGTTTCGTTGGTGCCTGTGAGCGAGATGCGCAGTTCGGTACGGCCGCGCACGACGTTGACATTGCCGTTTACTTCGGGCACGGCAGCCAGCAGTTCGGGTACCAGCAGGGGATCATTGATGGCTTTCCAGTCGTTGTTGGTGAGGGGCCGGCTGGGACGCTGACGACGGGCGCCCCCATGTTGGGCATCGGAAATACGGCCGGGTATGACGATCAGCAGGTTGGAACCGGCGCTTTGCAGTTGTTCGGTGATCAGTTTTTGCACGCCCTGGCCCATGCTCATGAGGGCAATGACGGCGCCGACGCCAATGATGATGCCCAACATGGTGAGGATAGAACGCAGTTTGTTGGCGGCGAGGGCGCGCAAGGCAATGCGCACGGATTCGAATACGCTCATGGTGTTTCCTCGCTGATAGCTGGGGGGGCAGGGGGGGTTGAGCTAATCAAATCGCGGGTGCGGCGGGTGTAGGCGCGCTCCCCGGCCCGACGCGGGTTTTTGACCGGGCTATCGTTGATGACGTGGCCATCCTGCAGGCGGATGATACGGCGCGTATGCTCGGCGATGTCGGGTTCGTGCGTGACAAAGATGATGGTGATGCCGCGTTCTTCGTTCAATCCCTGGAAGATGCGCATGATCTCCGCCCCAGATTTCGAATCGAGATTGCCGGTCGGTTCGTCAGCGAGGATGATGCTGGGGTCGTTGACGAGGGCGCGGGCGATGGCCACGCGCTGTTGCTGCCCCCCCGATAGTTCGTTGGGGTGATGATGCAGGCGGTCGCCCAGCCCCACCAGTTCCAGGGCGGCGCCAGCGCGCTCGTGGCGTCTGCTGGCACCGGCATAGATCAGCGGCAGCTCTACATTGGCCAAAGCGCTGGTGCGGGGCAACAGGTTGAAATTCTGAAACACGAAGCCAATGCGGCGATTGCGAATATCGGCCAGTTGATCGTCGTTCATGTGGCTGACATCCTGCCCTTGCAGCCAGTAAGAACCGCTGGTGGCCACATCGAGGGCGCCAAGGATATTCATCAGGGTGGATTTGCCGGAACCGGATGGCCCCATAATCGCCACCAATTCACCGGCACGCACCTGCAGCGAGACGCCGCGCAGGGCATGTACCTGGATTTCACCCATCTGGTAGACTTTGGTGACCTCTTTAATCTCGATGACGGGTTGTTGGGCGTCCATGATCAACCTCCAAAGAACCGCCGGCGCAGGACATCCCCCGTGTCGACGCGGCGGATAGCCAGTTCGTCGCCCACTTCCAGCCCACTCACGATATGGCTGAACTGTTCGTTGCGCAGGCCAATTTCCACATTGACGCGGGTGGGGATACCATCGATGATCTTTTCCACATAGGTTTCGCCGGTCTGCTGGTCCAGTCGCATGACGCGATTGGGCAGAAGGACGACATTGCGGGCTTCGTTGGTGGTGATGGCCACCGAGGCAGTCATACCGGCGCGCAAGAGCAAATCACTGGGGGGCAGGCTGACGGTGACCTGATACGTGACCAGAGCCCCGGCACCCAAAGCCCCGGCACCCGTGCCGGCGATCGGTGCAATGGCGCTGACGATGCCGTCCAGCTTGGCGTTGTCGAGGGCGTCGATAGTGATTTGGGCCGGTTGTCCCGGCCGCACCTGCCCGATGTCGATCTCATCGACGTTTAGTTCGACATGAAAGGTGCTGGGATTGGAAAGCACGACAGCGGGCAAAGCGGGATTGTAGCTTTCGTTCAAACGCAGGTTCAGCAGGCCGACAATGCCGTCCATGGGGGCGATCAGCTCGGCATCGGCCAGCGCCAGATCGGCTTGCTTGATGGCCACATGGGCCTGATCGACCTGGGCCTGCAGGATGATCAGATCGGCCACGGAGATGCCTTTCTGCAAGCGTTGCCGGGCGGCTTCGGCCTGAACCACGGCACTCTCCGCCTGCGCGATCTGGGCCAGTGCGCTGGCTTTTTGACTGGCGGTGGGAGGGGCGAGGGTGACGTCGACATTGGCTTTGGCCACTTCGTAGTCGATAGTGGCCTGCTGCAATTGCACTGCCTGGGGCAACATGCCGGCATTGGGGGAACTGGCGATCTGATCGTAAGCCTGTTGGGCCGAGTTCAGCATGACCCGGGCACGTTCGAGACTGGCTTCGGTGGCCTTGCGCTGAGCAACGCTGGGCCCGCGCAAGAGATCGGCGTAGGCGACCTGCGCCGCATCGCGGCCTGCCCGGGCTGATTCCAGGGCGGCCTCGGCCGCGGCGATGTCGAGTGGATCGGGCGTTTGCTGGGCTTTGGCCAGATTTGCCTCGGCCAGCCGCAGCCCTATCTCGGCCTGTTCTCTGGCCAATTGCAGAGCGGCTGTGTCGAGACGCGCCAGCACCTGTCCCTGGTGCACAGCATCGCCCACAGCCACATCCAGTTCGGCCACACGTCCGGCCCCGCGAAAGCTGAGACTGACCTCGGCCAGGGGCTCGATGGAGCCGATCGCCGTCACCTGAGCGGCAATATCGCCTGTGCTGACGGTGTAGATTTCGTAATCAGGCGGTGGGGGTTCTTTTTCCTGGGCCGTGGCCTGGTAGCCAAACCAGGACAGGGTGGAAATGACAACAAGAACGAAGAGAACAAGCAATAGTTTGCGCATGGTGAATTCCTTTCTTTGGATTTTGTATCAGTGCTTGTACGCTACAAAGCGATTGAGAACAGATACGAGACGATTGAAGTCTGCGAGGTGCAACAACTCCCTCTGGTAGGGGATGCACGGGATCAGCCACCGATGGAGAAGAGCCCGCCGACGAAGGCCGGTAAAACCCGAATGCCGATGTTGATGGCGGCATAGAGGAGGGTGAGGACGATGGCGCCCCCGTTGCCCAGCCGGGCCACGACGCGCAATAACACGTATACCAGCACGGCGTGCCACAGAGCAAACAAGTCCAACTGCGCCAGAACCACAAACGCGGGTTGCTGGCTATCAGCAGCGAGATCTCCAGTCGCCACCCAATACGAAAGTCCAGGATAATGAATGAGCGATTGATTGATGCCGGACCAGGCTGACTGTAGGAAACCGCGCAAAGCAAAGGGCAGCCATGTCCAGGCGACTGCCGGCCACAGTTGTTGCAGTTTGGGAGTAGCACCGAAAAGTGCGGCGCCGAAATACAGAATAAAGGTGCTGATCAGGTAACCCACGGCCAGCGCCAGCACACTCGAAATCACGCCGGTGATCAGGACGGCGTTGGGTTGTGTAAAACGCGTGGCCATGGCACGAGCCGCTTCGATCTGGTCGGGGGGCAGCGTGCTGAGCTGCAGTTCCAGTTGTCGGGTAGCCTGCTCGACTGTACGATTCAGATTCAACCACAGATAAAGGATCGGCGCCAGCAATGCCAGCAGGGCCGGCAGCCACCAGCTCCGCTGTTGAAACGTGGTCAGGCGCCGAAAAGCACGACCAGGATCGGCAATCATATCAAAAAAGGTGGTAGCCAGGCTGGCTGGTTGGATTGAATCGGTGTCTTGCATGGTGATTTTCCTGTTTCGCAAAGAGAGTGCGCAGCGTTTCTCGATGCAAAGTCGCTAAGGCGAAAAGAAGTGCAAAGGTATCGGAGCGAAAACCCTGCGCATTCGTTTCGCAGGGCTGTCTTTCTCGAGAAGAAAGTTGTTGGCGCCTTACAATTATGTTATTATTACATCGCGTTGTTTCACAAACGGTGCACAAAGTAGCTCGAATAGCATTCCATTACCATTCATATTGCTCATCATACCATAGGAGTCAGCTATGACAGAGAAAGCAGTTCCAGATATCGTCGTAGGTCGCCTACCTGTTTATCTCCGTATCCTCAATTATCTCATCGACGAAGGTCGGTACATCACTTCGTCGCAAGAGTTGGGAGATCGTTTGGGCATCAGCTCGGCCCAAATCCGCAAAGATTTGTCTCATTTCGGCGAATTTGGTAAGCAGGGGACTGGCTATGATGTCATGTTTTTGCGAGACCAATTACAGAAGATTCTGCATGTCGACAGACGCTGGTCGGTTGTTTTGGTAGGAGCTGGCGATTTGGGGCATGCCTTAGCGCATTATCGTCGGTTCAATGATGCCGGCTTTGATGTTGTCGGTGTCTTTGATAGTGATCCTCAGAAGATCGGGCAACAATTTGGCAAGTATATGATCCAGGATGTGAGCACTATGGGCGAAGTGATCCAGGAACACAAAGTCAAGATGGGCATCATTGCCGTACCACCTGCCGCAGCCACCGAAGTGGCCAAGGAGATGATCAAACTCGGGGTGGTGTCGATCCTCAATTATGCGCCGGTCACGATTATGGTGCCATTAGGCGTGCGGGTGCAGTATATTGATCCGGTTGTGCACCTGCAGCACATGGCCTATTATCACAACGAAGAAGCGTTGTAAGATATTCAATGACGACGCTGTTTCGAGCCAGGCGGCCGGGTCGTACCCCATGCCCTTGTTAGAAATGGTGCTCCCCGCTCGCACCTTAGTGAAGGGCCATCGATGACCTCCCGTTCTGCTCTCGCTGACTGAAGTCAGGCTCTTCAGGCCTGCTGCCAACGGATGGCGCGGGGTGCGGCCCCCTAGCCCCGATTTCAATCGGCGGGGTCAGGGCGCACAGCAGCGGTAGAGTCCCTGCGGGGACTTGGCCCTGTGAGCCTGCAAATTCATTTGCAGTGCACGCGCCAATAAAGCTCCGGTTCCGCTGGCGCCGACCGCCCGGCGATGAATCGCAGGGCTACAAAACAGCGCCGGGTGAACCCGGCTTGGTCGTGGGCGC
>JAADGC010000159.1 GCA_013152585.1 Chloroflexota bacterium
CGTGGGCGTGGGCGTCGCGGGGGGGGAGGGTGTTTTTGTGGGACGCGGGGTGGACGTAGGTGTTGGCGTGGTTGTAGAGGTCGCTGTTGCCGTGGGCGTGGCCGTGGGGGTCGTTGTGGGTGTTGGTGTGGATGTGGCTGTGGGGGTCGCTGTGGGAATCGGCGTGGGTGTAGCCGTAGGCAGAGGCGTGGGGGTGTCGGTGGGAATCGGTGTGGGGGTGGACGTGGGCAGGGGCGTAGGGGTGTCGGTGGCCAATGCGGGGTAGATGTAGGTGATGCCGGCGATGTCGTTTGTGTACAAGTTGCGCTTGGTCGTGGCGTCGCTGATGTAGGCATACATGATCGCAGGAGGGTCTGGATCATGCACCAGCGATAACCAGTGGCCGAATTCATGCAGGGCCACGCTCTGCACATCGAATTCGTTGTTGCCGGGCGCCCCGGTGGCGTCCCAGGGGGCATCGTCGTCGAAGTAGAGATCGGCCTCATAAATGATGTTTTCGTTGTTGAACCACCATGTGGCCTGGGCTAATGAGCCAGCGAAGGTACCATCGCCAATGAACATCACATCATTGGACCCATTGTAGCCAACGGATGTGTTTGTGGTGCTGCCGCCGTAGATGAAACTGAAATCAGCGGTGCTGACTGCGGTCCATGTGGCAGCGGCATTGAGTATGTTGTTCAAAAAGTCAGTGGCCGAGCCGTTTCCCAGGTTCATCTGAGACGAGTTCAGGTTGACCTTGTAGGTGGTGGAGTTGCCGGGCCATTTTTGTCCGGAATAGACGTAATTTCCCGGCGCCAGATTGGGCGCTGAGGGCCAGGAGTACTGCACGGCGGCAGGGCGACGCCAGCGTTGCACATCGGGCCGTTTGGCGGCGTTCCATGCTGCTTGCAGGTCGGCGATGAAGGTATCCAGGGGCAGGGAGCGGCCGCCAACGGGCGACCAAACATGTGTGCCGTCCGTTGCGGAGCTACCGAGGTCGCCACCCACGATGGTGTAGGTGCCGGGTGCGGTTTCGGATGTGAGCGGTGACTGCCCCGTGTGCCCAAGCAGAAGGATATATTCGGTGCCGGGGGTGAGCCGGGGACTGTGGGAGGCGCCCATAGCGATGTTTTCGGCCGGTAATTCACCGCCGAGGCTGCGTACAACCAGACGGGTCGTGGCTCCCATGTCAACGGTGCTGAAGAGGATGTCGTGGATGTCGACGACTGAGTCCGTGAAGATAAGCGTGTGGTCTTTGTTCCAGAAGCTATGGCCGCCACTTACGCGGCCGCGCAGAATGATGTCGGTCGCGGGCATGAGATTGGCCAGGGGAGGTGCCCAGCGCTCAGGTGTTGAGAGGAGCGCGGGGCTATGGGCAGTTGCCTCCGCCGGTGGGGAGCTAAAAGCGTGCAGAAGCAGTAGACATAGAGTGGCACTGAAAGTGATGAATGATCGTAAGCGTGGCATAGGTTTGACCGGGAGCGAAGGAGGTGGGAACGATGTGCAGGCCATGCAGATTCTAACCGATTCAGCGCTTGAGCCCAATTTGTATGGCAGGAGAGGCAAAACAAATCCGGCTGAGCCACAAATCTCAGGCGAGCCTGCACCTGAGACCGCCCCCCCTAGCCCCCCCCGTGTTTCTATTTCCCAAGCTACCCTTTTCCCAACTCAGTGATTTTGGATCAGGTTCCGCAACGCCTGTTCGGGGTCTCGTAAGATATCGAGGGCATTGAGATGAATGGGGGATCTGTCTGCCTCATAAGCTGGTTGCACCTCGTCCAACTCGTCCCACTCAGGCTCGTCGATGTACAGGGTGAGGCGGCCATGGGGGCCGAAAAGGGCGAGATCGGCTTCGGGGCGGTCGCCCATATCGACCGGGTACCAGCATTCGACCGCCAGACCACGTTCCTGAATGACGTTGTACAGTTTTTGGCGAGCGGCGCTTCGTAGCCACAGATCGTTGACGTCTTTAGCAACGAGTAAGCGTTCGAGCGTGGTGTAGAGAAAGGTCAGGCGGGGATGTCGGGTGTTTGTGATGGGATGAGCCAGCTCGAGCAGCTCCCCGATTTCCAGCTTGAAGTATTGCTCGTGCGCTCGCGGGTGGTCGGCCTGCTGGGGCAGCAGCTCGCGACGACTGAGCAGGTGATAACGCAAAATGGGGGCGTAGTAGTGGATGCGCTGGCCGCCGGCGCCGAATTTGGCGGTCTGATACAGCGCCAGGTATTCGGCGGCGATCTGCCGCGGGGCGCGCTTCAACGGGATACGATACCAATGTTGGTCGCGAGCGCGGTCGAAGTCAGTGGGGTTGTTGACAACTGCCACCAGCACGGGGATCCAGGCGTCAGCGGGATGCGCCTGGGGATAAGTGGGACGATCGGGTGCGAGATGCATGTTCTGTGGGAACAGGAGTGTTTCAGACAAGATGGTATCGGGCAACTACGTCGGGGGCGCGTGTGTGGAGATAACGTCGGAGCTGCAGCAGGGCCAGATCGCAGGCTTTGGCCTCGAGCATGATGTCGAAATCCCTCATGCGGGGCAGGTCACGCAGGAAGGAGGTGATGGTAAATGGGTTGACATAATGGCTGTGGCGATTGAGCCGTGGGGGATGGGGGTGGGACTTACGGTCGCGCACCAATTCCGTGGCCGGGGTGGAGATGTGAATTTTGGGCGTTTGCCCGGGCGGCCATGTGGCCAGACACATGGCTAAAGCCTGGGGGATGGGCAGATGGCCGGGGTTGTTGATTTGGTGATGGAGCAGATCGAAGATAAGACGGACGCCCAGGCGTTGGTGCAGCCACACGGTGTCGCTGACACTAAAATGGCGGTCGTCGTGTTCCAGAGCCAGGCGTTGCCGGGTGCGTGGATCGAGCTGGCGGAATCCCAGGATGAATCGCGCCCGCGCCTGTTCCGGCTGCTCGTATATGCCGCCTACATGGACGACGATGACGGCCTCAGAGCCCAGGTGCATGGCATCGAGCAAAGCGGCCAGGGCGTTGAGTTGGGCGACGGAGCGCAGGACGTGGTGAGGGTTGGGGGAATTGAGCAGGATATGGGCCGGGGCATGGAAGCTGAGCCGGATGTTGAGCGCCGGGGCCATCTGTCCGATGGCATCGAGCTCATCCTCGCATTCACTGATCTGATCATGGAAATGTGGCAGGTCGGGGTGAGTCAGGTAGGGTGCCAGATCGGCGCTGAGCCGGTACATGTGTATGCGTTGGCGCTGGAGATAGAGGAAGATATCGCGTACATACGCCAGGCTGACACTGAGATGGGGGCGATTTTGCCATCGCCGGCCGTCATGGCTGCGCAAGTCGGAACGGGCGATGATTTTGACAGGGAAGCCGAGTCGCATGAGTTTAGAACGGGGAATCGCACATATTGGTCGCGCATTGGCAATGTGCGTCTGAGGGGGCCAAAGCCCTGCGGGGATTTCGGAAGAAGAGGCGGCAGATTCGATTCGTCGGGAAGAAGGTGGGGGTTATGATGGCGGTGGCTCGTGCAATTGTGCTGCCAACTCCGCCGGTTCGGTGACGGGGAGTTGGCAACTGAAGTTCCGGCAAACATAGGCCGCGGGCTTCCCCTGCACCAGGGTGCGCCCCTGCAGCAGGGGGATGAGGGTGGCGGCGAAGGTGTCGTCGGGAGACATGCCGGCGATGACGGTGTCGGGCAGCCAGAGCGCGGTCACAGTCTGGTGCAACGCCGCCGTGGCCGGGTCAGCCAGATCGCCAATGATGGCGATTTCGCGGCTGGGACGCAGATAAAAGTCGAGGGCTGAGAGCAGATGCCCGAAGCCGCCGGGCTGGGAGACCATGGGATGCCGCATGAAGCGGAAGATGCTTTCGGCACGGACCAGATAGTCGGGTTGGTCGAGCAACCGGCTCAGGCGCAGGGCGGCGGTGGCGTAGGCGCTATTGCCGCTGGGTTCGGCATTGTCGGAGAAGTCTTTGCGGCGCACAATGAGCTGCTCGTGATCATCGGCGGTGTGGAAGGCGGCGCCGTTTTCATCGTCCCAAAAATGCCTGTGCACGCTTTGCAGGAGCCGATCTGCTTCCTGTAACCAGTGCGTTTGCAGAGTGGCCTGATACAAAGCGATAAGTCCTTCGGCAACCACGGTGTAATCTTCGAGATAGCCCTTGAGGCTGGCTCGGCCTTGTTTCCAACTGCGCACCATACGCCCCTGCTCGTCTTGCATTTTCTGCATCAGGAATTCGGCATTGTGGATGGCGGCTTGTAGATAATCAGGGCGCTGCAGGGCGGTGCCGGCTGCGGCCATGGCTTGCAGCATCAATCCGTTCCATGCGGCCAGCACTTTTTCATCGCGCAGGGGCTTGATGCGCTGCTGGCGCGCCTGGAAGAGCCGGGCTCGACTTTGTTCGAGCATAGCGCTGAGCTGGGATAAGGTGAGGCCAGCATCAGCAGCCACTGTTTCCATGTCTGCTTCAACGTGGAGGATGTTTTTACCCTTCCAGTTTCCGGTCTCGGTCACATCGTAAGTGCGACAGAAAATGTCCGCTGCTTCTTCGCCTAATACGGCCTTGATTTCGGCCGGCGTCCACACGAAGAATTTGCCTTCGACACCCTCGCTGTCGGCATCCTGTGTGCTGTAGAACCCCCCCGCAGGATCGGTCATCTCGCGCAAGACGTAGTCCAGGGTTTCTTCCACAATCTGGCGAAAAAGGGGCTCGCCGGTGATCTGCCAGGCATGGAGATAAGCCCGGCTGAGGAGGGCGTTGTCGTACAGCATCTTTTCGAAATGCGGCACCAGCCAACGGACATCCGTGGAGTAGCGATGAAAACCGCCCCCCAGTTGATCGTACATGCCGCCGTTGGCCATCTGCCGCAGCGTGTGCAGGCTCATGGCCAGGGCGGCGTCCTGGCCGGTGCGGTGGGCGTGGCGCATGAGAGATTCCAGGATCATGGCCGGGGGGAATTTGGGCGCCGAACCAAAGCCGCCGTAAACGCTATCGTAGGTTTGGTACAGGCTGTCGAAGGCAGCATCCAGGATGTCGGTGTTGAGCTCACCGCTGTCGGGCAACATCCGGCGGCTCTGGTTGAGCCGGGCGCGCATGGTGGCCGCGGTTTCGCTGATCTGTTGCCGGCGCTCGCTCCAGGCGGCGATGATGGCTTGCAACACGCGGCGGAAACCGGGCATGCCGTAGCGGTCGCCGGGTGGGAAGTAGGTGCCGCCATAGAAGGGTTCTCCCGCCGGTGTGAGAAAGACCGACATGGGCCAGCCTCCATGCCCGGTCATGGCTACCACCGCCTCCATGTAAATGCTGTCGATGTCGGGCCGTTCTTCGCGATCGACTTTGATGCTGATGAAGTGTTGATTGAGAATGGCAGCGATGGCCGGGTCCTCGAAGGATTCGTGGGCCATGACATGGCACCAGTGACAGGCGGCGTAGCCCACGCTGAGAAAGAGGGGCTTGTCTTCGCTGCGGGCGCGGGTCAGGGCTTCTTCGCCCCATTCGTACCAGTCGACGGGATTCTCGGCGTGTTGCAGCAGATAAGGAGACGTGGCGTGGATGAGGTGGTTTGACATGGTGATGATTTTGCTGGTGGGGGAGAAGGGGCAAATCACGATTCACCCAGGAATTGAACACAGAAGTGGATAGGGGGTAGTGGCCAGATGATGGGCCTTTGCCCATCTTACCTGGGAACTTCGCCAACGACGTCGAAGCTGGCGACATCTGGCAACGGTCCCCAAACAGTGATCTTGAGGTCCACGCTTTCTCCGGGGGGCACGGCGTAGGGCAGGGTGCGCGTCTCGGCGCGGGCAAAAACGGGTTCGCCCTGGCTTCCATAGAGCAGGGCAATCACATAGATGCGCTTGCGCGTGTCGTTGCTGGCATTGCGCATGTGGATATTGAGAATGACGTTTTGTTTGTTGTCGACTTTGGCTTCACCGCCGTCATAGCCCCAGGCCGGAGGGGCCTCCTGCGTGGTGTCCTTGGCGTTGACGATCTCGATCTGTACAAAATCGACGCCATCGAGCGCAAGCACATCGGGTGTGATGCGTTGGGTGAGATACGTGGTGTGGCCGGCAGCCAGGATGCGTTGTTGCATCTGCCAGGATTCGGCGCCGATGAGCTGCTTGTTGGCATCGTAGAGCTTGACGGCGGCGGTGATATGGCTGAGGTTGCGGGTGCGGTTGTTATGGATGGGTGCCGAAACCCACAAGGCGCCACCTCCCGCCCGATAGAACGTGACATCGTCGGCGAAAATACCGGCAATAGAATTGGCGTCCTGTTCCTCTTCGCTGGGCGGCGGGGGTGTTTGGGGATGCAACGAACTGCGCATCAGTTCGTAATCAGGCATGTACAGATCCCAGTCGTGCGGGGGGGCACTGAAGCTGGTGGTGTACAAGAGGTTGCCGGCACTGAAAGCCCGTAATTCTGTGCGATAAAAGCCATCTTCGCTCAATGATTCAAAGCGAATCATATGCTCGAAGCGGGAAATGTCTTCGTTGGCCAGTTCCACATATTCGGCTTGCTGCGGCAGATCGCCCAATGCGTCGTTCAATGCGGTCACCAGTTCGGGGAGGGTGGGACGATGGTCGTAGACTGTTGTGGTGACCATGTATTGGGCGTAGCCGTTGACATCGCCAAACAAGACGGTGTCATCTTCTTCACTGACAATGCCCCAGCCGTAAGGAATGGTGACGGTGAAAAGATCTGTGGGGTGCACGTAGACCAGACCAAGATTCTGGCGCACCTGGGAGATGTCGTTTAGCGTGTAGGTTGCAAAGATGACGGGCCCGATGGGAGCGACGTCCTGCCATTGCGTGTCATCGGCCGCCAGACTGAGCCCGACCACGGCACTCGATTCGTTCCACAACTCGGCTACGACGTGCGCCAGGGGTTGATCAGGCTCAATCTGACCCACAAATTCGATGACGCGATGACCCTCCGCGTTTTTTTCGTCTCGCAGAAAGGCGAATGCAGCCGGATTGAGATTTTGCGCTTCGGTGAGAGTGTTGGTAATGATGCCTGAAAGTGCGGCCACCGGATCTGTGGTGACCGGGATGGGCTGGAATAAGGCGGTGAGGCGGATGTTGTGCTCTGGTGCTGTGAAAAGCACACCCCCGGCGATCTCCTGATCTGGCCAGTCTGTGGGCACTTGCAGCGAGAAGGCGCCATTGGGGGCGTCGTAGCGGCGCAGGGCTTGGTTGAGGATGGCGGGAAGAGGGGTGGGCGTGGCCGTAGGAACCGGCGTGGGGGAGGGGGGAGGCAGTGCGGTGGGCGGAGGTATCGTAGGTATGGGCGTGGCCACTGGTGTGATACTGGTGGCGCATCCGACCAGTAGGAAGCCCGCCAGCGTGGCGAGGATGAGCAGAGCCAGCAAGGATGTAGAAATGGCAATACGGGTACGCTTCATGGGGGTCGGGGGCTGAGCGAGGAAGGAGTGCAGTAGGGTTATGGTATCGCATGAGAGCTGGTGATACAAGTCATCTGCAAACGGTGGGCGAGGTTCAATCTGGAAAGGACGATTCCCCGCGTCCGACCTGACAGGTTCCCGGTGATCGACTTCATCGCCCCCGGTTCTTCCGCCGGGCGCAGGTATTTCGTTGATGAGATTCGAGCTGAGAACCTGTCAGGTCCAGGTCCCGGGTCCGCTGCCCGCCATTCCCATCTTCACTGCCCAAAAAGAAACGTCCGCAATCAGCTTGCGGACGTTTCAGCACAAAACGTACAGTCGGGGCGGGGCGATTCGAACGCCCGACCTCACGGACCCGAACCGTGCGCGCTACCGAGCTGCGCTACGCCCCGATACTGCATGACATTATACTTGTTTTGCGGTCGATTGGCAAAAATAGGTGTGGAGATGCACTAATGGGGAGACGGGGTGAGGGGCTACATCCACTGGGGCTTATCCCAGAGTTTGACCTGTTGGCCGATGCCTTGGGCCTGCGCTGCGCGGTAGATGCGCTGGGCCACGGCCAGATCGTGCAAGCCCAGGCCGATGGGACTGAAAAGGGTGATCTCGGTCTTGTTTTCGCGGCCGGGCTTTTGGCCGCTGACAATGGCTCCCAACTCGGCGTAAATATCCTCGTCTGTGAATAAACCGTCCCGCCACATCAGGGCCACGGTGGAATACATACGGTGTTTGACCTGCTGCCAATCGTCGACGATGATTTTGTCGGCGTGGCGGATGACGTCGTATTCGCATTCATAACCGGATACGTGGGCGTAGAAACTGCCTGGGGTCAGCCAGCCATGTTCGACAATGGGATGCACCGTTGTGGTGGCCGTGACCAGCACTTCCGCCTGACGCACGACCTCTTCGGCACTGTCCGCCACCCGTAATTCTAAGTCCAGACGCTGGTTCATTTCCGCCACGAAGGCCTCGGCGCGGGGACGGCGAATGTCAAAAAGTGCGCCTTCCTGAATACTGGGCCGCGCCACTTTCACCGCCATGAGCTGCGTGCGACACTGCACGCCGGCGCCAATCAGCCCCACCCGCTGCACATCCGGCCGCGCCAGCCATCTTGTGGCTACACCCGTGGCGGCACCGGTACGCATGGCGCTGATCAGGGTGTCGTCCATCACAGCCAGAGGCAGGCCGGTCTGGGTATCGTGCAGGATGACGAGAGCTGAAGCGCGGGGGAGATCATGCTGGTAGGGATTCCGGGGAAAGCTGGCGATGACCTTCAGCCCCAATGCCTGCATGTCACCACCGGCGTAGCCGGGCATAATGTTGATGTGGTTGGCCTGTTCGTTTGCTGGTGCCTCTTGCCAGCCCATGACGATTTTTTCGGGCAAGGTCGTGTCGCCAGCCGCGTGCAGGCGAAAGACCCGTTCGAGATCGTGCATGGTGGCGGCCATGTCCAGGCCACCGGCGGCAATGACATCTTCCTGGCTGAGCCAGAGGACGTAAATGGGTTTAGTCATAGTTAGAACTTTGGGAATGGGGAAACGGGGAAGCTTTGTTAGTGCAGATGGGCGTAAATAGCTGTAAGGTTAGCAAGCGTTAGCCGCATCCGTGATGCGGCGGGTTTTTAGCGAACACGGCGCACCACGGATGCGGCTGGCACAAAAGGTGAAACCACCTATGGTTCGCATACAGCCCACAAGAAGGGCTGTACCCGCTCGGGCACGAGTTCGACGCCCAAACCGGGGCGGTCGGAGATGGGCATGATGCTGTTACGAATCTCCCATTCCGGCGCCTGATCGACGAGGTTGAAGTGTTGGGGAGGGCGGTAGGGGTAGACTTCCTGGATGAGGAAGTTGGAGATGCAGGCGTCGAGTTGCAAAGCGGCTGCGGTGGAGACGGGGCCGGCACAGGTGTGCGGCGAGACCCGCATGTTGTAAGTTTCGGCCATGGCTGCGATCTTTTTGGCTTCCATGATGCCGCCGGTGTTGCCGATATCGGGCATGAGAATGTCGGCGGCGTGTTGTTCGAGGATGGGACGGAAGCCATAGCGGCTGTACACACGCTCGCCAACGGCGATGGGAAGATTCACGTGATCGGAGACTTTTTTCAGCGCTGCGACATCAAACGGATCCACGGGCTCTTCGAAGAACATGGGTTGAAAGGCTTCCATGGCCCGCCCCAGGCGGATGATGGCATCGGTGCTGAGTTCGGCGCTCATGTCGAGCATGATGTCGATGTCGGGGCCGACAGCGTCGCGCACGGCCCGCACGCGTTCGATGGCCAGTTTTTCGGCCTCCGCCGGCAGCGAGCGCAGCGATACATGCCGCAGCATGCCGTCAGGGTTATTGAGGTCGGGCATAGCCAGAGGATAGAGTTTGAGGGCATTGTAGCCATCTTTTACCACCCGTTCGGCGGCATGAGCAAATTCTGTGGGCGTGCTGCTGCGGAATGACCAGCCATTGGCATAGACTCGCGCTTCGTGGCGATAAGCTCCGCCCAGCATCTCGTATATGGGAATGCCCAAAGCTTTGCCTTTGATATCCCACAAGGCTGTTTCGATGGCGCTTATGCCGGCGAAGACGATCGGTCCCCCACCCTTGGCCCAGAAGGAGTGATCGTACATCTCGCTGCAGATGGCTTCGATGGCAAACGGATCGCGGCCGAGGACGATCTCTTGCATGAAATCTTGGATCATGCCGGCAGCGGCGGTGGCGCCGATGCCGTAGGCAATGGCAGCTTCGCCCAGGCCGCTGATGCCGGCGTCGGTGCTAATTTCGACGATGATGGGACGGCGGCTGGCGATTTGAATCAGATAGATATGGGCTTGGGTGATACGCATAATGGGGTTTAGCCGAATCGGTCGGAACTGAAGGGGCTGAGGTCAATTTCGGGTGGGCGGCCAGCCACGATTTGGGCTACGAGCTGGCCGGTAATGGGTCCCTGGGTCATTCCTAACATACCATGGCCCGTGGCCATGATCAGATTGTGGAGGGCACGGGTGCGGCCGATGATCGGCAGGCTGTCGGGCGTCATGGGTCGGAATCCCCGCCATAATTCCAGCTCTTCCATCTCGCCGATCCCCGGCAGATAGGTGTGAAAGGCCTTGCGTGTGGCGGCGATCCGGCGCTGATTGATGCTGGGATCGAGATCCGCCAACTCCAGGGTGCTGCTGAAACGCAAGAATTCGGCCATGGGCGTGACCGCCACCTTGGCTTCGCCCAATGATAGGGGAAAGTCGGGAGATTGGGCCGGGCGGTTGGCGGTGATGCTGTAGCCTTTGGCGGCCTGGATGAGCAATCTGATCCCCAGCTTCCGGGCAAGAGCGGCTGACCATACTCCGGCCGCCAGCACTATCTCGCCGGCCTGAAAGGCACCCCGCGTGGTGATCACCCGCGTGATGCTGTGGCCGGTGGTCTCAAAATCGATGACTTCGCTGTGGGTGCGGATATCGACGCCCATCTGCTGCACAACCGTGGCCATCTGCTGCACAAAGCGGCCGGGCAGGATGTGGGCATAGCCTTCGTAGAAGATGCCGCCGCAGATGCTGGCGGTGGCGGCTGGCGCCATGTCGCGGGCTTCGTCAGCGCTGAGAATGCGGCCTTGCACGCCGTATTCCGACAGCAAATGCAGTTCTTCGATGCCGTGTTGCAGACCGGCCTCCGTGAGGTACAGGAAAAGTCGGCCATTGTGTGCGAAACCGTCATCGGGCAGAGGATGGGCGGCATGTATTTGCTGGTACAGTTCAAAGCTGCGTTTTCCCATCGCCAGTTGCATGGGGATGGTACGGCGCATGGGTTTTTCGTGACAGGCGCCGCGGAATTGCCACAACCAGCGGATCAGGTCAGGGTCGAGGCGTGGTTTGATGTAAAAGGGACTGCCTGCATCCAAAAGCCAGCGCAGGCCCTGGCTGAGAGCGCCGGGGACGGCAGTGGGTATGCCGTGATCGAAGGCAATGAGGCCGGCGTTGCCTTCGGAACTGCCGCTACTAATGTCCTGGCGTTCGATCAGGGTGACGCTATGCCCCTGTTCGGCCAGGAAATAGGCGGTGCAAATGCCGATTACGCCACCGCCAATAACGAGGGTGTCTGTTTTTGTATCCATCGGGTTGTTTGGGTGAGCGATGTGGGAGATGATGGAGAGGGCTGCGAAGCCGGGCGGAGTTATTGTTGTAATTTGGGATCGAGGATGTCGCGCAGGCCATCGCCCAACAGGTTGAAGGCAAGCACGGTGATGAGGATAGCCATACCTGGATAGAGTGATTCCCAGGGAGCATCGAAGAGATGTGATGTGCCGTCACGAATCATGGAACCCCAGGCTGGTGTGGGGGGCGAGACGCCCAGACCGATAAAGCTGAGGTTGGCTTCGACGCGAATGGCGGTCGCTGTCCAGATACTGGCCAGCACGACCATGTCGCCGAGGATATTGGGAAATAGGTGTACGCGGATGATGCGTATGCGGCTGGCGCCGATCGAGCGCGCGGCTTCGACAAATTCGTTGGACTTCACACTCAGGGTGGCACTGTGCGCCACCCTGGCAAAGGTGGGCGACAGCACGATACCAATTGCCAGGATCATATTGAATATGCCGCTTCCCAAAACTGCCAGCACCATCAGCCCCATGATCAGGCTGGGAAAGGCCATGAGCACATCGACAACACGCATGATCGTGTTTTCGACTGCCCCACCCAGATAGCCTGCCAGCAGGCCCATGATCACGCCCAGTGTACCGCCAATGGCCACGGAACTGACCCCGACCATCAGTGAGACTCGGGCGCCGAAGACAATGCGGGACCAGATATCGCGACCGTAGGAGTCGAGACCCATGAGATGGTCGTCGTCCGGGGCGCTGAGACGGTTGCGGGCATCCTGCAGCAGAGGATCGTAAGGAGCCAGCAGGGGGGTGGGGGTTTTGCCCTGGGGCAGGGCCACAAACCAATCGTCGGCAAAAAAGGCCACCAATAAGATAATGATCGTGAGGATCAACCCCAGGATAGCGGTACGGTTGCGAAAGAAGGTGTTGGCGAGCCGTCGCCGTTGGCTGCGCAGACGAAAGGTTGGTTCGACGATATCGGTGCTATCTAAACTCATACAGCTACCTCAATGTGTAATGCGGGGGTCGACTAGGCTGTAGACAAGATCGGTAATCAGGTTGATGACGACGACAAAGCCGGTGTAGATGACCATCACGGATTGCAGGGCCGTGTAATCACGTTGCATGATGGCTCCTACAAGCATCTTGCCCAGCCCCGGCCGGGCGAATACCGTTTCGGTGAGGACAGAGTCGGCAATGAGGTTGGCGGCCCAGATGCCAATAATAGAAACGATGGGCACGAGGGCGGCGCGCAGGGCATGGCGGAAGACGACGGCACGCTCTGGGAGCCCTTTGGCACGGGCAGTGCGTACGTAATCTTCTTTCAGGACGTTGAGCATGGCAGAACGCGTCAGGCGTGTGACCGAAGCGGTCATAATCAGGCCCAAGGTGAGGGCGGGCAGAGCCAGATGCGTGATATTACTCTTGAAATCGTTCAGATCACCTCCCCCGACCGCGGGAAGGAGCTTGAGCTTGATTGCAAAGAGGAGCATGATCAAAATGCCTAAATAAAACGCCGGCACCGAAAGCCCTGCCAGCGATGTAATACGGCCGATATAATCGATAGTTGTATTGCTATTGCGGGCGGTATAAATGCCTAGGGGGACGCCCAGCAAGGCCCCGACGAAAATAGCAGAAAGAGTGAGTTCCAGGGTATAAGGCAGGACTTGTCGCACCATCTCGGAGATGCTTTTGCCCGTGATCATCGATTTGCCCAGGTCCCCACGTGCCAGATCCGCCAAGAAACGAAAATATTGAATGTACAGGGGATCGTTGAGTCCCATGCGTTCGCGCAGAGCGGTTACGGCCTCTTGTGAGGCATAATCGCCCAAGGCTGCTGTAGCCGGGTCCCCAGGAATCACACGCACCACAAAAAAGACCAGGGTGAGGACCGCCAAAAAAGTCGGTATCGTTAAGGCGAGCCGGGTGGCAAGATATTTTAACATAAAGGCTCCTCGATGAAGTTGGCGACAGCGATTCAGTTGCCGAAAAGTAGTCAGGGACCCGGAGCGAGTCCCTGACTATTGGGCACGCAGGGTTTATTTGACGATGCGTGTGTTTTCGGTGATCTGAGGATAGAGAGCCAGGGCTGACTTCAGAACATGTCCGTAATCAACATAATCCCAGCGAGCGGTGACCTGATTCTGGTATTGCAGGGGGTACGAGATCATCTCTGTTAGGAGTTTGATCTGGGCCTGTTTCCAGAGGTCGATCTGCTTATCGGGATCGAGTTCGACACGAGCCTCTTCGATCAGGTCGTCGATGCCGGTGTAATGGGAGAAGTTGGTGTCGGGTTTGGCACCGGTGACGACGATGGAGTCGGAGTGATAGAAGCGTGTGAGATAGACGTCGGCGTTGGGGCGCCAGGCAACGTAGATGACGATGGGGTTGACATCTTCGCGGATGAGCTTGTGCATACTGGAGTGATCGACGGTGTTGATCTTGATCTTGATGCCGACTTTGGCCAACTGCGCCTGCATGCTCTGGTAGTTCTTCAGATACGATTCACGTTCCGAAGAGACCATTTCCAACGAGAAGCCGTCGGCATAGCCCGCATCGGCCAGCAGTTGTTTGGCTTTGTCGATATTCAGTGCGTACTCCAGGCCTAGATCGTCCACTTCTTTCTTGGTGAGGCCACCGGCCAGGAATTGGGCAGGTACCTGGGAATAGACGTTGGCGGCGACGGGTGCCCCGAACAGGGCCAGGAATTCGTCGCGGTCAAGGGCATAGGCGATGGCTTGCCGTACGCGTACATCATCCAGTGGCGGCCGGGTGAGGTTGAAGTGAATGGTGGCGACTTCGCCCACGCCGTACACATCAACTCGAATGCCGTCTTCCTGATTCATGCGTTTTACCCATTGACCTTCGGCGGCGCCATTGATCACATCCAGTTCGCCAGAGCGGAGGCCGAGTTCACGGCTGTTGAGTTCGGGCATGAAGCGATATTCGACGGCGTCGAGCAAGGGACGACCGCGGAAGTAACTGTCATTGGCCTTGAGGACGACCTTTTCCTGTGGGCTGTAGCTGTCGAACATGAAGGGGCCGGTGCCGACGGGATGGGTCTTGAATTCTTCGGCGCCCATCGCTTCGTAGGGTTTCTGGCAGATGATGAAGCCACCAGCATAGTCGGCCACTTTGGGCAGGAAGAGGACCGGCGAAATGGGTTGCTCCATGGTCACCTTCACGGTGTAGTCATCCACCTTATCTACCGACATGCCGCTGTACTCACCGGCATAGGCCGAGGTGTCGGCCGTGGCCGATTTGTTGAGCGAGAAGACGACGTCGTCGGCGGTGAGTTCGTAGGAGGGGACAGCATCGGAGGGATGGCACATGATGCCATGGCGGAGCCGGAATGTCCACACTTGTTTACCATTGACGATTTCCGGCACGGGGATGGATTCGGCCAGATCCGGCTCGAATTGGGTGCCGTCGCCGGGTTTATACCGCACGAGGGCGTTGAAGATCATGTCCACCAGGTTGCGATCATTTGTGGCGGCGGCAAAATGCGGATCCATGGTGCCCAGATCGGCGGCTTTGTCGGCATAGCGCAAAACAACGGGCTCTTTGGGCACAGGCGTGGCCGTGACCACTTCCTGCACGATTTTGGTCACCTCGACTTGTTTTTCGACCACCTGTGGAGTTCCTTCCACAATCACCGTCTCTTTGACGATTTGGGTGACAACGACCTCCTTTTCCACCACTTTCGGGGTGGGTTGGGCGCATGCCGATATGATCAGCACTGCGACCAACAGAGTAATGAGAACGATAATTCGTTTCATGGTTTTTCCTCCTTGGAAATGTGAATGAGAAACTGAGAACAGAAGAGAACGTATCGAAACCAGAATCATCTGGGATCTGCCGGACGAGGGCGGTCTGTGGCCATCGTAGTTTGTGAGGGTGCGGCGAAGTCCTGCTGGACATGCTCTAGCACGCCAGACAATCCCACAAAATTCGTCAGAAGGATGCACGTTTTTAGGCATCCTTGATGGATACAGATGCGATTGTATAGGGTTTGGCAGTTTTAAGTTCTAGTAATGAGTGCTATGCAGACGCTTGCTCAATTCTTCCACACTGATCCCATGTTCCGGTCTATTGGGAGCCCATCACTTTGCATCGACTCATTTTGTAAGACATTATACTGACGCTGCAGTATTTCTATCATAGATAAGGCCCTCTGTCAAGGAGTGTTTCGGTAGAGAACCCTGTTTAGATCGGCGATCTAAGACCAATCCTGAAAAGCAGACCGCCTTCTTTCGCTGGGGCAAGGGTCGAATTCCGACCTCGTCTTTTGCTCATGTACAGACGACCGTCTTTCTCGCTACAGGTAGGGATGAGAGCCTTGATAGGGCTGGCCCTCGGCAAAGCGTGTGGGCCGCAGGGGGCTAATATCCACCACACGGGCCTCGCCGTACATGATGAGCTCAGCCATGGCCTGCCCGACTGCCGGTGCTTCCTTGAACCCGTGGCCACTGAATCCCACCGCCAGGTAGAAACCCTCGATGCCGGGAATGGGGCCCAGGAGGGCGTGACCATCACGACTGCGGCCATAAATGCCGGCGTGTCCTTTGCGGATAGGAGCTGTTTCCATGACCTCGATGCGATTGCACAGGCGTTCCAACAACTTGTTTCGGAGCTGTGGTTGGATGGAATCACTGTAGCTATCCATCTCATCGGTACTGAGAATACGGTTCTCGCCTGAGTTCGATCCGCCGAACAGGGTGAGCCCGCCTGTTTCCGGCCGCAAGTAGATGGAGTTCTCGCGGTCGATGAGGGTTATGTGAGGGGAGGGGAGTTGGGGTGGGGTTTCCACCATCGCCACCTGATGATACACTACGTCAATGTCGATGCTGATGCCGGCTTGCTGCGCCACCAGCCCGCCCCACGGGCCAGCCGCATTCACGACAATGGGGGCAGCAATGTCCCCCGCACTTGTGTGCACGCCCCGCACCTGCCCCCCCACGACATCGATGCCCGTGACTTCGGTGTTCTGGCGGATGATGGCGCCCTGGCGGCGGGCAGCCTGCGCCAGGCCCGTGGTGGTCAGATAGGGATCAGCGTAGCCGGATGGGGCCTCGTAGGCTGCCAGGGGGATGTCGTCGCTGCGCAGATAGCCGGCGAGTGTGCGCACGTCGTCGCCCGTGATCAGTTCGGTGGGGACGCCGAGGGTTTGCAGCATGGCTACATTGGCGCGCAGGCGTTCTACATTATGAGGTTTGGCCGTGCGTATAAAGCCGGTGGACACGAAACCACAGTCACCACCGATCAATTCGTCAAAATGCTGGAAGGTGGGCAGGCTCTTCAGGGCCAGCTCCGCTTCCAGGGGATTGTCGTAGTGCATGCGCACCAGGCCACTGCTTTTGCCGGTGGCGCCGGCCGCCAGATGCTTGCGTTCAAGCAAGACGATCTTGCCCGCCTGTAAGCGTGTGAGATGGAATGCCAAGCTGACGCCGATGACGCCGCCGCCTACGATGATGATGTCTGCTGTCGAAGGGAAGTTCATGGCTGGGCCTGCTGGTAGAAATGGAATTGGTGTAGAAACTGTGAAGTCGAGACGCAGGATACATGATCTGCGATGGCTATGCAAGTCGGTATGCTCCCCGGGGGGAGTGCGTCATAGCGTCGAGTTTGAACCCAATGCCCCCTTTTTGAAACGCACCCCGTGTTTCGTAGTGCTTGACGCTTAGTGTGTTTCGCTATATACTTGTTGTATGATAAGGTCATTCAAAAGCGAAGAGACCGAAAAAATATTTGCTCGCAAATGCTCTCGAAAACTGCCCCACGATATTCAGCAGGTGGCCTATCGTAAACTCCGTATGTTGAATAACGCAATCAATCTGAACGACTTGCGTGTACCTCCAGCGAACCGATTGGAAAAGCTAAGCGGCGACAGAGCGGGGCAACACAGCATTCGTATCAATAAGCAGTGGCGGCTATGTTTTGAATGGCACGATGGAGATGCATACGGCGTCGAGATTACCGATTATCACTAAATCGATAAGAGTAGGTTGAGTGAAAAATGACAGCAGAAAAACTAAATCCTGTACATCCTGGCGAAGTATTATTTGAAGAATTTCTAAAGCCGATGAAGCTGAGTCAGCATCGTCTGGCATTATGTATCGGTGTAGATGCCCGCCGTATCAATGAGATAGTATTGAGAAAGCGTCGTGTGACGGCGGACACCGCATTGCGATTATCTCGTTTCTTTGGAACCTCGCCACAGTTTTGGATGGGGCTGCAAAGTGATTATGATTTAGATGTAGCAGAAGATGAGCTAGGCGACCGGCTAGAGATTGAAGTACGCGAATATTCGTTTGCGGGATGAAGCGCAATCTACCCCATTTTACAGCTTCTCGGGCTTCGCCCAGAGGGCACGCGGCGCGTTTTGCTAAGTTTGGCTATGATTGTTGAAAGGTTTGGAGCCAAAACGTGAGGCTGCTCAACAAACCGTCTTGAAATCATCTTGGAGAGAACTTCTATGGAATGTCCTTTCTGCCCTCCTGCTCTCGACATAGCGCAAGTGATTCTAGAAAACACTCTCTGTCACTTTATACAACAGCCAGAACCAGTCCTGGTTGGTTCGGGACTCATCATTCCCAGGCAACATCGGGAAACCGTCTTCGACTTGACAGCGGAAGAATGGCAAGAGACTTTCACGCTACTGCACCGTGTCAAGGCATTGATGGATCAACAATATGCCCCCGATGGGTATAATATCGGATGGAATTGCGGCCAGGTGGGAGGCCAAGAAGTATTTCACGTACACTTACACGTCATTCCTCGTTACGGGGATGAACCATTAGCAGGGAAGGGTATCCGATACTGGCTGAAGCAGGACGACAACAAACGAAACAGATGAGTTGCCAACTACATTCAATGGTGTTGCCCAGCAGGGTAGAGTGTTGTTTTTGCATAGGGAGGCGTCACCTCATTGCGGTCGGCAGGGGCCTCGCGACTCCCGCCGCTGTTCCCGAAATGCGGCGGCGATTGGCCGATGTCACCAAAGGGTGCATCCCCAAAGAGTGGCAGGGTTGGGTCAGAGTCCCCGCAGGGACTTTGACCTTACGGCGGCGACGTGCCGGCAAATGCCGAGGACGCACTCCCTGGCGAAAGCAGTTTTGACAGCGCTATCTTGTTGGTTGTATCCTGAGGCAAGGGTGAAATTCACGCCTTAATCCCCAAGAGAGCCAGGCTCGCCTCTCGGCAAATGGTAAAACCAGAGGGCGGTAAGTTCAATGCTCACTCATCTGGAGATCAACTCATGCAGGTTACAGAAAAAATCCATAAAAATGTTCAAATGTTGCCGGAAATATTTCAGGAAGAAGTATTAGATTTCGTTGAATATCTGTTGACGAAGTCGCAGCAAGAAATGACGCGACAGGATGAACTCGACTGGTCAAGTTTTTCTTTAGCTTCTGCTATGTGCGGTATGGAAGATGAAGATACGCCTACTTACACAATGGATGACTTGAAGGTAGTGTTCACGTGAAATACTCCGGTCAGATTGTTTTATTCAAATTTCCGCAAACAGATTTGGCACAGGGGAAGCCTCGTCCAGCTTTGTTGATAGGTAAATTGCCAGGTCAGTATGATGATTGGCTGATTTGCATGATTACAACTCAGTCGCGGCACTATATTCAGGGGTTTGATGAATTTATACAAACGCATGATTCTGATTTTTCTATATCTGGGTTAAAGGAACCGAGCGTAATACGGGTTGGACGAATTGCGGTAGTTGATGGAAGCCTATTGCTTGGAGCAGTAGGGGAAATTGATGTTGATAGACTTCAACGGCTAAAGAGGCACCTTGCGGATTGGATTATGCAGTCACTGTAAACGAAACGTTGCTCATGGCTGAATGCGGCGGCGATTGGCCGATGTCACCTGGCAAAGGGTGCATCCCCAAAGAGTGGCGGGGCTGGGGCAGAGTCCCTGCGGGGACTTTGGCCGAGGTCACGGCGGCGTCAATAAAACACCGGTTCCGTTGGCGGCGACCGCCCGGCGATGAATCGCAGGGCTATAAAACGGCGCCGGGTGAACC
>JAADGC010000004.1 GCA_013152585.1 Chloroflexota bacterium
GCACGGGGTTGACCAGACAATTCTGAGAGAAATATCTGTTCAGGAAATCCGAAATGTAATGAGCGTTGGCGAAATTATCGAAGATTATCCCGACGATAAATATGGGCCAAGTTGTTTGATATTCGGCATGACGGACAAAAATCGCCCGATACATATACAGTGTAGCTATCCTTCACGTCCAATCATCAAGGTGATAACTGTATATGAACCTGACCCTGAGAGATGGATAGATTTCAAGATACGGAGATAACCCATGACTTCAAATGAAAAAAACGAGATGTTAGTTGAAAAAGAAGTCACTTACACGTTGTACAAAGACGGCAAATTCTATATTGTTGAAAATGTGCCTGCGCGCGTGGACTTAGAAACTGGCGAACAATATTTTTCACCCAAAACAGTTGAAAATCTTCACCAAATCATTTTAGGACAAAAAAAACCAGTTCGCACAATCCGGACTCCCGTTTTCAATTTTGCGTAGGCCTTTTGATATTTCGTGGTGTCGTGCAAAAGTGTGCCCAACCCCACATAAACCCGACTTGGGGTAAGCGGCGCGAAAGATTCGCATCAGGTAACGTTGGAGGATGTCAAATCTGCCATCGCTTTTCATATCGAAACGTTTGGGGAACAAGTGCTCGAAGATGAAATTCCTGTCTTGGAAGCCTTTGTCGCTGAAGCCGGAGTGACATAGTGCTGCTTGCCGTGAGCAGGCCGCCGTGCTTTCCCCTACGCATCAAGCACAATCGATTGGCGTTTGGCGGGCACGCCATTGCTAAAGCGGAAGGCCCACTCTTCATCGCAGACGCCGCAACTGAGGCAGCCGGCGCTGTCGGGCGGGCAGTGTGGCCCCAGTCGCGAGCGCTGCGCCTGGCGCCATTCGTAGCGATAGAACTGCTCGCTCACCCCACTCTCTACAATCATCCAGGGCATCCTCTGGCCCACCGGAAGTTGCCCCAAAAATTGGTCGCGTTCCAGGCCATGCTGCTGCATGGTTTGCCAGAAGTGGGTGACGCTGAGCTCGCGCATATCGCGCAGGACGCCAGCCAGGCGCCGGTCGCCGCGGGAGAGTACGCCCTGCACTTCGGCCCACGAGGGCGAGTCGGCCCGCACCGCCACCTGCAGGCGCCCCACCTGACGTTGCAGCCAACGCTGGCGCTTTTTGAGCGTGCGGGCAGGGGTCATGGGCATCCACTGGAAGGGGGTATGCGCCTTGGGCACAAAGGGGGTGGCATTCATGGCGATGCGCCGTTTGAAGATGGCCCGCGCCTTGTGCACAAAGGCCACCAGTTCTTCCATATCGTCCTGGGTTTCGGTGGGATGCCCCACCATAAAATAGAATTTGATCTGCGGGAAATTGAGTTCTGCGGCCAGCTCCACTGCATGCAGAAGCTGGTCTTCGGTTTGGGTTTTAGCGATCACATTGCGCAGACGCCGTGAGCCCGCTTCGGGAGCGATGGTCAGGGTCTGGGCGCCACTGGCCCGCATGGCCCGCAGCAACGGCAGCGAGATGGGATCGACGCGCATCGAAGAAACGCTGAACCGTGCTCCCATCTCTTGCAGAGCAGTGGCCAGTTCGTCGATTTGGGTGTGATCGGACACCGCGGCCGAGATCAGTCCCAGGCGCGACGTATGCTGAAGACCGGCCTCGGCCCAGGCGAGCAGGGCAGATAGCGGCTGCTCGCGCGGGGGGCGATAGACATATCCAGCCAGACAGAAACGGCAACCACGACCGCAGCCGCGGGCAATTTCCATCAAATGCATGCCCTTGAATTCGGTTTCGGGCGCGTAGAGGCTGCTGACAGGGGGAAAGCGTTGTAGATCGCGCACCCACAGGCGGGGGATGCGTTGCAGATCGGTGTCTTGTTCTTGCACGGGGGGCGTCAGCGCCGGCACATAGACGCCGGGAATGGCCGCCAGAGCGGCCCATAATTCGGCCCGGGGGGCGGCGATGGCCTGCTGAAACAGCTCGATCAGGTCTTCCAGCACCTCTTCGCCTTCGCCGATGACGATGGCATCGAAAAACGGGGCCATGGGCTCAGGATTCATGGTCACGCCGGGGCCGCCGGCAATGAGCAGGGGCCAGCTTTCGTCGCGGTCCCGCGCCAGCAACGGCACACCGGCCTGCCGTAACATGGCCACCACATTGAAATAATCCATCTCATACGAGATAGTGAAGGCCCAGACATCCGCCTCAGCCACTGTCCGTCCTGATTCCAGGGTTAGCAAAGGCTCGCCGGCGGCAGCGCCTTCCTGATCCCAAAAAACGCGTTCACAGACCGCGTTGGCATGAGCGTTAAACTGGCGGTAGAGTATCTGCAACGCCAGCGAACTCATGCCCACATAGTAGCTATTGGGAAAGGCAAGGGCCACAGAAAGTCGCCCGCCCCACTCTTTGTGGATAACGCCTTGTTCTTGGGCCAGATAGGCTTGCTGGCGAGCACGAAGGTTCCAGGACATAAGGTGAAACAGAAGGTGAAGTTCGAATAAGTAGTATAGCAGGAGAGGGGGCCTGCTGACGAATAAGGGAGGGTGAGGGGGAAAAGATCGGCAAAAACGGCGCTAAATCCGGCGCCCCGTTCCCTTGTCTTCTGCATCCGCTGAAATTCACCGCCTTTTTTTATTTTGACCCGTACTGAAATCCGCCCCTTGTGCGTCTCCTCTTATAGAAACACAGCTACCGTCCCTGCTTCCGCCTCGAATACCGCAGTATCACCAGCGATGGCGCCATGACAGCCGACCAGGCCGAGTTGCTGCAGAAGGCTCGTCAAAGAGACCCCGCAGCGCTCACCCACATCTACGACACATATGCGCCCAAGATCTACGCCTACATCTACCGCCATGTAGGCAGTCCCCAGCGCGCCGAAGATATCACCTCCGTTACCTTTCTCAAAATGTTGGAGGCGCTTGACCGCGGGAGATTCGCCCGTGACAGCCTGCAATCATGGCTCTATCGCATCGCCTATAATGCCATCGTCGACGACGCTCGTCGTCGCAAACGCCGACCCATCTCGACCCTGCACGAAGGCATCAGCATGCCTCCCGACACCCTCCCCGAACACATTGTGGGGCGCCGTGTCGAACGTGAACAACTCCTGCAGGCCGTTCAGCAACTTTCTGCGGATCAGCGCCACGTCATCATCCTCCGCTTTGGTGATGGCCTTACAGCTCCTGAGGTAGGCCAGATTTTGGGCAAGACCGAAGAAGCCGTGCGGGCCTTGCAGCGCAGGGGACTGGCGAATCTGCGCAAAATCCTCTCATCTACCTCTCCTGTCTCATCTCACCCGGCCACCGTCGTGTCCTCCTCAAAATCATGACGACCTCTCAACACGACCTTCTCCTCGATCGAGCCCTGGACGAGATCCTGGTGGGCAGTCCCAACGGCAATGCCAGCCAACTGGATGTCGATCTGCTCCAGCTCTTGCCCCTGGCTCAAGATCTCCGTCTGACCCTGGCCGACGTGCCTCCACCGCCACACGGGCTACGACCAGGCCGCTCTGCCTTTCTCAGCGCAGCCGCGGCCAGGCCATCATCGCCTGGGCTTCCTACGTGGTCTCAATTCTCGCGCCTGCTCAACGCCATGGCGCCCATTATGGCTGTTCTGCTATTGGCCGTCCTCCTCACTTACAGCCTCAAGAATCGTGTGGTGCCGGCCAGCCCCAGCACCCCCAAACCCCCGGCAATGACGTCCGCCCCCCCCTCGCCCGCAGCACCCATAATCCTGCCGGTCATCACCCGCACCCCCTCCGCGACTCCCACGCTCACACCCACGGCCACTGCCACGGCTGCTCCCACGCACACCCCCACGCTCCCGCCCAGCGCTACCCCCACCCCGCGGCCTCCCACA
>JAADGC010000195.1 GCA_013152585.1 Chloroflexota bacterium
AGGAGTCGGCCTTCGCCGACTCTCCATGTGGCGAAGATGGGACGGCGATGACCGATTCCCGGCGCAAAGCGTCCAAAGAGCCCGAGCCTCGAATTGATTCGGCGGGTGCGCTCCCTTTGGCCCCGAATTTGATCGCCGCACCGGCATTGGCCGCACATTGGAAATGTGCGTCTCAGGGGGGCCAAATCCCCGCAGGGATTTGATGTGGTTAAGCGGAGGCTGAAATCCCTGCGGGGATTTCGAATGTTGAGACGGCGAATTCGATTCGCCGCTGCCTGTCATTCTGAACGAGTTTTTGCAGCCAACACACATCAAAAAAACACGGACTTTGACGCCGAAACGGCCATCACCAAGCCTATTCCAGCGAAGAATCTCGCCCTTCATGAGCCGCAAGACCCTTCATTGGCGCTTCGTGTTCGTATGCGTTGCCCGATCGACCCGTTCAGGGCACGTCCTTGAGCCTGGCCGAAGGGGCGCCAAGAACGCAAAGAAACCAAAAAGCTTTGCGACCTTTGCGGCTTTGCGAGAGATTTTCCGGCGCAAAAAGATGACTCTTTCTCGACGTCTCGGCGTTACATTCTGTCCGCGTTATCAGCGTTTGCGCAGCAAGTACGTAGCTTCCCCTCACTCACATATCTTGGGGGTAATCGACATCCATCAGGATCTCTGGCCCGGCCTCGACCCAGGCGATCTCATCGGCAAAACGCGCAAACAGCGCCCGCCCCCCCTGGTCGCCACGAACGTTCTGCAGGGCGGAAAACAGGCTTTGATCGAACAGGACAGGATTACCGCGGCGGCCCTGGTGACGAGGGGCGACGATGGGCGCCATGCTCTGGCGATAGCGGGTGATCATGCGCGAGGTCAGGCCAGGTGGCAGAGTGGGTTGGTCGCCCAGGAAGAAGAACGCCGCCTGGGTGAGGGGCATACAGGCCCGCAGGCCCGCCCGCATGCTGGCGCTTTGACCCTGCTCCCAGTGCGGCTGATACACGATTTTGACGGGCAAACCCTGCAAAATGGGCGCTGTCTGCGAAAAGTGAGCCCCCAGCACCACGATAACCTCGTTGACATCGGCAGCCAGAGCCTGCATGACCCCCTGTCTCAGCATGGGCTGGCCCCGCCAGAGGGCGAGTTGTTTGGGACTGCCAAAACGCGTGCTGGCCCCTGCTGCCAGCACAATGGCGCTGATTTTGCCGTAGCGAGCGACAACCGGCGGCTGATGCTGCAATTGCGCCAGACACACGGCGTCGAAAGCAGGATGGGCAGCAAGGCGAGCCGCCAGACGCCGGACTGTGCTCAGGCCTGACACTGCATCCCCAGCCGGCACCTGATCGAGACCATTCAGCAGCAGGTAGCGGCGGGCGGCGGGCGGGGCGCCGCGGGCAGGACCGGCCGGATGTTGCAGCAAACGGGCGAGGACGGCCGGGGTGAGAGGACTGCCAGGGGAGAGACCGAGTAGTTGGGCCATGATCTGCGGGCGGTGGACGGTGTCGGCCTGCAGGGGGTGGCCCAGCGCCCACAAGCCGGCACAACACACAACGTGCGTGCTCACCGCAGGGATGACAGGTTCATGCGGGGCCGGAGCTTTGACCGGCCGCTGCTGGCTACCATCGCCTTCCACGAGCAGCACATCGGCGTAAGACCGAAAGTCGGCGATGGTATCCGGCGCAAAGCCGATGGCTTTACCCTGCTGCGAGTCGATTTCCCGCACGACGACCACGGGCTGGCCCCGGCTCAGGGCCCGGCTGAGGTGTGCCGGTGGGGGTGCCACCAGATGAGCGGGAAAGTCACCCAGTTGCTGCAGGCCGAAGCGGGTGGTGGTGGTGATGAGCACACGTAGCCCCGCCGCCGTCAGCTCGGCAGCCAGCAGGCGCAAGGCGGTGGTTTTGCCACCTGCCCCTGTAAAAGTAAGCACGTCGCCTGAAGCGACACGAAGAGCCCGGGAAAGTTGCATAAGTTGACGTCCGCCTTGCATTGTACCACGCGGCAGGCCGCAGCTCGTAGGTAGCAGTTCAGAAAGGGTGCGCCAAGGTTTTGGGAGCGAGGGCCTCCCCCCTTTTTCCCCCAAACGGCTGGGGCATGATAAAATCCCGGCACGCCCTCTTGTGCCGCCGTGAATGCAAGTCGTCCCTGATCCCGGACTACCATCCAACGGCTATCGATGACGGAGCGCACAATTCTGCCCCTTATCCTATTTTCTGGTTCAACCGGAACTCAGGGGTCTCGCTGTGCCCTCCGGGAGGTGGCCAGGATATTTTTGCCCAAATAAAGTGTTTTCGGCCACCTCCCGGAGGTCTGAATTGCGCCCCCCCTGAGTTCCAAAAGAGCCTATTTTCTCACCCGGACACCCTAGTAATTACTTTATGTCAATCATAGTCCGCCCCACCGGCATCCTCAAACGCACTATCCCTTCTGGCCTCGAGTTGCACGATGTGCCCACCGTGGCCGCAGCACTGGCGCAGTTAGCGCTGCCTGCCGACATGGGCGTGATCGCCCTGGTCAATGGCCGCGTCGCCGGGCCGCAAACAGCTCTGCACGACGGCGACGAACTACGTCTGGCGCCCACTATCAGCGGGGGATAGGGTGTTGCGACCACGCCACCAATTGCAGATCAGTGTCATACACGAATTTTAATTCCGTCGCCGGGCCATCGCCCATCACAAACGGATAAAAAAGGACGTCGGCCTGCGGAATCGGCAGGGCGGGCACCTCGTCGATGTCGAACCACTGCAACCGCCCTTCCCGCAGATCGCCCGCCACCGCATTCTTTGCCACCTCCACGCGGTACACAAACATCATCCACTGCCAGTCGGGACGGGGGGATATTTCCGTGACAATGGCGCGCAACACCGGCGCCTCGGCCTGCAAGCCGGTCTCCTCCCGCAACTCGCGCAGCGCGCATTCACGGGGCGATTCGTGTACGTCGATCTTGCCGCCGGGGGCAATCCACAGCCCCAGATTCGGCTCTTTATGCCGGTACATCATCAGCACTTTGCCCTGGTGGGTAGCGTAGATGAGGGTGGTCAGAATGAAGGGACATGCCATGGCAGGGGGCCGGGAAAATGTCTGGGCTCAGAGGCCGATGTAGCGAGCGTAAATACTGCGGCCTACGTCGGGATCATCGACGCCTTTGATAATGGCGCGGCCGTCGGGAAAGAGTGTGATTTCGTAGTTATCGATGCGGGCCCGCAATAAATAAGGCGTTTGTTTTACCTCACCCAGTGCTTGCAGGCGCTGAGCCACACGCTGCAAGTCGACCGTGGCCTGCGGAACGCTGACCTGCACGGCATTGCGTCCACACAGCACAGCACTGCGGCTTTGCAGCTCCGCTTCCAAAAAACGGTATTCGTGCTGTCCACAGGCCGGACACTGCGGGTTGTGCTCGGCCAGTTGGAATATCTCGAACGAATTATCCCACAGATCGATATGGATCATGCCGCTATTTAACTCGCCACTGCCGGTCAGCAATTTGATGGCCTCGGTTGCCGCCACAGAAGCTAACACCGAAACAACCGGCCCCAGCACGCCCGCCGTGTCACAGGTGGGCCCGCCCGTGGCCGGTTCGCTGCCCAGCAGACATTGCAGGCAGCCCGTCGCCAGACGCTGGACTTTGGCGCTGGCCCCCGCGGGCACAAAGGTGGCGGTCATGCCGTATGAGGCGACCACGCCTGTATACACCCAGGGTAAACCCAGTTTGAGACATACATCGTTGATCAGATAACGGGCCTCAAAATTGTCGGTGCCGTCTAACACCACGTCGGCATCCTGCAGCAACGCCAGGGCATTTCCGGGGTTGAAATCAGCCACCACGGCTTCGATGTCGATATCACTGTTGATCTGCCGCAGACGCTGCGCTGCGGCCGCTGCCTTGGGGGTGCCATCCCGCACATCCTGCTCATCGAAGAGCAACTGCCGGTGCAGATTATTCATTTCCACATAATCGCGATCTACCAGGCGCAGACGCCCCACGCCCGCCCGGGCCAAATGATTGGCCAACACCGTGCCGTTGGCGCCGCAGCCGATAATGACGGCCGTGCTGTCGAGCAGACGCCGTTGGCCGGCTTCGCCCAAACCCGTAAAGATAATCTGCCGTTGATAGCGCTGAAGAGAAGAGTCGAGCGTGTTCATGTTAGTAGTGTGAAACAAAGAAGCCTGGAAGTCAAGAGGAGGTGCGGGTCAGGGAATGCTGGGCAGCAGCCAGCACAGACGCCACAGGAATATCGCGCACGCAGCCATGCGCCTCGACATCTGTCCAATCCAGCTTCTGGCAGGGCGCACATTGCCAGTTCGAGCGCAGCACGATGTGACGGGCAGGGTCGCCCCAGGGGCCATAGCGCACAGCATCCGCCGGCCCATATAAATGCACGGTGGTAGTCCCCACGGCCGTCGCCAGATGCAACGGACCTGAATCCACGCCCATCACCAGACAGGCCTGCTGCATCAGGGCGGCCAGCAGGCCGAAAGACGTGCGTCCGCCCAAATCCAACGCCCGGGGGGCGCTGCTGGCCACCTGTGCGGTCAGTGCCTCCTCGCCCGGCCCACCCGTGATCAGCACCGTGGCTCCCTGCTCCCCCATTTGGCGGGCAACCTGTCCCCATTGCTCCGGCGGCCACAGTTTGACTGCGGCACCAGCGCCGGGATGAATGATCACCAGCGGGTGGTCAGGACGATGCGCCAGATTTGCCAGCATATCGTGGGCCTGCTGGCGCAAATCGGCATCGATCTCGAAACGCAAGGGCTGATGACGGACTTCGAGATCAAGATCAGCGTCTGTCAGGCATTGTACCAAACGCAAATTGCTGGCCGCAGCGTGCTCGTGAGGATAGGCGAGGGCGCGACTGAGCCAGGGCGTCGTTTCGGGGGTATCGAAGCCCCAGCGCCGGGGAATCCCCGCCACCGCGCAAACCATCGCCCCCCACCAATGATCGGGGCGGAAAACGAGTGCTGTATCAAAATTCAGGCGGCGCCACTGTCGGCCCAACACAGCAATCTGGCTCCACCGTCGTGCCCAACCCGTCCGTTCTCCACGCTCGAAGGCCGGAAAAGACACTTCCAGCATCTCATCAAAGCTGCCTTGCAACGCCGGCAAAGCCGGGCGTCCCCAGGGGCCGATGGCCAGGGTGATGTGGGCGTGGGGGAGCTGTTGCCGCAGCCAGTGTGCGGCCGGCGCCAAAAACAACAAATCCCCCAGATGATCCGGGCGCAGCAACAACAGCCGTTGCGGCTCGGTATCCGTCCCGGGGGGCGTGCGCACCAGTGTGGCTGCGGCCCTCGTGAACCAACGCCGTACGCGGGTTTGGGGGCCCGCCTGTTGCGGCCGCGGGGGATGTGCATACGAGGGGGGCGGGATCATGACTGCTTCGTCAATTGATTTCAACACCGCGGCGCAGAAGAAGAGGTGGCCAGTGGTTAGAAAAAACTTGGTGCTCCTGGCGTCCTTTCACTTTCGTCCAGGGCAGGACGCGGACGGCGGGCCTCAAAACAACAAGAACCCGCCCCTTGCCAGACATATGGTGCCCGCCCGGGACCGGCCCTTGCTTTCCGTCATTTGATTGTGCCCTCGACCGGCAAAAGCGGTCAAGCGGGAACGCCCTTGCCGAAAATCAGGCAGCGTCGTAGCCAGGGCCGTCTGCGAAGAAGTCGTAGTTGGGCTGAATGTCGGGGGTCAGATCGATCACTTCGCCACCGGCAGCAGTGACAACCTCTTTGGTGTCGGAGGGGATGTACTGCTGACCTTCCGCCAGTTCGAGATCTTCGGGGACATCTTCTTCGGGGAAGATAGCTTCGTACGGGCATTCGGGAACACAGGCGCCACAGTCGATGCAGGTGTCGGGATCAATGTAGTACCATGGCCATTCGCTTTCGGGCTGACCAGGCACAATGCACTCGACGGGGCACACTTCTGCGCAAGCGCCATCGCGCAAGCATAAGCTGGTAATAATGTGAGTCATTGACTTGCTCCTTTTTATTAGCATCCGGCACACCCCGGCAGGGGAGGGCCGCACGACAAATAAATGATGGATGGAAACGGCGGTAAAAAATTACACAGATGATTTGTAGCAGATTCCGGCAGATAGATCAAATTTTGCTTCGGGTTTGTATTTTGATCTGGCGCCAATCCTGTTTTGGCAGCTCGAAGGCTTGATTTTCCAACGCCACGGGGCTGCCATCCACCCAGACCCGGGTCACTGCCGCCCCGTGGACGATCAGGCGATGGGCATGCACCGGCGGCTTGTAGTCGCCACTGAGCGTGCGGGTGATCTGCCACTGGTCGGGTGCAGGCCAAAGCGTCTGGAATTGTGTGAGACGATATTCCCCAGCCTGATACAGCATACTGATGCCATCATCCTCATACAGCCACGATTCAGCCGTGCCCACATAGGCATGGAGTTCGTAAGGGGCAGGTGGCGTGGCTGTCGAAGGTCGGGCCGGGGCGAGGGGCAGCACTGCTCCCGCCCGCACGTACAGCGGCACCACATCCAGCGGGGCAACTTTCGTGATTTCGGCGGCGCCGCGGTGCAGTTCGTCACTCCAAAAATCATACCACTGGCCCGGAGGCAGATGCAGGCGGCGCTCGTGGGTGTGGGGGCTCAGCACCGGCGCCACCAACAGATGATCCCCCAGCAACCACTGGTCGTCTACATCCCGCAACGCAGCCATGTCGGGGGCCTCGTAGAGCAGCGGACGCATGATGGGCGTGCCATCGCCGCTGCATTGCCAGAATGCCGTGTAAAGATAGGGCAGGAGGCGGTAGCGCCATTCGAGGTAGCGGCGGGCAATAGCCTCGGTTTCGGCACCGAAGGACCATGGCTCCTGGCGGGGGGTGTGTTTGGCTGTGTGGGCACGGTAGAAGGGCGTAAACGCCCCCATACTGATCCAACGGGCAAATAGCTCGGGACCGGGGGCGCCATCGAAGCCGCCGATATCGGCCCCCGTGAATGACAGCCCCGACAATCCCAGGTTCATCAGCATGGCCGGTGTCAGCCGCAGATGTTCCCAATCGCTGGTGTTATCGCCCGTCCACGAGCTGCCGTAGCGCTGCAGGCCCGCATAGCCGGAGCGGCTGAACACCCAGTTGCGCCGGTGGGGCCGCAACTGGTTCAGCCCTTCGTACGTGGCCCGGATCATCTGCATGCCGTAGGCCGACTGGATTTGCTGATGCGCTGCCGGATTGCCTTCGACATCATGCCGCACGGCCGCGGGGAAAGTGCGGGCGCTGAAAACGGTAGGCTCGTTCATATCATTCCAGAAACCGTCAAAACCATCGTCCAGCAGGCCACGATACAGACTCCCCCACCACGCTCGCACCCGCGGGTTCGTGAAGTCGGGGAAATAGCATTCGCCCGGCCACACGGGCCCATGGAATAAAGTCCCATCCGGCAGTTTGCAGAACATATCCTGATCCAGGCCCTGCGCGCAAACCCAGTAGTCGGGATCGACTTTGATGCCGGGATCGATCATGCCCACAGCCTTGAACCCCTGTGCGTGCAATTCGGCAAGTAAAGCCGCTGGGTCGGGAAAAGCTTCTTTGTCCCAGGTGAAACAGCGGAAGCCGTCCATGTAATCGATATCAAAATGAATGGCCTCACAGGGAATGTGCCGCTGGCGGAATGTGGCAGCTATCTCACGCACCTCGGTGGCGCTTTCGTAGCTCCAACGTGACTGGTGATAGCCCAGCGCCCACAATGGCGGCAGCATCATGCGGCCGGTGAGGGCGGTGTAACGCTGCACCACCTGGGCCGGCGTGGGGCCGGCCACATAATCCAGGCGCAACTCACTGTTTTGCGTCTCATAGCGCAGCATGTCGGGCTGGCTGCTGCCTATATCCATCATGCCATCGGCCATGCTATCGAACAACATGCCATACGCACCGTTTGCGCCCAGACCCAACACAAAGGGAATGTTGATGTAAAGCGGATCATCACCAGGCCGGTATGTCTCCGGATCGCGCGTGGTCAGCGTCAATTGGCGTCCCCGCAGATGCAAGGGGAAAGCACGTTCGCCCAGGCCATAAAAGCGCATGTCGGGCGAGAGCGCCTGCTGCAACCGGCCGCGGCCCTGCTCCCAACCGATATCATGCAGCCAACCGGTCACATCCTGACCCTGGTCATCACAAAACTTGAGGGCAAAGGGCGTGCGGCGCACGAGCACTTGGATGGATCCGGCCTGCACGCGCAGGGTGTCGCCCTCCTCGGTGACCGTAATGGGCACAGGCTCGGCCTGGGCGATGGTGGCATACGAAAAATACGGGGCCAGTTCCGGTTCGAGGGTCATGCGTACGCACACCGTTGCAGGCGCCAGGGCCTCGATGCGGGCCACACCATGTGTACACACAAGTGTCAGAGCGGTTTCGTCCTGTTGCAGGGTTTCAACCTTGCCGAGAGCGGTAGTCATAGTTTGTTGTGGGGGGAGAGTATAGCGGTGGGAGTACCAGATCAAACGCAGGCGATAGAGGAGCGTCAGCACCACAGGCCGCCAACCCACCCGGGTGATGCCATGCCAGAGATCAGAAAGCAGAACCAACATTGATTTGAGAGAAGCGCTGATGTTCATTGCGCTCATTGTACTGTATTTGCCGGAAGCTGTGAAGAGCGTGGGGGTGGCCGTGTTGTGCTGGCAACCATCCCGATCTTGGATCGAGGGCTGGCGCAGTGTATAATGCACTGTTGTGGCTTTCGGCCAGGAACGAATTCGACTCTACGAGGTCTCAATTTGGAAGCACAAGACAAGCTTCGATGCAGCGTATGTATCACCGCCTACAACGAAGAAGCCAACATCGGCCGTCTTCTTGAGGCAATGCTGGACCAACTGTTATATGAGGTGGAGATCACCGAGATTGTGGTGGTGGCCAGTGCCTGTACGGACCGCACAGTGCCCATTATCCGTGAATACATGGCCCTGGACGATCGCGTGAAGCTGATCGAACAGGAACGCCGCCTGGGCAAGACCGCGGCCATCAATGCCTTTTTGCAGGTAACCGCCGAAGATATCGTCGTGCTGGAAAGCGGAGACACGCTGCCGCACGAATCCGCGGTCGAACATCTCGTGCGTATGTTCCGCGATGAGACCGTAGGCATGACCGGCGCCCATAAAGTGCCGGTGAACACCCCCGATCACATCGTAGGTCTGTTCACCTATCTGCGCTTGCAAATGGAACACGAACTGTGTCTCGATATTCCTCGCCTGGGTGAAATGATCGCCTTCCGCAAAGTGTTCAATCAAATCCCTGCGGACGTGGCCATGGATGAGGCCTTTGTGGAGGCCATCGTTGTGCAGCGCGGCATGCAGGTGCGTTATGCTCCCAATGCCGTTGTCTACAACACCGGGCCCGATAGCCTGAGCGATTTTGTGCGCCAGCGCCGCCGTAACCATGCCGGGCATCTATATTTGCAACAAAAATACGGCTACAAAGTCAGCAGCCTGCGCAAACGCAAGATCCTCAGCATTGCCGTATCGCAGGCCTGGAATGCCATTTGGGGGGTCGTCAAATTCCTGTGGGCGCTGTTCCTGCTGGCTGTGCTCGAAAGTTGGTCGCGGGTGCTGGGATGGTATGACTATGCCATCCGCAAAGAACGCCATGTGGTGTGGGATATGGCCTGGAGCCAGAAGACCGACATCCAACAAGAAAAAGAGCGCCAGACCCAACAGCCTCCATCGTCCGCCGATCCCACTGCCCCCACCATCGAGTGCATCCCCGACTAACAAAGGCAGGAACGCTGTGCGCAAACATATCGGTACTATTGTTAAACTGGTGATCGGTTTGGGATTGATCGCATTCGTGCTGACACGTCTCGACTTCGCCAGCGTCAGCGCCAAGCTTACCTCGGCCAACATGTGGCTGGTGGGTTTGGGGCTGCTCCTGTTTTGGCTGGCCATGACCATCAACGCCGTCAAATGGTGGGTGCTGTTGCGCGCCCAGGATATCGAAATCCCGTTTATTGCCTTGCTCGAATACACCTTTGTGGGTTTCTTTTTCAATAATGTGCTGCCCGCCAACATCGGCGGCGACGTGATGCGGGGCTGGGGGCTGGCACGCTACACCGACCGCACTGCCGCCGCCGCCGCGTCGGTGGTGCTCGACCGCCTGATCGGCCTTTCTACATACATGATCGTGGCCGCGATCGCCTCCGTGATCACGGTCGTGCTCACCGGGCGCCAGGATCTGCAGATTTTGGCCTGGGCCTCAGGGGGGATGGCAACAGTCCTGCTCATGCTGGGCGTCGTCCTACTCAGCCGTCGCCTGCGCAGTGTCCTCGATCATCTGCTCACCACCAGCTTTCTGCGGCCCCTGCTGGCGTACTGGCAACCCCTGTCGCAGGCATTCGAAGCCTATCGATTTAAGTACCGCGCCTTGCTGGTGGCCTTTGGCGTAGCCCTCCTGGGCATTACCTCCACTTCCCTCGTCAACTACGTCCTGTCGGAAAGCCTGGGTGGCGGCATATCGCTCCTGCACATCTTCCTCTTCAACCCTCTGATTGCCTTGGTGCTGATCGTGCCCATCTCCATCGGCGGGCTGGGACTGAATCAAGTGGCCTATCCCTTCTTCTACCGACTGGTGGGCGTGCCCGAAGCCCACGCCTTTGGCCTGAGCTTGTTTGTGCAGGCCGTACAGATCGTGTGCAGCTTGCCGGGAGCATTGCTGTGGCTGCGGTGGCGCCGCCGGGATCAGGCCGCTCCCGGACGGGAGCCCGATCATGCTGTCTGAATGTCCCCTGAGTGAGGACGAGGCCCGGGCGCTGTACGATGACAGCGACGCCGCCCACGCCTTCGACCATGTGCTGCGGGTAACGCGGCTGGCCGAGCACATCGCTGAGGCCGAGGGCGCCGACATCATCATCGTGCGCACTGCCGGCTACCTGCACGACTGCGCCCGGTTGCAGCCCGAGCACCATCTCGCCAGCGCCCGTCACGCCCGCCGATTGCTGGCCACAACCCCTGCCGACTTCGTCGATGCTGTGGTGCATTGCATCGAAGCCCATCGCTTTAGCACCCTACCCCATCCCCAAACCCTGGAAGCGCAATGCCTGTGCGATGCCGACAAGCTGGATGCCATCGGCGCCATTGGCATTGCCCGTGCCTATGCCTTTGCCGGGCATTATAACAACCGCCTGTGGTCGGCACCGCTGCCCGAGATCAACGCCGAAATCGGCCCTGACCGCCAGGCCTATCGCCAGCGGCAGGGCGGAAGCCGCGATTACACTCCTGGCCACGAATTTCTGTGCAAACTCGAAGGCCTGACCGCGGCCATGCACACGGCCACGGCTCGCACCATCGCCGCCGAAAGACACCACTTTATGACCGCCTTCTTCCAGCAACTGGATGCCGAAGCCCTGGGCCGGGCCTGATTGAGAATATCATGCGCTATCAATGGCTGCTTTTTGATGCCGATAACACGCTCTTCGACTTCAATCAGGCCAAAAACATCGCCCTGACAACCGCGCTGGCCCGGTGGAACATCTCCGCCGTACCCCACCATTTTCATAGCTTCGAGCTCATCAACAACCGCATGTGGCAGGCCTTCGAACGCGGAGAGATCACCGCCGCCGCCCTGCGTGTGCAACGTTTCGTCGAGTTCATGCAAGACATCGGCTTGTCGGGCGATGCCCGGCCCTTCAGCGAGCTCTTTCTTGCCACACTCGGCCAACAAGCCATCTTGCTGGATGGGGCCGAGCAGGTGATTGCCCGCCTGCATCCCCACTATCGCCTGATGCTGATCACCAACGGCCTCCAGGACGTGCAGCGTAGTCGCTGGGCCGCCTGCTCGCTGCGCCCCTTTTTTGCAGATATCGTGATTTCGGACGAAGTCGGCGTGGCCAAACCCGATCCCCGCATCTACGACATCGTCTTTGCCCGCATGGGCATGCCCGAACGCTCACAAGTACTGATGATCGGAGACAGTTTGAGTTCAGATATGCAGGGGGGCATAGGCTATGGTCTGGACACATGTTGGCTGAATCTGCACGACACCCCCCGGCCCGATCATCTGCCCCTGTGCTACGAAATCCGGCATCTGTCCGAACTCCTGCCCCTGTTGCTGCCGGCCGATCCTACTCCTGGCGCCTGATCTCCACCCGCGCATCTGTGATCGATACATCGTCCCCGCTGCGGATGAAACTGATATCGATTTGATCGACCATGGGAATATCGGCGATAATCGCTCCCACGGCGGTGATAGCCTCGGAGTTGGCGTTGATCATGGCCAGGGGGGCGGCGCCGGCCTTTTTCAGACGTAAAATCGTATAGGAGCCCACGGTGGAGCCTTTGCCGTGCGGAAATACGAGAATTTTGCCCGCAATGGACTGACCTTGCAGGGGATGGTCGGGATCGAGGATGATGCCGGTTTCGGGATCGACGCCGCCCAAAAAACCGATGGGCGCCGGACTGACCAAGGCCTGACCCCTGGCCGTGCCCCCGTGAATGAGTCGACCGTGGAGTACTAAGTGCATGGCTGATTTAGGGAGTGTTTTGAGTGCGTGTCTTATGTGCGGCGATGCCTGAGGCGCCGGGAATTGCGGCAAAACTGTGCGGCCGCCACTGCTTCAGCTTTCGGCCTGCAAGACCCGGAGCAGTGTTTGCAGGAACAGGGCTTCTTGTGCGGGCTGGACGGTGCGCGGGTCCAGCAGCACCGTGTCGTGTTCGATGCGGCCGACAATGGCCGGGCTGGCCAGGCGCAGCCGCTGCGCCAGTTGGTCGGGCTGTGAGGATGGCAGGGCCAGCAGGGTTGTCGGCAGGCTTTGTCCCGGCAGCGAGCCGCCCCCCACCGTGCTCTGGCCCGGGCGCAGATCGGCAGGCATGCCGGCGGCAGCCAGCTCGGCGGCCCATGCCTGGGCGCGGGCAGCCAGCTCGGCGACGGGGGCACTGATCATGCGCCACACGGGGATTTCGGCGGTGGCAGTGCCCCGCAGATAGGCCATGAGCGTGGCCTGCAGGCCGGCCAACGTGGTTTTATCGACGCGCAAAGCCCGCGTCAGGGGCTGCTGTCGCAATTTTTGGAGGTGTGTTTTTTTGCCCACAATAATGCCTGCCTGGGGCCCCCCCAGCAATTTATCGCCACTGAAAGTGGTCAAGGCGGCGCCGGCCTGCACGCTGTCCTGAACCGTGGGTTCGTATTCCAGGCCGAAATCGGCTGTGTTCAGCAAGGTGCCGCTGCCGAGATCGTTGAGCACCGGCAAGGGCGGCTGTTGCTGCGCCGCCAGCTCTACCAGCTCCCCCATCCCCGCCGAAGCCGTAAAGCCGACAAGCTTGAAATTGGAGCGATGCACCTTGAGGATAGCGGCCGTTTCGGGGGCGATGGCCTGGGCATAATCGGCCACACGGGTGCGGTTGGTGGTGCCTACTTCCACCAGGCGGGCGCCGCTCTGGCGCATGATATCGGGAATGCGAAATCCGCCGCCGATCTCCACCATCTCCCCGCGGGAAAGAATCACCTCTTTGCCTGCGGCCAGGCTGCGCAGCACCAAGGTGACGGCGGCGGCGTTGTTGTTGACCACCAGGGCAGCTTCGGCGCCGGTGAGCTGACAAAGTAGCTGTTCGGCGTGGGAATAACGACTGCCACGCCTGCCCGACTCCAGGTCGTATTCCAGGTTGCTGTAGCCGTGGGAGACTGCGTCCATGGCCTGGCGGGCGGCCAGCGACAGGGGAGCACGGCCTAAATTGGTGTGAAGTACCACGCCGGTGGCATTGATGATCGGGCGCAACGAAGGCGCCAGAGTATGTTCGAGGAGGGTCATCATCCCGGTGATGAGCTGCAACTCGTCCGGCGTTGCCTCGCCCTCGTGGATGCGAGCCCGGGCAGCCTCCAACACCTCGCGGGCCACATCCCGCACCGTGGCGCGGCCAAAGGTGTGGATGGCATCGCCAAGCTGGGTGTGATGAAGCAAGGCGTCAAGGCCGGGCAATTGACGATAGGGGTTTGTCATACCGGATACACGCGGTCAAATCAGCCAAACAGCCGCCAGTCCTACTTGCCAGACGGCATCAAGTGGGCGAAACAGGGCTCGAACCTGTGACCTCTTCCTTGTAAGGGAAGCGCTCTAGCCAACTGAGCTATCCGCCCAAGTGTATCATAGCCAGACAATCATGTGCATGATGCAAAAAGATTTGGTATGCGACCAACTGGGCCATCTGAAACAATGAAAGGTAGGGTTATCGGCCCTGGCCGAACGAGTCGGCAAGGATAGGTTTCCTCTCGCCATGCAGAGGCATGGCTTTAGTTGCGAAAGCGGTAAGTAATACGACCGCGGGTGAGATCGTAAGGCGAAAGCTCGACCAACACTTTATCACCCAGCAAAATACGAATGTAGTACATGCGCATCTTGCCAGAAATATGGGCCAAGACTGTATGATCGTTTTCGAGTCTTACCCGAAACATGGTGTTGGGCAATGCTTCGATCACGGTGCCTTCGACTTCGATTTTATCGGATTTCTTTTTAGAGCTTCTTGCTTTTCTAGCCAAACGAATACCTCCTGCAGGATGAAAAAAGGACAAAATAACATATCAGGGTGGTGGTGCATAACAACCCTGATCCAGCTTAGCACAAATTGGGACAAATGGCTAGGTTTCCGGCGTATCCGATTAGCCCACGCCCGAGCTGTCAGGCCGCCATGAATCGAGGACTTTCATGTAGTTGGCGCGTTCAAATGCAGATGACTCGGCCACGTGCTGCTGGCTCATACTGCCCAACATTTGCTGCACCGATTCATATTCGTGCTCTTCCATCCAGGCCCGTAAGTCGGCCAGGATGGCGGGGATGCGCCCGGTGCCGTTGCGCAACAATTCCGAAGCCATCATCGTCACATTGGCCCCGGCCATGAGGCCCTTAAGCACGTCCAGATGGCTGTGCACACCCGTGGTGAGGGCAAAGTCCACCTGCACCCGGCCATAAAGCATGGCGATCCAGCGCAGAGGCAGACGCATCTCGTAGGGGGTGCTGAGCTCCAGGTTCGGCGTCACTTCCAGGGTATCGAGATCAAAGTCGGGCTGATAGAAGCGGTTGAACAGGACCAGACCATCGGCTCCGGCTACGCTCAGGCGATAGGCCATGTTGGCAATCGAGCTGAAGTAGGGGCTGAGTTTGACTGCCAGGGGGATGTCGATGTTGGCTTTGACGTCGCGCACGATGTTCACGTACATTTCTTCGACGGCGGCACCGGTCATGGCCGGATCGGCAGGGATGTAGTAGATGTTGAGTTCGAGGGCGTCGGCACCCGCTTCTTCGATCATGCGGGCATATTTGATCCAGCCGCCGGTCGATACACCGTTGAGGTTGGCGATGACAGGGATATCGACCGCCTCTTTGGCTGCCCGCACCAGCGCCAGATACTGGTCCGGCCCCAGGTGAAACTGCTCGAAGTCAGGGAAGTAGCTGAGAGCCTCGCCGAAAGCATCGGTGCCCAGGGCCAGATAGTGGTCCAGCTCGTTGCTTTCGTGGGTGATTTGTTCTTCGAACAGGGAATACATCACCACGGCTGCGGCGTTGTCGTCTTCGAGGCGACGGATACTATCGAGGGTGTGCGATAGCGGTGAGGCGGAGGGTACCAGGGGGTGTTTGAGTGTGAGACCTAAATAGCGAGTTGAGAGATCCATAAGCTTTCCTCCTTGAGGGGAGAGAAACGGCCAGGGACACCGTTGCGGCGGCGCCCCTGGCCGTACATGACTTTACCAGTCTTTCAACGAAGCCATGGTGGCGTATCTTTGCCAGCGGTCTTTGACGGCTTGCTGCGCTTCATCCAGCAAGTCCTCGGCGTTGTCGGGGTTGGTCTGAGAGACCATGCGGAAACGCGCTTCTTTGAGCGCAAAATCGGCGAAGGGGCGTTTTGGCGCTCGTGAGTCGAGCTGGAAGGGATTTTTTTCCTGGGTCCGGCGTCGCGGATCGAAGCGATACAGTGGCCAGAAGCCGGTTTCGGTGGCCAGTTTCTGGTGCTCAAGTCCCTTGGCCATGTCGATGCCATGGGCGATGCAGTGGCTGTAGGCGATGATGAGAGAGGGGCCGTCATAGGATTCGGCCTCGAGGAAGGCTTTAACGGTCTGGCTGTCGCTGGCGCCCATGGCTACCTGAGCCACATAAACGTAGCCATAGTTCATGGCCATCATTCCCAAATCCTTGGAGGGCGTTTTTTTGCCGCTCATAGCGAATTTGGCGGAGGCTGCCAGCGGAGTGGCCTTCGAAGCCTGCCCGCCGGTGTTGGAGTAGACTTCGGTATCCAGTACCAAAACATTGACATTGCGACCACTGGCCAACACGTGATCCAGGCCGCCGTAGCCGATGTCGTAGGCCCAGCCGTCGCCGCCGATAATCCAGAGACTGCGTTTGACGAGCACATCGGCCAGGCTCAGCAGGTCTTTGGCAGCCGGCTCGTCGTTGCCGGCCAACTTGTGCTTGAGCTCAGCCACATAGCCGCGTTGGGCGTCGATACCGGCTTCGCTGCTCTGATCGGTGGTCAGCAGCTTGTCGGCCAGGGCTTCGCCGATCTGCGAGCGCAGGCGGTGTACTAACTCGCGGGCATATTCGGCTTGTTTATCGACAGTCAGGCGCATGCCCAGGCCGAACTCGGCGTTATCCTCGAACAGCGAGTTGCTCCAGGCCGGGCCGCGACCGTTTTTGTTTATGGTCCAGGGGGTGGTGGGCAGGTTGCCGCCGTAAATGCTGGAGCAGCCCGTGGCATTGGCCACGATAGCCCGTTCACCAAAGAGCTGGGTCATCAGTTTGATATAGGGTGTCTCGCCGCAGCCAGCGCAGGCGCCCGAGAACTCAAACAGGGGTTCCAACAACTGGATGTTCTTGACATTGGTAAAGTGCAGGCCCTCCTGACGGCCCTGATCGGGCAACTGCAAGAAAAAGTCCCAATCCTTGCGACCCTGGGCGCGCAGTGGTAATTGCGGCTGCATGTTGATGGCCTTGCGACCCACCTGCGTCTTGTCTTTGGCCGGACACACCTCGACACACAGGGTGCATCCGGTGCAATCTTCTACGGCCACTTGCAACGTGTACTGCTTCCCACTCAGCTCTTTCCACCGGGCATCCGTGGCCAGAAAACTATCCGCAGCGCCGGCCAAATCAGCTTTATCGACCACTTTGCTACGAATCACCGCGTGCGGGCAGACCAGGACGCATTTGCCACACTGAATGCAGATGTCGGGATCCCAGACCGGCACTTCCAGGGCGATATTGCGTTTTTCCCAGCGCGTGGTGCCGGTGGGATAGGTGCCATCTACAGGCAAGGCGCTCACAGGCAACGTATCGCCATCACCGGCGATGATCGTGGCCGTCACCTCTTGCACAAATGTCGGCGCCGCAGCCGATACCACCGGCGGCAGCTCGCGGGTGCTTGTCACCTGGCCGGGGACCGACAGTTCGTGCAGATGTTCCAGGGTGGCATCAACCGCGGCGTAGTTCTTTTTCACCACTGCTTCGCCGCGTTTGCCATAGGTTTTTTTGATAGCTTCCTTGATTTTGGCGATGGCCTCCTCTTTAGGCAACACACCGCTGATAGCAAAGAAACAGGTCTGCATGATGGTATTGATGCGTATGCCCATGCCGGTCTCTTTGGCCACTGCATAGGCATCGATGACATAGACCCGCAGTTTCTTGGCCCTAATCTGTTCCTGCACCGGTCGCGGCAGGTGCCCCCATACTTCCGGCAGCGGATACGGGATGTTTAGCAAGAGGATGCCACCTTCTTCGGCATTGTCCAGCACCTTGTATTTATCAAAGAAACCGAATTGATGCACCCCCACAAAGTTAGCTTTTTGAATGAGATACGTGCTCTGGATGGGGCGCGGACCAAAACGCAAATGCGAGATCGTACGGGCGCCCGATTTCTTGGAGTCGTAGACAAAGTAGCCCTGGGCAAAGTTGTCGGTCTCTTCGCCGATGATCTTGATCGAATTCTTGTTGGCTCCGACCGTACCATCTGACCCCAGACCCCAGAACATCGCCCGCACCACGTCGGGCGGTTCGATGATGAATTCCGGATCATAGTCGATACTGGTGTGGGTCACATCATCGATAATGCCCACGGTGAAATGATTCTTAGGCTTGTCCTTGGCCATCTCATCAAAGAGGCCCTTGACCATAGCCGGTGTAAATTCCTTAGACGAGAGTCCATAGCGACCGCCAATGATACGGGGGAAGCTGGCAAAAGGCGCCGAGCCATCGGCCATGCTTTCGCTGACCGTGGTCACTACGTCTTGATACAGAGGCTCACCCACAGCCCCCGGCTCTTTAGTGCGATCGAGGGCAGCGATCACCTTCACCGTGGCTGGCAGCGCCGCCAGGAAGTGATGGGTCGAGAAGGGACGATACAGACGTACCTTGAGCAGACCGATCTTCTCGCCCCGCTGGACCAGATAGCGTACGGTTTCCTCGGCAGTTTCGGCGCCCGAGCCCATCAAAACGATCACGCGTTCGGCATCTGAGGCGCCCACGTAATCGAAGAGGTGATACTGGCGGCCGACCTGCGCCGCAAAGCGGTCCATCGCTTCTTGCACGATGCCGGGAGTAGCCTGGTAGTAGGGGTTCACGGTTTCGCGGGCCTGGAAGAACACGTCCGGATTTTGGGCGGTGCCGCGAATAAAGGGGCGGTCGGGCGAAAGACCACGCGCACGGTGGGCACGCACCAGCTCGTCATCCAGCATGGCCCGCATGTCGTCCAGGGTCAATTCCTCGACCTTGTTGATCTCGTGCGAAGTGCGGAAGCCGTCGAAGATATGCAAGAATGGCACTCTGGCTGCCAACGTGGCCGCCTGTACAATCAAAGCAAAGTCCATGACTTCCTGCACGGAATTGGAGAAGAGCATGGCGAAGCCAGTGGAACGGGTAGCCATGACATCGCTGTGATCTCCAAAAATCGACAACGCCTGCGCCGCAATCGAGCGGGCAGCGATATGAAACGCCGTGCTCGTGAGCTCACCGGCGATTTTATACATATTGGGGATCATCAAAAGTAGGCCCTGGCTGGCAGTAAAGGTAGTGGTGAGGGCACCCGCCTGCAGCGCCCCATGTACGGCACCGGCGGCACCGCCTTCGGCTTGCATTTCCTGCACAAAGGGTACCGTTCCCCAGATGTTGGTTTTGCCCTGGGCGCTCCATTGATCCGCCCATTCACCCATCGGCGAAGATGGCGTGATCGGGTAAATCGCGATGATTTCGTTGGTATGGTGAGCGACATATGCCGCAGCTTGATTCCCATCAAGGGTTATCATTTTACGTTTCATTTGAGTACTCCTATGCAGTTTGAATCATGACCAACCTTTAGTATACAGCATTATTACCTATTTGACGCTGATCTGCATCATGTTTGTACCGGAAATTTGGCAACTTTAGCG
>JAADGC010000227.1 GCA_013152585.1 Chloroflexota bacterium
AAGACCGAAGCTCAAGAAAGATGGCGCGATCTGTTCCCGGCTGGCGTCCATCGCCAGGCAGCTATAAACTTTCCCCGTCCTTCCTTTCCAGCAAGCACGGGCGCTCTATACAGGAGCGCCCTTTTCAATACTGATTCTGTCCACTGCTCACTGATCACCGACTTCTGCCCGCTGCAGGCGCTTGCCCATGAGATTCAGCTTGTAGGTGCGGATCACATCGGGAGGAATGGTGCCGCCATCGGGCGTGCTAAAGCTGAGGGCATCGAACGGGCATTGCACAAGGCAGGCGCCGCACTGTACGCAGGCATCGGCCCGGGGCCGGGTGGCCAGGCGACGTGTATGATCCACTGTGAAACAATTGCGCGGACACACATCCTCGCAGAAGGCCGCCCCTTTACAGAGCTCTGTGTCCAGGTGCACCTGCAATAGTCGATCCTCATGCAAACCACTTTTATACAACGGCGTGCTGCCCATGAGGTCCATGCTGACCAGCGCCACCACCACCAACGACGCCAGCCCCCAGCGCAACACATAAACCCCATCCAGGGCGCCACTGACCCACCCCCATCCCACAGCCCCGGCTATCACTATCCCCCACAACACCAACGGCACCCCGTATTGACCAAAATCGAAGATCACAAACCCCCGATGCTTGCCGCCGCCACCCAAAAAACGTTCGTACAAAGGAAAGGCCAGAAAAACCAAAAGCGATACTGCCCACACCAACGCCACCAGTGGCCACAACGCCTGCCGCCACACGAACCAGACCACGACAGCCGTCACCAATGAGATGGGAAAGCCCCAGGCAACCGCCATCTCCAGCCGTCGCCGCCAGGAGAAAGTCACCTGCCGCATCGCCGCGGTTTTGGTCTGTGACGCCGCCAGAAAGGCGGGGATGTCGGTAGCTTCTACTGGCCCCCAGATCACCCGCCAATGCGTTTGCTGGCGAATGGCTTTGCCCTCGACGCCGGTCGCAGCCAATTGCGGCAAGATCACCTGACGATGATTGACCTTCTTTTCGATGCCGCTGGTCCTGAGCACGGAAATCACATCATGGTTACTCAGCAGGCCGCCGGTGGCCGCACACCACACATTGACTCCGCGGCTGTTGGCCACCAGCAGCCAGCAGTCGATGCCCTGTAACGCCCGCTTCACCCGGCGCACGGTGAGATCAAAGTTGCAGGTGAGTAACACCGGTGAGTCGGGGCCGGGATTGCCGACGGGGACAAGACCGGTGCGGGCGGGGATGGGAAGCATACGCAAGCAAGTTTCAATAATCGTAGCCAGCCAAAAACGTAATTTGCTCATGAGAACTCCCGAGACGAATGCAGATGGGTTTTAACGCAGAGAGGCGGAAGGGTAAGAGAGTGCAGAGAAGAAGTGGAGAGTGGTTAGGCACCTGAGAATCGCCCCCGGTTTTGTAAAACCCGCCGCATCTCCATGAGTCGTCGTGGCGCATCAGCCGCCACAGGACGGCGCAGGCCGGGCTCTGGCCAAAGGCCTAAAGAGCCCGACTTCCAGTCGGAAAACAGCGGCAAGCGATGGCCCAGGGCTTTGCAGTTTTGCGTTGATTTTTTGGGTTTGGGTTTGCCGGGATCAGGACTTCTCCGCCACCAGCGCCGTGAAGTCGTGCAGACGATTGCTGTGCACCTGGCGGATACTGAATCCGGCCATCTGCACCAGCTCCGGCAACTGCGACACGGCGCCGGTCGTGGTTTGGGTCAGAACATAAGTGAGGATGGCCAGGGGGATGCGAATCAGACCGTGCAGAAGCTTGCGCGGCCAATCCGACGGCGGCGTCTCGTCGGCTATCAGCAGCAATCCTGCGGGCCGGAGCAGGCGGTGTGCCTGTTGCAATGCGTAGCGGCGCTCATCCGGCGAGAGCTCCGAAAAACACAGGCCGCTCATCACCACATCATAACTGGCGTCGGCCTCGCCATCCAGTTCAGCCACGCCCAGTTCCCGTAGGTCCACCTGGGCTGCCAGTCCCCGGCTTTCGGCCTGGGCGCGGGCTATGGCCAGCATTTCGGGATTGATATCGACGCCTACGACATGGGCGCCGGCGGCGGCTGCACGTAGGGTCAGCGCCCCCGTGCCACAGCCGATGTCCAGTACCTTCTGCTCAGGGGCAATGTGGGCGGCCAGAAAATCGTAGGCGGCATCGATACTGCCGCGAGTGAGCAACTGGATACCCTTCTCATAGCGGCTGGGAGCAGACTCCAGCACTTTCATGAGCACGTAGGTCATGAGTGCCCGTCCTGCACGTGCAAACGCACAAAGGGGATGTGTTCGCTTGCTATCGTGTGATAGTCTTCGTCGCTGCCATCCACGGTAAAACCCAACATTTTGGTCAACCTACGAGCAGCAAGTGGATATTGACGGGCGTACTGCACCATGGCTGCGCCCGATTCCTCAGGCGTAAGTGCTTTAGCCAGAGCTGTCATCTTCCTGTTCCCCACCTGGATGCTCACCTCGGGCATTTTCTGGATATTGCGATACCAGTCAGCTCTTTTACCAAAGCCGGAAGCGATGAGATAGCTGTTGCTTTGCGGATCATACTCATCGATCTCGACCACGGCCTGCCGCTCTAAGCCGGATTTACGACCGATGTGCGTGAGCAACAGGAAGCGTTTGCCAAACAAAAAGCCCAGGCCCAGCCGGTAAAGCCAGATGGGCGCTCGCCACAACAGGCGATGTAAGCCGCGTGGGAGTTGACGTTGTGCAGATTGAGGCGCCATGATGAGTTAACCTCGCAGAATGGAAAAAAAACGAGCCGTACTCTATTGTAGCACCAAGCAGTCTGCAAGAAAAACGCCCCGCCGCTGGGCAGGGCGTGCGTGTTCATTGGAGGATGAAGCCCAGATACAAAGCATGGACTCCCCCGTCGCCAGGGTCCGGTACAGCGATAGGCCCGAAGAACTGATTGCCCCCGAACGCATCGACTGTTTCCAGCCAATAATACCAACTCCCGGCGCCAGCGCCCCGGTCGAGATAGCGATAAGCATGTCCCACCCCATCGCTCATGGCCGGCAGCAAGGCGCTGATGCGCTTGCCGCGTTGGCCGGGCACGGGGCTGCGCCACACATAGAACCCCTGGGTATCGATCTCGGAACTGGTTTGCCACGCCAGACGGATGCCTGCCGCGGTCTGGGTGGCATCGAAGGCGGCCAGGCCGACGGCCGTAGGCGCGATATAGCCAAAATTCAGGGCACTATCGGTTTCGCCGGGCAGCAGGGTGGTGTTGAGTGTGGCGGGTGTGGTGCGCGCCAGACCCACAGGCAGCCCGGCCTGCACGTCGAAAGTGCCGGCAGGGATATTGGTCATCGTCCAGGTACCGGTAGCGTCGGTGGTAGCGGTGAAACTGGCCAGAGTATTGATATTGGTAACGGTAATACCCACGTTGGGCACCATCAAAGTCTCCAGGATGTCCTGCACGGTGTTGCCGTTGATATCGTACCAAGTCACGCCGCCCAACGTCACCGGCCCATCCCACACGTTGACCGTGACGGTGGACTGGTTGTTGGCAGGGTTGTTGTCGGTGGCGCTGGTGGAGATCAGAGCCGTGTTGATCACTTGCGTGGGCTGGGTGATGGCCGGATCGACGGTGGCGGTAATGGTGATCATACCGCCGGCGCCGGGTGCCAGATCGCCGACGTCCCAGCTATCGCTGCTGCCCGGGCGCAGGCTCAGAAGTGGATTCGAGATGATGACCGGGTTGAGCAACTCGGCTGGCAGGGTGTCGGTGAAGATAACCTGTGTGGCCGTGAGCACGCCTGTGTTGCTATAGCTGATGGTATAGCTGATGGCATCTCCGGCATCGAACGACAGGCCGGGATGAACGATTTTTCGGATGCCGACATCGGCATCGGGCATTTGTACCGCCACTGCCGGATCGCCCAGAAGGATATAGGTATCGAGCAAGTCGCGGAAGGTGCTGTGGCTCTCGAACAGGGCCTGTTTGGCCAAGGTGGTCAAGGGCCCCAGCATGGTCTCGCCCGAAGTAACGCCAGTGAAAAAGGCGTTATAGAGGAACTGGTGGCCGGTGGCAACACCCAATCCTGTGGGGGACCACGAGACCACGGCGCCCTTGCCAATCGTGCGCACGGCTTGTTCGGCCAGGCTGGCAAAGCCGGGATTGATATACTGACCTTCCAGACAGGTCATGGGCAGGAAGATGGGAAAGAGGGTGTTGTTCAGCGAGTCGATATCCACTCGATCGAAGAAACCATCCCCCCAGGTGCGTTTGCTGGAATGTCCGTTATAGGTGACGAAGAGTGCGCCCTGATCAATGCCGTTGAGGATGGCAGCTTTGACATCGGCGCTGTTGGCATAATTTTGCAGATAGTAAATCTTTTGGGATGAGGCCGGATAGGGCCAGATGTGATCGGCCACTTCGTCGGAGTGGGCATAAAAATTGCCGGCGGCATCGGTGTTGTCGGCCACAAACAGCACCCGTTTTTGCCAGTCGCCACTGGGACTGGTGGTTTCGTAGGCGATGGTGCGATTGACCATTTCGCTGGATTCGCTGACATTATTGACCGGGAACCGTCCCAGATATAGATCCGGCATGGTGTCGAAGCCCTGATCCTGCGGTGAAAGGACATAACCCGCCAAAACCCCACTGAAGTTGGCGGCATCCACCTGCACATCGTAGCTGCCATCGCTGAGGCCAAGGAAATAGTAGTAGCCGGAGGCATCGGTGACAGTAGTGGAGATGACCGTGCCGTTTTGCAGCAGATTGATGAGCACGCCGGAGATGCCCGACTCGCCCGCATCCTGCAGACCGTCGGCATCGCTATCTTGCCACACGCGATTACCGATGGTGCCGGGATGGATGAGCCCGATGTCCCAATCGGCCTGTGCGGCCTGGGGATAGGTATAAGTGATGGGCACTGTGAGCCCGCTGACAGGATCGACATCGGAGTCGTAGCGTTCGTCGGTGCCTTGATCTTGCAGCGTGAACTGCCAGTTGGGCGGGGGGATAACCTCCACCTGATAAACGTCAGTGGGAATATCCTCGAAGAAATAATTGCCTTCGGCGTCGGTGACTGTGGTGGCTGTGACGACACTGTTGGCCAGCAAGTTGACGGTCACGCCCGGCGCCCCGCGTTCGTTCGAATCCCAAATGCCGTCCAAATCCTCATCCCAAAACACCATATCGCCTATGGCTTTGACCAAAGTGGGGGCGTCGGGGCTGGTGGCAGCTTGCGCGTTCAGGGCGTTGAATGCCGGCTGATAATAGCCGAAGTCAACGGTCAGTTCCATGTGCTGGTCACGGATTTGAATGTCGGTGACGGCATGGGCATTGTTGCCATCGCTGTCGTATTCTTCGTCGCCAAAGACATCCACATAGCGGTTGTCGGCCGCTGTTTCACCCTGGAAAGGATCCACCGCTGCCAACCAGGGGGGAATGTACACAGGTTCAGAGCTGAGGTTATGCAGGAAATCATAATTGCCATCACCCATCAACACCACATAGCTGGGGCGCGGGGGTTGCCAATAATGGCTGGCATAACTGATGAAATCGCGGATAGCAACGGGAGCCATCGAGCCATAGTTGAATTCATCATAAATGTCTTGGACGTCGATGACGGCGGTGCGGAAGCCGTTGGCCAGCGCCCGATAATCGGCCAGTTGCTGCGCCTGGGCCAAAAAGTCGGCATGGCTGATGACAATGTAATCGGCCCCCTGGGAAAGCGCCCGCAAATTCGTGGGCGTATCAAACACAATACTGTCAGGGCTGAGGAATCCGTTAGGGGAAGACAGAATGAAGCTGGAGCCAGCAGCGGCGGTTGCCTGCGCCGCTACGGGGACAGTGGCTTCGAAAGTGGCGCTGAAGGGACCGGCGCCACTGTTGACAATGCCATTGATCCAGCGCGGCTGCCGGGGCGAGGTAATGTCCATCCCCACCACATTGCTGTCGGAAAAATTGCTGATCACAAACTGATGGGTGCCCGACTGGCCGGCATCAAACCCCAACGCATCATTCACGGCCACAAAGTCGCGCAGATATGTGATGTCAAACCAGTTGATATAGCCTTCGTTGCGAACGGTGGAGCCGAGATAAGGAAAATCGAAGGTGACGATATTGGCGCCATCAAGCAGGACGGATGGCGTAATGGGCAGGCTGACTTGCATCTCGATTTGCCCATCAAAGGTATTATCCCCTACCTGCATCCCATTCACCAGGCTGGATAACTGATGATCGGGATTTTGATATTCGCTGCTGCTGCCGCGAATGGCAATCGTGAGGGTGGCTGTGAAGGGCTGCGTACTCACATTGGGCAAATCGAAGGGCAAGGAACGGGAGTTTTTATAGCCTCCCACCGTGCGACACGTGCGGCTGGTGGGCAGGCAGCCCTGGAAGTATTCCCAGTACCAGCGATCGGCATCGTCGCCGGTCAGGGGCAGGCCGCTCTGGTAGATCAAGTCTTGTTCGAAATGGAGCCTGGATGTAAAATTCGCAGCCACGGGGGCGCCGGCGGGCGTTCCGTTCACAGGGGGGGTGGTCAGGCGAACGTTGGCGCCGGCCTGGAACCAATAAATATTGACGTCGGTGTACTTTGTGATCCTGGACTCGCCGTAAAACAGGAAGGTGTCACCGGCATCGAAGCTGCTATCCCCACCATCAAACATAAACAACACCACCTCCTGGCCCTGATTAAAAAGCTGGAAGGTGTTGGTATCGATGCCGGTGGGATCAAAGCCGGCGGCGGTGAGATCGGCGTACGAGATTTGATAGATGCCGGATTGATTCACGACAATTTTGTATTGATCGCCGGTCGACGAAGCCGCGGCCTGCGCCGCCGGCTGACCCCATGTGGCCCGGACAAGGACGGCAATGAGCAGAAGGAACAAGACTCTTTGGGGGCGGGAAGCACGATGTATTTTAATCATGGAGGGTTCAGACCGGGGAGAAACAAAGCGAACAGCAGATGGCTGTCACCGTCGCCGGGTTCGGGAGCGAAGAAGGGCACGACGATAGGGGCGGTGGTGGTCATACCCGGAGTAGGCGCCGTTGCGATAGAAATCGACGGTCACGCCCGGCTGATCGAAGTCATCACCGTTGGCCGGAGCGAAGAGACCATCGTAATCACTCTCCACCCGGACCTGATTCCCCAGCACGCCGTCATCATCCCGACTGGCCGCAAAATAACCAGAATCGGCAGTCAAGACCGTGGCGCCCTGAGCCAGATTGACGGCGTAGGGATCGGCCTGGTTGTTGTCATTCGTATCGGCCGCGCCCAACGGGGCATTGATAGTGTCGATGAGCTCGGCGTTGGTGTCGCAGAGTGGCCCGTCGCCGCTGGGCGTGGAACCCAAGGTGCTACCTTCTTGTTTAATACAGCAAGCCGGAACGCAGAAGTACGGCGCGGATTCGCCCGGAAAGGACTTCTTTCGGCTCCGGTAAATTGAGAAAACCATCTGCCCCGTACTCAAGCCCTCGTACCCAAATGGCAGACGATACCGCATTTCCATACATGATAATCGGTTTCCTGGTGCCATTACGCAGGGTGCGAAACAACTCCAGGTCGTTGACCGAATCCACTTCCACCAGAATCACATCTGAACGGCGGATGTTCTGGGGATCGAACTCTGTGCGAGACACCTTTTGCGGCACACATCCCAAATCATGCAACAGACCTTTCAGGAGTTGCGTGGTCGATCGCTCGCCCCCATTGGCAGAGAGGGGAAGCAACAGGCATTCAATCGTGTGTAAGGAAGCAGCCAGGGCAGACATAGATGATACGTAATTCTTATAAACGTGGGGGAATCGTCACTACATTGCAACAGAAAATAGTCAACTAAACGAGCCTTCTTCAACAATGATAACAAGGTTGACCGCCGGTTGCAATAGTTTCAGCTTACAGCTTGCTTACATTTCAGGTTCAACCGCATCTCAGGGGGCCTCACTCACTGTGACTTCCGGGAGGTGGCCAGGACATTTTTGCCCGAACAGAGTGTTTTTGACCACCTCCCGGAGGTCTGAATTAAGACCCCCGCGAAATCCAAAAGAGCCCCTTTTCACTCCCCTGTGAACGCATGGGCCTGTGCAGCAGGCATTCAGCCAACACAGGCCGCACGCAAACGAGCGATATTCTCGGCTACGCTGGCTTGCGCATTGAACACTGCCGACCCCACCACAGCCACGGTGGCCCCGGCCTGCGCCACCATGGCGATATTGTGGGCTTTGATGCCGCCATCTACCTGAATTTCCACCCCTTCCACTCCCTGTCCGGCCAACATGGACCGTAAGCGCCTGATCTTGGCGGTCGTCTGGGGAATGAAGGATTGGCCGCCAAAGCCGGGATTCACCGACATGATCAGTACCAGATCGATATCGGGCAGGATGTCTTCGAGGGTGACCAGGGGGGTGGCGGGGTTCAGGGCCACACCCGCTTTGGCGCCCTGCCCCTTGATGTGCTGGATGGTGCGGTGCAGGTGGGTGCAGGCCTCGACATGCACGGTGATACGGTCGGTGCCGGCCTCGACGAACGCCGGAATCAGCGCATCGGCCTGCTCCACCATGAGGTGGGCGTCGATGGTGAGATCGGTGAGGGGGCGCAACGAACGCACGATCACGGGCCCCATGGTCAGGTTCGGCACGAAGCGGCCATCCATGACGTCGATATGCAGCCAATCGGCGCCGGCATCCGTTATGGCGCCCACCTCGGCTCCCAAATGGGCAAAATCGGCGGTGAGGATAGAAGGAGCGATTTTGATCATGAACCTCTCTCCAACAGTTGGATGCCCGTAGGGCTGGCGACCACGACCTCGGTGGCCATGTGCAGGAACAAGCCGTTTTCAACCACACCGGGCCAGGCGTTCAGGCGTTGAGCCAACGCTTCTGGCTGTTCGATGCCGCCATCGAACCAACAGCGCACGTAATAATTGCCGTTGTCGGTAACGAGGGGGCTTCCGTCCTCGAGGCGCCACAGCTCGGCCCGCGTGGCGACGCCGCGCAACCAACGCAGCGTGGCCTGCGCCCCAAAAGGTGTGATCTCCACAGGCAGCGGACCCCGCTGGCCCAGACGCTGCACCAATTTTGATTCATCGACAATGATGACCAGGCGTCGGGCGTGCACCTCCACCAGTTTTTCACGCAGCAAGGCTTTGCCCAGACCTTTGATCAGGTTCAATTGCGGGTCTACTTCGTCGGCGCCATCCACCACCAGGTCGAGATGGTCGACTTCGTCAAGTGATGTAAGGGAAATGCCCCATTGCCGCGCCTGTTGCGCCGAAAATTCGGAGGTGGGCACACACAAGAGGTCACGCAATTCGCCATCTTGCACTTTGGCACCCAATAAATCAATAAAGATGTGGGTAGTCGAGCCGCTGCCAAGTCCCAAAATCATGCCGTCCTGCACAGAGGCAAGGGCAGCACCGGCCGCAGCGTGTTTGAGGGGATTGAAGTCAGGCATAGGTTAGAGGGGGGAGTGAGGAAAAAGTGGGCCTAAAGAGCGGGGAGAACAAAGGCCAATCAGTGGAAACAGGGCGGGGCCGCAAAGACACTGAGGCTGTGAGCAGCAGCGTTTGCCACATACACGTGGCCATCGAGATAGACGATGCCCAGGCCACCGGTAGGCCCTTGCTGATCCAGCGGCCGTTGGCCCAGCACATCGCCATTGAGCAAGTCCAATACCATCAATTGGTTTGATGCCGCGTCGACAGCATAAAGCTGTTCGTTCATGGTATTGATCTCCAGGCCAAAGGGCGCAAATGGCAGCTTAAATTTTGCGACCACGATACGCTGGAAACGGTCGATGACATAAATGTCATGCGCAGCCGGATGGCTGACGTAAATCAGGCCCGTGCGGCTATCGGCCACCATGTCGGAGGTGCCGGCCGGTATGCTGGGAATCGTGTTGAGGACGGTTCCGGCCGAATCGATGGCCAGTAAACCTTTGGGGCCCGAGGCAAGCGTGACCCAGGCCGTATCACCGACCGCCAACACCTGGCTGGGGGTTCCACTAAGCGGGATGGTGCGCACAAGCGTGCCGCCAACGCTGTCGTGAACGGATAGTGCGTTGGCGCCAGGATTGGCCACGTACAAATATCCCGAAGCGGTCACATCCAGGGCTGCGGGCTGCGAACCAGTAGGGAAGGTGGTCAAGCGGGTGTCGGTGGCGAGATCAAAGATCGACACGCTGTTGTCGCCCCGGTTGCTGACATAGTACAGCGAACTCCAGGTTGCTATGCCGCTGGGAGTGTTGCCGCCGCTGCTGTGAGAAGCGATCATTTCGATGGTCTGGCTATCGATAACGGCCACAGTGTTGGTGTCGGCGATGCCAGCCAGGACGCGATTTTCGGCGGCGGCCAATGCCTGCGGCTCCCCTCCCAAGGGAATGGTCGTGGTGGGCGAAGGCAGACACTGACCCACAACAGGCGTCGGCGTGAGGGTGGGTGTGGGCGACGGTGTGGGGGTCAACGTGGGACGAGAGGGCTTCGGTGTGGGGGTGAAGGTGGCTGTGGGGAAAAGCGTGGGCGTGGGCGTAGGGGCAGAGGGGGGCGTGGGCATCTGCCATTGCGTCCACAACACCGGCATGTACACGTCAAAGCCCCGATCGGCCACCAGATCGTACAGGAACAAGGGGCCCCCGCCGCCTGGTCGGGTTACTTGCAAATAGCTAACTCCCCCCGCAGCCGGTTGCCAGGCCAGGCTCGACCACTTCACACCCGGGCCCACATCATCGCTGCGCATGATCTCCTGTCCCCCGGCATCATACAGGATCAGCAAGGTGTCGCCGCCGTCCGTCAAAGCATCGGTGTAGAAACGATACCTGACTCCGGCCTTAGCACTGAACACATACCAGTCGACATCGCCCGGCCGATCATAGCTGCGGTCGCGCAGCCGCCCCGGCAGCGGCAGCGTGGTGGCCGTGGCCATCGTGTCGTTGGTTTCGCCGGCATCGGCCGCGGCCACAGCAAAGGGCAGCGCCGCGCTGATGTTGTTGCTTAAATCTGCATCGACCCATGGCGTGTGCGCAACAGCCTGTAAAAAGGTGCGTAGCAAAGCGTACCCGGCCACAGCCTGGATGTCAATGGTGCCACCGGTATTTTGGGGTAGATCGGGCAGGTTGAAGACCAGGGGAGCAGAAGATGTCTGGGTGACGGCGGCATCGGAGGCAGTCCAGCTCAGGCCGCTGATGCCGCTGGGCAAAGGCAGGGTAATGACCCCATCTGTGGCCAGACCTCGTCCCCCATTTTGATAACCGATCTGCAGGTGGAAGGCTTCGCCCACGGCCAGCGCCCGAGCCGGATCACCGGTCAGTGTCGTCGCCAGATCGGCTGCTGCCAGGCGCAATTCGATATTGCTGATACTGTTGTCGGCAGGGTTTTCATCGGCCCAGGCGCTGTCGGCGCGGGCAGTGATCATGTACTCGCTGCTGCTCAGTTGCCGGGGAACTTCGCCGTTGATCTCCAGCACGGTGCTGGCCCCGACATCCAGATCATCCAACCTAAAACGCACGGGATCGCCGGTGATGATCTGCACAGGGCCCAGATCGCTGGTGGCGCTGAGATTGTCGAGCGCGGGCAATGTCACATCCACATGCACGCCCGGCGCCGGCATGTCACCAAGATTGCTGATGCGAAAGCGTAATCGCACCGGGTCGCCCGGCGCCAGTTCGCCGGTAGGGGCAGCCACCAGCTCGATCGCCAGATCTGTCGACGCCAGACCCAACCGCAATGCCGGGTCACCCATCAAATTAAAGGTATCGATGAGATCATGAAAAACGCCCAGGGTGTCGCCGGTGTACAGGGCCAGCTTGCCGGCGACAATCAAATCACCCAGTAATATGTTGCCATCCTCATACAAGGCGCTATAAAAACCGCGATGCAAGTAGTCGTGGCCGTGCGCCACCCCCAGGCCCGTTGATGCCCACACAGCTACAGCCCCGCCGTTCGGGTTCAGTACCAGCGTTTCGGCCAATGACTCACGGGTGGGCTCCTGGAAGCTCCCATCCAGACAAGTCATCGAAAGATGCACCGGCAGGCGCCCACCGTTGATCAAAGCGGCAGCATCCTCACCGCGGAAGATAAACTCCGAAGCCCAAAAAGTCACCTGCCCATGACCGACATAGTTGGTGAGAAATGCGCCCTGATTAAAAGCCTGCCGGATGTCCTGGCGGGCAACGGTGGAGGAACTGTAGTTCACACCGAGATAGATCTTCTGTTTGAGGCTATCATAGGCGCCGGGCAAGAGATGATCGGCCACCTCGTTGGAAAGATAGGCAAAATTACCGGCGGTATCGGCATTGTCGGCCACAAACAAGTTGCGTAACTGCCAGTCGCCCGGCCAGGGGGCGGTTTCGTACTGGATGGTTTTGGCCACCATCGTAGCCACCTGCGCCGACGTGCGGGCCGGGAAACGACCGATGAACATATCGGGCAGGATGTCAGCGCCCGACACCGTCACCAGACGATTGTCGGTGGCGGTTTCGCGCAGGAAGGGATCCACGATGTCGAGCAAAGGCGGGATGTAATTCACGACGCCCGTGCCTTCGTAATCGAGGAAGTCGTAGGTACCATCGCCCACGAGCAACACAAAGGCCGGATGCGGTTCCTGCCAGTGATGATAGGCGTAGTCCAGAAAGTCACGGATCGCCCAGGGCGATAACTCGCCATCATTGAATTCGTCATACACATCCTGCACATTCACCATCATCACATTGTAGCCCTGATCGTATCGATATGTGGCCAACGGCTGAATGGCATCGATAAAGTCGGGATAGGTGATGATGATGGTGTCGGCCTGATGGAAGGGTGTGCGATAGCTCGTCACGAAATCGGCCTCGATACGCACGGGCGACAGGCGCCGGTCGGGATGCTGAATCAGGAAGGCATTATCGCCATCGCCGGCAGCGCTGAATTGCACCTGCACGCCCGCACCCCCGGATTCAGCGGCATTGAGCAGGCGTAGCGGCTGCGCCGGATCAGAAATATCGAATAGCTCCAATCCGCCGTTGCTAAAGCCATCGACCTGATACAGGTGTCGGCCAGTCAGGGTATCGGCAAAATACAGATGCTCGTCTTCGGCATGCAATTCACGCACATAGTGGATCTCGAACCAGTCCAGGTAGCCCACATCCGAACTGGCGCCCGTATCGCCCGGGGCGAAGAGGCTGAAGCTGTTAGCCGAGGCCGTGAGAATATCACTGCTGAAGGGGTAAGTCCCCAGCAAAAGCTCCTGACCGTCCCCTTCGCCGCGGCCTACAACCTGATTATTGATGCTGAAATCGAGACGATGGTCGGGATCGGTCGCGTAGAACGAGGTGTAGCCGCGCACGGCAACGGTTAGCTCGGCCTGCTGGCCGGGCACGACCGCAGTGACCGGGACGTCCATGGTCAATGTGGGAATCTGCGTACGCCCACCCACGGCATAACGATCCCAGTACCAGCGATCGGCCTCGCCATTGGGGGGATCGCTGCTGAGGTAGATGTTGTTTTGCTCTTGATGGAGGGTGGCGGTGTAGCTGGTAACCAGGGGGCCCCCCAGCGCCGGTGAGACATCGACCGTGGCCATGCGTTTGCCCTGCACCTGCCCCCACGCCAGCCAATAGACCCGTTCGTCGCTATAGCGGCTGTGGGAGCGCTGCCCATAAAAACTGAGGGTATCTCCCGGATCGAAGCGGCCGTCCGCTTCGCCCGTCAACCACAGCGCCACTTCCTGGCCGCGACTGCTGAGGCTGAAGCTACGGGCGTCGATCTTCTGCAATTTCAGACCAGCGGCCACCAGATCATCATAGCCGAGGGTGTAAATGCCGTCGGCATCGGTGACAATGCGTAGCCGTTCGGGGGGGACCTGGATGGGGCTGGCAGAAGGAGTGCCTGCGGAAGCCACCTGCCGCCATCCCCGACCCTGTTCGTAATTGATAAAGGAGCGCCGAAAGACGGGCTCGAAATAGGGGTCTTGCGACGTAAGAGAAGAGCTTGACGCCTTCGCCACGCCATCGAAGTCCAACGCAACCCGAATGCGTTCGTGTACCCACAACGAACCATCGGCCCGCACCTCGAACGGCTGCAGCAACAGCCGCACATAACGCTGATCGCGCAGATACCCTTCGTCTGCCAAAACCACCGGCTGATAAGCAGCGGCGGCGGTCGCCAGCTCGCGGCTATCGCTGGCCCGATAGATGCGCTCGGTGCCAATGGCATCCTGAGTGAAATCCGGCGCAGCCCCCGTGTCTGTCGTCTGACTGCTGATGCCATCGGCCCATTTCGGCTGTTCGAAGGGCACCGCTTCCCAGGGCATGGCCGCGATTCTCTGCCCCACTTCCTGGCTGAGCACATGCAGGCGCACGCTGGCATCGACAGGGACAGCCACCAGCACCGAAGTCGCCGGCAATGAGGGCTGGCCCGGCACCCCCGTGCGCCCATCGCCCAGAGCTGGCGCTTCCACGCGCACTGCTCCTGCCTGAACCCGGCTCTCGTCCAGCCGCACATCGGGCACGAAAAGCTCCAGGGTGAGCCCCAGGGGCCGGGTATCGACGACAGTCACACCTGGCCTTGAGGCCGCGTCCGCTCCCCCTACGCCCAGCAGAACGACCAGAAAGCCCATAAACACGCATATTCCCCAGCCACGCCTAAGGACGCGGAGACGTATGCGACGGTTTTCAGACAGTGCAATGGGGCTTGGCATGGGTTTGGATGAAAGGGAGTGGGCGCTTATAATGATAATAATACCAGTTTCTGCCAGGATTGCCAGAATACAGCTTACAAGATTTGTATGGACACCAGTCGGTAGTCGTTGGTCCGTTATCGGCGACGAGCAAAACAAGACAATTCTTCGGTTTTCTGATGCGCCGGGTTCCTAATACAAGACGAGCTCAGTCCCACCCTTGTTACCGCCTCCAACTTACAACTTGCTTACAACCGTTCCCATGCGCTTCCCCCACCGTTGTCAGCTAAAAAATACCCCCCTCTTGATCTCGAAACACCCGCTCCTGATAACCATCGATCAAATTCAGGAGTTCCTGTTTCAGTCTGGCCCAAGCCTGGGAACGGACGGCCTGTTGCAGGCTTTGTTCATTCGGCACGTCAAGCACGGCCATAATTTGGGGTACTCGACCATAAGCGGTGTAAAAAACATCCAAGGGAGGCAAGCCAATCTCAACCAAACCAGGCGCAAAGCGCTCATTGATGAATTCAGTATAAGCTTGCTCGCGACCGGGGCGGATATCCCAGGTCAATATCATTTTTAGATGCGCCATGAGCTTCAAAACTACCTGCGATGAAAAATATCTTCCCCAAGAGCATACCAGAAGGCCGGGACAGATGCAAAGATATCTGAGCCATTGTCTGGTCTTCGTGCTGGCCGGCATCCTCATGATCAGCGCCGCACCGGCACTCCACGCCCAAACGGATTATCCTGGTGGCTTTACCCTCATGCCTCTGGACCCGGGGCCCGTGCGCTTACTGTCTGTCATTGTCGATGCCACCATCCGCGACGATGGCGAGCAGGCCATTGCCGAAGTGCAGGCGGTGTTCCGCGTGCACAACACCGACCAAGCCAATCCTCACACCCTCAGCGTGGCCATTCCCGGTTACGCCGCACCCAAACCCCCACCCACACCCCTTTCCTTGACGATCAATGGCAAAGACGTACCGATGTCGCCAGGGTTCACGCAATGGTGGTTGGCAGAAATCAAACTCGCAGCCAATGAGCGCCGCAATGTCGTGCTCACTTACACCATGCCTCTGGGTGATACACCCTTTGTGCAATTCCGTTATCCACTCGATCTCACTGCCCAATTATGGCCCGGCACCCTGGAAAGCGCCCGTTTCGCCCTGGGCTTTAGCGAGCCCCCCAACCCGCAATCATGGCTGCGGCTCACGCCCGCAACCTACCAACTGACGGCCGAAAGTATCACCTGGTCGTACGATGTGGAAGACCCCGCCGCCCCCATCGACTACATTCTCATGCGCCCGGCCCTGTGGGAGAAATTGCGGGCAGCGCGGCAGGCCGCGGTGGCGTCCGACGCCCCCCCCAGCGCCAAAATCCATTTAGGAGATGTCTACACCGAGTTGGCCATCCGTTCCGCCCAGGTGCAGTTCGCCAATTTCGAGGGCCACGAGCTCTTCAGCCGCTACTTTCCCCTGGCCGTCGCCGCCTACAGCCAGGCACAGGCAGCCGATCCGTCCGACCCCACCTCTTATCTGGCCCTGGCCAAACTCTATCGCACCCGCGCCGACCTCGTCCAACCGCCCGACACCAGCTACATCTCGCTGGCCGTGAATCAACTGGCTGCTGCCCTGGAGCACGGGGCCAACGACCCCGCTATCGCCACTGCCGTCTCGCAGGATTTCGCCACCCTGATCGCCCGCTCCCGTCTGCAAGGCGACTACGACACCGCCAATACCTATCTCAAACGCCTGCAGGACCTGGCCGCCAACAGTCATATCTCCCTGGAAAGCGAAGCTTTGGTGCGCGAGCGCCAGCAACTGGCCATCGATTGGATCACTTCCGTACTGCATGACGAAGGCCCCGCCCCAGCCCGCGACGTATTCGTACAGAACTTCTCCGTCGCCGATCTATATCCAGCCAACGGTCGCTTTGCCCGCATCAACTCGCTATACATCGAAGTGAATACCGAACCCGGACGACGCACCCTGCGCATTGTGGCAGCGCCCCGCCAAAGCAGCGATCCCATCCTCCAGGACCTGTACGAAGCGCTGCTGGCCACGAATGTCGCCTATATCGTCATAGAAGAAACCCAACCCCCGGCCATCCGCGTCGATATCCCCTTCGAAACCGCCAGCGATCTACAGATCAAAGAGCAAACCCTGGCCCTGGCCATTCCTCCGGAACCCGAATGGTCTCTGCTCTCCACCATCCTGCAACCGCAAACCCTGCGCTGGGACAAAACGCCCGAGGGCTGGCGCAGCATCGACACCTACCGCGAAGATATCAACCTTATTGCTGCGGTGACACAACTCAGCGCTGAGGCCGAGACCCTGACCGCAGCCACGGCCAGCCTCTCGACTGAGGACCCACTTGACGCCCTGCGCGCCGAAATCTGGCAGGCCGAGGCCGATGTGTGGCGACGCCTGGCCGAAAACAATCGCGCCCGCTTTACGCTCACCATGCGCCCGCGGCCCGGCGCCCCGGTTCAGCGCACGTGGTCGTTGGACCCCGGCGAGCGGGCGCAGATGACCGGCCGTGTGGTGCAATACGACATCATGCCCTTTATTTACGGGGCTTTGCTCATTTATGGCTTGTTTGTATTGATTACCTGGAGCTTGTGGCGCCATCATAACCGGCGCTGTTAGGCGACGGGGTGATGGGGTGAGGGAGTGAGTGGGGCTGGCCGACTTCGCCATCGTCACTGATGAAGAGAGGCGTCTTGCGCAACTCACTTGTCCCGGTGGTCAAAACCAGCCCCGTGGAAGCCGGACGCAATCCTGGACGCTTCATCCTGCGTTTTGATGCGGAACAATGCGCCACCTGTCCGTTATAGGCGCACTGCATTGTTATTTCCGAAAATCGAACAGGCAAAGCTGTCCTCTACCTCCATCAACGCCAAATCGCTGTGGCATTGCAGCGTCAACGTCTCCAGACCATGCGACAGGCTGCTCAGAACCTGCGGGCTGCAGTCGAAGCTACCGTCCGCTCCGTCAAGCATCCTTTCCGGGGCAAGTTGCCCGTGCGCGGCAAATTCCGTATGGCCTCCATGATGCTCGCTTCCGCACTCATGGCCAACATGCGTCGTATCCATGCCTACGGGAAGCGACAGTTGGCCGAAAACCAGCAGCTTTCGCCTGTTTGGGGTCATTTTCTGCCTCTGTCGCTCTTCTTGCGGCTTCGTGAGGGCTTCTACCGACATTTCTGGGTTCACTATCGCCGATGGCTGCCTATTCCCGCTGCCGCTTATGCAATAGGTTGATGTTCAGTGCTTTTCACCTCCTCAGGCTTTTTTCGGTGGAGTCACGATATGATAACATAAACCACCACACATGCCGACAGTTTTTTTGCCAGGGGGCGTCCCAGGATTTTGGCAAGACAGTGAACTACCGTCCGTGATGCGGAGGGTTCGCTAGCACCCTGCAAATGAAGTCAGCAGGCTTACAGGGCAAAGTCCCCGCAGGGGCACTGCCAGGACGGCGTCAGGACGAGTAGCGGCAGACCCTGATACTCCAATTTATCGACAACTTGGTGTACAATCGGGGCGATTGTCGCAAACAGACGAGACCCTCTTCACGGCTATGAGTTCCTCACCTCCCACTATTGAGATTACCCCCGCCATCCAACTGGCTCCAGGCGCAGAACAAATCCTCGCCAGTGTAACCAGGGGTGATGTATCCGATCTTCAAGAGTACCGGCTCAAACTCATGGCCTACCGCCTGCAACTGGTAGCCGGCTTCGACGACCTCTTGAGCCTGAACGCCATCCACTTCACCCCCTTCGATTATCAGATCAGGGCGGCACGCACCGTTTTACGGCGTTTTCGCGGACGTGGGCTGCTCAGCGACGAAGTGGGCCTGGGAAAAACCATCGAGGCCGGCCTGGTGCTCAAAGAATACCTCTTACGGGGGATGGTTCAGCGTGTGCTCATTCTCACGCCGCCGGGTTTGGTGGAACAGTGGCGCCAAGAGCTGGCCACCAAGTTCGATCTCACCGATTTTGTGACCAACAATGACAACGCCTTCCGCCAGTTTGGGCGCGAAGCGTGGACGCATTTTCCCCAGGTTATCGCCTCTCTGGCCACTGCCCGCCGCACAGAACACCGTAAAATCATCACTGCCCAGGAATATGACCTGGTCATCGTAGACGAGGCGCATCATCTCAAGAACCGATCATCCGTGTCCTGGAAACTGGTCAACAGCCTTCAGAAGCGCTACATCCTGCTACTGACAGCCACACCCGTGCAGAACCGTTTGAGCGAATTATACAATCTCGTCACCGTTCTCAAGCCGGGCCAGCTTAAGAGCCCTCGAGAATTCAGCCGTCAGTTCGTCGTGCGGGGGGATCCCCGCCTTCCCAAAAACAGAGGCCTCTTACGCCAGCTTCTTAGCGATGTGATGGTGCGACATGGGCGCGCACAGATCAGCTTGCAACTGCCTCCACGCCGCGCCCACACCGTGCAATTATCACTCTACCCCGACGAACAGGCCCTTTACGCTGGCATCACAGCCCTCAGCCGCCGGATCATGGCGGACCAGCAACTGGCCAGCGCCCATCGTTTCGGGTTGCGCATCCTGTTGCGAGAAGCCGGCAGCAGCGCCGCAGCCACGTACTCCACCTTGCGCTCTCTGGCGAATGTGTCTGGGCTGGCGCCCCATCACAAACAACTGCTCAGTCTGGCCGCAGAAGCGGACAGCATCCATAAGTCAGCCAAGGCGGACGCGCTCAAAAAAGTATTGCAGGCGCAGGCCAAAGCCGGGGAACCACAGAGCAAAGTGATCGTCTTCACCCAGTTTCGCGCCACGTTGGACTTACTGGCCGATTTGCTCCGCCAGTGGGGCTACGAGTTCGCCCTCTATCATGGCGGACTTACCACGGCGCGAAAGAATCAGGCCATCCACGATTTCCACGACCATCTTCCCGTGCTCCTCTCCACCGAAGCGGGCGGCGAAGGACGCAACCTACAATTCTGCCGCGTCATGATCAACTTCGATCTGCCCTGGAATCCTCTGCGCATCGAACAGCGAGTAGGTCGCATCCATCGCATTGGCCAAGATCAACCGGTGGACATCTTCAACCTGGCTGCGCGCGGCACCATCGAAGACCATATCCTGGACATCCTCGACCGCAAGCTGAATATGTTCGAACTCGTGATCGGCGAAGTGGACATGATCCTGGGACAATTGGCGGATGAACGGGACTTCGCCGAAATTGTGCTGGACATCTGGTCCCACTCTGAAAGCGACCTAGATTTTGCCTCCGGCATGACAGCCCTGGGCGACGCTTTGGTCGGGGCGCGGGACTCCTACCAGCGGGTGAGAGAATACGACGATGCTCTCTTCGGGGAGGACTTCAGCACGGAATGAGCGAGCAGCATCACGACCGTTTTGATCTTTCGCAATTCGTCCTCGGCTATTTGGAACAACGCCACAGTATTGTCACGCCTCCTTCCTTCGGCGTGCATGAAGTGCTGCTGCCGGATGAACTTGCCGCGGTTTTCCACATCGATCCCTACCAGCGGCTGAGTTTCGAGGCCGAGAACGAAGCCGCAGACACGCTCAAACTGACGGTCAACCATCCCCTGGTCGAAACCATCGCCGAAGATTTGATGGCGCGGCCGGCCAGCGCCCGGGGGTACATCAATCAGGTGCGTCTGGGGAAACGCGGTCTGGCTGAACTGGCTCGCAAAACCTTCACCTTTCCCAACGCCCGCCTGCAGGAAACGCCAAATAGCAGGGAACAACGCAGCCGCCATCACTATCTGCGCTTCAACTTCAAGATCACCTATGATAGTGACGAAAAGCAGGAAGAGATGGTCTCGCTGGTGATGAATTTTCAGGCAGGCCATGTCGTACGTGACGCCGAGGTCCTGGAACGCCTGGAATCTTATGAAAACACGTCTGCCTTTGCGTCGCTTCCCATTGCCGAACCACGTTGGCATGATGCCGGAGACACGTTCTCGACAGAAACCCTTCAGGCTTTGCTCGCCGGCGCCGAAGCCGCCTTGCGAGAAGGGATAGCGGACAAACTCGACGCCCTGGTAGCCCGTCTGCGTCACTTCACGGAGCTGGATTTAGCCCGTATTCAGAGCTACTATGACGACATGGCTGGCGACATGGAGCGGCGGCGTGACCGTTTGGATGAGGAAGACGCGCAGCGAAGGCAAACCATCACTGACAAACTTGCAGCCCTGGAGGCGGAGAGCGCGGTCAAACTGGAAGATGTGCGTGCTCGCTACCAGCTAGGCGTGGAATTGAAACTGATCAATATCCTGCTGCTGGAACAACCGAAGGTTTTCACGCCCGTCACCATCAGCAATCGCACAGCCACCATCACGCGCTTTGCCGTATGGGATCCCCTGGTGCATCGGCTGGAACCGCTGGTGTGCGATGTGTGCGGACGGCCGGGCGAAGGCCTATTTCTTTGTACGGGCGGGCACCTCGCCCATAGCGAATGTCTGGCGCCTGGGTGCATCGACTGCAAACGCGTCTATTGTCAAATATGCGCCGATCAAATGCTAGAATGTGCGGTCTGCCACCAGCCTGTGTGCCGGACGAGTTTGATCCACTGTGACACCTGCGACCGCGGCACTTGCCGTGAGCATCAGGGGCTCTGTCATGCCGCGGATGGCGAGCCCATAGATCTGGCGGAACTGACGCCTGTGCTTGCTCCCGAACCTGAGCCAGCGCCCCCCCCTGCCCCCAAGCCTCCTTCTAAACCACCCAGCAAGGAGCGCCAGACTCCTCGTGGGCAAAGCAGCTCGGCCAGACGGCGCAAAGGAAGTCGCTCGCTCAGTGGCCCGAAGCCCCGGGTCAGAGGCGTACGCATACACGTGGAGGTTTTTGAGCAAGAACCTCTCATCAGAGCCTATGTCATGCGTTCCACCAAGCGCACGCTTGCGACCCGCATCTTTGATCTCACTCCTGATGGAATCAATATCACTTGTGAATGCGAAAAATCGCACTGTACGGCCAATGACTATATTTACCGACCGGCCGACAGCCGGAACATCGACAAGCAAATCGCAGACAAGCTGAAAGTTTTGCGAGAAGAGTACATGGTTCCACCCAAAAAAGTGACTTACTACTATATCGCCGGCTCCCGCATCCGTGAGAGCCAGAAGCTCATACTGCCGGCGATATGGAAGATGGAAGACATGCTGGCCCAAGCACGTGCAGGCTTCGACCGGCTCACGGATTAGGCGCCTGGGCGAAATGGAGAAAAAACCTCCACAGGCGCCATGAACGGCTGCCTACCGCATACCGGATGAAAACAAGCCGTGGTGGATTTGCGAGCAACCCGCAAGCTAAAATCATGGGATCAAGGGCCGGCCCCCACCTTTAAGACCGCCGCATCACGGATGCGGCTGACGCTTGTCAGTTGTTTACGCCCTCGTGTACTGGCGCTCTGCAAATGAATTTGCAGGCTTACAAGGCAAAGTCCCCGCAGGGACTCTGCCACCCCCGCTGCCCGACTGATTACTGCTAACTGCCCACTGACCCGCCCGCTTCATCCCGCCGTACGGGCGATTCATGAATTGCCCCCGCCGCCCCCAACCCTCCCCCCAGCTTGCGCTGGGGCTTTTTTGCATGTAGCATGACAGATGTACGGGCGATTGATGAATCGCCCCATTTGCCTCGATCTCAGCTCCGTGCCGGGAGAAGCCCCATATGATGGAATTTCATATCTCGCGCCAGGCCCGCGACACCTATCGATTCGATGCCCAACTGTTCAGCTTCACCGGCAATGCCATCCTTGCCGACTTTCAGGCGGCGAGGCGCTTTGCCCGGCGCATGAACGAACTGCGCGACGCTGCGCATCACCCCGAGGGCGCGGTCAAAGCCTCCCAGATATACGCCATGGGCCTGATCGACGAAATCCTGCATCTGCTCGTAGCCAACTATCGCCAGCAAATCAACCCACAGTTGTGGCAGGAAGTCGAATCACACCTACAGGCAGAGCTGGGCGCCGAGCCCCTGGAAACGACCCTGCACGCGTTTTTGCACGATTTCCCGCCCCTGGCCGTGTATCGGCAACAACAAGATATCGACGCCTACCTGCAGGGCGAAACCGATAGCCTGCCCCATCGCAGCGCCAGCCTGGAAGAAATGCTGCTGTTGTGGCTGGCCAACGCCAACCCCGCCTTCGCGCCTTTCCGCGAACTGTTCGACGACCAGCACCTGGTCCAAGACACCGCCTATCTGCAAATTATCACCGCTCTCGAACGCCAGCTCAGCGCCACGCCCGCCTTCGGCCCCGGTGGCGAAAGCCTCTTCGAGCTGCTGCGCGCCCCGGCAATTGCGGCGCCCGATTCGCTGGAAGGCCAGCTCGCCTACATCCGCCAGCACTGGCCGCAGCTCCTCGGCCCCCATGTCCTGCGCCTGCTCCGCAGCCTCGATTTTCTGGCCGAAGAAAACAAAGCCTTCTTCCCCGGCCCCGGCCCCATCGAGATCAGCACCTTCAGCGAGGACGCCGACGCCCCCGAGCAATACAGCCCCGACCGCGACTGGATGCCACAACTGGTACTGCTGGCCAAAAACACCTACGTCTGGCTCGACCAGCTCAGCAAACAATACGGCCGTTCCATCACCCGGATCGATCAAATTCCCGATGCCGAGCTCGCCACCATCGCCCAACGCGGCATCACCGGCCTATGGCTCATCGGCCTGTGGGAGCGTAGCCGCGCCTCGCAGCGCATCAAACAGATCATGGGCAATCCCGATGCCGTCGCCTCGGCCTACTCCCTCTACGACTACGTCATCGCCGCTGATCTGGGTGGGCCCGAAGCCATGGCAGATCTCAAACAACGCGCCTGGCGCTACGGCATCCGTCTGGCCAGCGACATGGTGCCCAACCACATGGCCATCGACTCCCACTGGATGATCGAACATCCCGAACGCTTCCTCTCCCTCGACACCAGCCCCTTCCCCTCCTACACCTTCAACGGTCCCGACCTCTGCGATGACGAACACGTCAGCATCACCATCGAAGACCACTACTACGACCACACCGACGCCGCCGTCGTCTGCAAACGCGTCGACCACCGCAACGGTGACACCCGCTACGTCTATCATGGCAACGACGGCACCAGCATGCCCTGGAACGACACCGCCCAGCTCAACTATCTCGACGCCAACGTACGCGAAGTCGTCATCCAAACCATCCTCCATGTCGCCCACCAGTTCCCCATCATCCGCTTCGACGCCGCCATGACCCTGGCCAAACGCCACATCCAGCGCCTGTGGTTCCCCGAACCCGGCAGCGGTGGCGATATCCCCTCCCGCGCCGAACACGGGCTCAGCAAAGCCGAATTCGACGCCCTCATGCCCCAGGAATTCTGGCGCGAAGTCGTGGACCGCGTTGCCGTCGAAGCCCCCGACACCCTGCTGCTGGCCGAAGCCTTCTGGATGCTCGAAGGCTACTTCGTGCGCACATTGGGCATGCATCGTGTTTACAACAGCGCCTTCATGCACATGCTGCACCATGAAGACAACGACAAATATCGCCAGCTCATCAAAAACACGCTCGAATTCGATCCCGAAATCCTTAAACGTTACGTCAACTTCATGAGCAACCCCGACGAAGAGACCGCGATCGACCAGTTTGGCAAAGACGACAAATACTTCGGCGTCTGCACCATCCTGGCCACCATGCCCGGCCTGCCCATGTTCGGTCACGGTCAATTCGAAGGCTTTGCCGAAAAATACGGCATGGAATACCGCCGTGCCTACTACGACGAACAGCCCGACCCCTGGCTGATCGATCGCCATCTGCGTCAGATCACCCCCCTGCTGCAACGCCGCCACCTCTTCGCCGACGTACAAAACTTTCTCCTCTACGACTTCTTCACCCCCGGCGGTCAAGTCGACGAAAACGTGCTCGCCATCAGCAACCGGGTTGGCAACGAACGCGCCCTCGTACTCACTCACAACACCTTTGCCCACACCCGCGGCCACATCCGCCTTTCCGCAGCCCATATCGATAAACAATCGCCCGCCGCCGACAAGCCCCTCGTCCAAAAAACCCTCGCCCAAGGCCTCGACATCCCCGACGCCCCCCACAGCTACCTCATCTTCCGCGAGCTCAACACCGGGCTGGAATTCATCCACAACTGCCAACAGATGCACGAACAGGGCCTGAGCTTCGAGCTGGGTGCGTATCAAAAATTCGTTTTCCTCGATTTCCGTATCGTATACGACGACGCCCGCGGGTTGTATGGCCGCCTGCACGCCCACCTGCAAGGCGAGGGTGTGCCCGACATCAACCGCGCCCTCACCCGTCTGCACCTGCAGCCCCTGCACACCGCCCTCGCCGCGGTCATCGACGCCGACAATCTCGCCTGGCTCTGCGATCAGCGCACCGTCGCCGAGGTCGATCCCCCCGACCGCCGCTGGTACGAGCTCGAAGCCAAGTTACTGGCCTTCTTGCAACAAGCCCAGCTTATTGCAAAACCCGATGCAGCCGCGGCTACTACCGCCGATCCACTGGATACCGGCATTCTGCAACGCCGTCTGACCGCTATGCAAAACACCGACGCCGCGCCCACAGCCCCCACCGGCCCCGATAGCCCCACCACCCCACCGCCCTCCTTGCCCGAACTGGCAACCCAAATACGCCGCGAACTGCAAATCCTCACCCGGCTCCCCGGGCGCAAGAGCAAAAAGCAACGCAAACTCTACCGCCGGCTACAAAACTGGCTGGATGATCCCCTGATGTGGGCAGTGAGCGTCTGTTGGGCTGTGCTGCATCGCTTGGGCGCCGAAGCCGGTTGGGCCAGTCCCACCGGCGCCACCCTCGTCGACGATTGGCTGCTGGATGATTTCCTGCGCGATGCCTGGTTGGCCTTCGGCGTGGCGCCCGATCAGCTCCGCCAGGGCATCACCCTGCTCAAAGCCCTGCTAAAGCATCCACGCTGGTACGAAGATAGCGCCAAAAAACATGCCGCCACCACGGATGTCGATGCCCATCGCAGCCTGCGCCTGCTCAAGGCCCTGCTGGCCGACGACGCCGTACAGCAATGCCTGGGCGTGAACGAATACGATGGCGTGCTGTGGTACCGTCAGGAAGCCATGCCCCTGCTGTTGCATGGACTGCTGGCCATCAGCGCCATCCAGCTCCACGCCAACGACACCCTCTCCCCCCAAAAACTTGCCAAAAAACTGCACAAACGCACCAAAGTCCTCCGCCGTATCCACAAAACCGGGCGCCAATCTGGCTACCAGGTAGAGCAATTGCTGCAAGCACTGCGCTGAATCTCTTGAAAACGCCCGTTGTGCTTAACCCGGATCAACCATGACCCACACCCCACCAGCTCCCTCACCCCAGTTCCAGGTGCTGATGCACGAGGCATGGGTGCCTGCCATCAAACGCATCAGCCTCGAACAAATCGATCTGGCCATCTGGCACCTGACCGCTGACGACGACATCGGCACCGGCATCCACGAAGCCCGCAAGGCCCTGAAACGCACGCGGGCCATGCTGCGCCTGCTGCGCCACGCCGTGGGCCAGCCGGCCTACGCCACCGCCAACATCCTGTTCCGCGACGCCGGGCGCGGCTTGTCGGCGTTGCGGGTGAGTGCCGTCTTGGAGCAAACGGTGGAGACAGTCGTGGCCACAGCCACTCCAGACATCCCGGACGCGGCCGTGCAGCCCCTCTTGCAACACCTGCAAGGCCGTCACCAGCACATGCGTCGGCAGGCCATCGAGCAAGTGCATGTGCTGGAACAGGTAGCAGCTTCGTTGGCGCGCGGCCGCCGTCTGGTCGAGGACCTGCACAGCCCCAGCCATGATTTCAGCGCCCTGGCGCCGGGGCTGCAGCGCACCTATCGCCGCGGGCGCCATGAATACCTGGCCACCCTGGCCACCCCCGCCCCGTATCACTTTCATCTCTGGCGAAAACGCGTCAAATATCTACGCTATCAAATGCAGGTGTTGGTTTGCTTATGGCCGCCGCAAATGCAGGTCACGACAGACCAATTGGTCGAGCTCTCACGGCGACTGGGCTTGCAGCACGATCTGATCGATCTGGAAAACTATCTGGCAACACTCAGCGACGACAAGTTAAAGGCCGCAGCAGCCTTGCTGCAGGAACCCGCCCGGGCCTATCGCTCCCGGCTGGAAGGGGAAGCCCTGCACTCGGGCCGCTACCTATATGCCGAGCGCCCTCGCGCCTTTGACCGACGTCTACAGCATTACTGGCTGGCCGGATTGCACCCCGCCACTGCCTGGAGAATCTTCCCCAAATGAGAGCCCGACGGAGCGAACTCGCCGTCTCATGGCGCCAAGATCCCGTCCAGGAATAACTTTCCCTTTTGGGGCTGACGCTGGCCGAAGGTACCCTTCACTGCCCTCGAGGGCAGGCTCGGGCTCTTTGGACGCTTTGTGCCGGGAATCGGCCATCGCCGTCCCATCTTCACCACATGGAGAGTCGGCGAAGGCCGACTCCTGGCCGCAGGCCTGAAGAGCCTGACTTCAGTCAGCGAGAGCAAAACGAAAAGTA
>JAADGC010000169.1:0-20396 GCA_013152585.1 Chloroflexota bacterium
AAGATGGGACGGCGGAGGCCGTCCTCTGGCCGCAGGCCTGAAGAGCCCGACTTGAGTCGGTCAGTGTCGCATCAGCACCAGATTCGGATCATTTAATTTCTGAAGTAGTCTTAGATGCCGGTTCTTCCTCCAAGGGCGCCAAAACCAGCAACTGCTCAGCTTTTAAAGCTTCCTTCACTTGCTGATAATAGCTTTCCATAATATCAATTCCAATAGCGTTGCGCCGCAGGCGATAAGCCACCCGCAAGGTGGTTCCCGATCCCATAAATGGATCTAAGACCCAATCTCCATCAAGGGTGAAGAGCTTGATGAACCATTCCGGAAGCGCTTCCGGGAAGGCGGCGCTGTGGTTGGTGTTTTTTGTGACCGTAGCCAGGTGTAAGACATTGGTGGGATATACCATTTCGCGGCCAACCCAGTTGGCAACGCGTTTGCCGAAACCGCTGCCCACACTGGATTCGTCTCGCGCTTGGTCGGTGTTGCTTAATTTCTTGAGCCTTTTTTGAGACCAATCACCCACCGGAACCATCACCGCTTCCTGATTCATTGTGAACTGACGCTGCTTATTGAATTGCAATAGGCGCTCCCAGGCGTCCCGAAAACGATTGGGCCATTTGCCGGGATAGGAATTCTTTTTATGCCAGATATACTCTTCAGTCCACAGCCAGCCCTGTTGGCGCATGGCCAAAATAAGATCCAGAACATAAGTGTGACGCTCCCCTTTTAGCACACGCTCTTTGATATTCAGAATGAAGGTGCCGCTTGGTTTCAGCACGCGCAAAAGTTCGGCACTGATGGGCAGAAACCACTCCACATAGTTATGGGGATGAACGCCACCATAAGTGTTTTTCCTTTGATCAGCATAGGGTGGGGAAGTGATAATCAGGTCGATGGAATTATCCGGCAATGTTTTTAGTATTTCGTGACAATCGCCCAGGAGTGGTCTGGCGACAACTTCATTCATCCAAGACGTCCTCCAGTTGCAAGGTGGCTGTTAGATCGTGCGTCAGCCTCTATCGACATTTTAACATCTTCAAGCGAGCAATTCAATGCCCCCAACAACCACGGGTGTGTCCCAGGAATTTGGGCGTAAGGTTGGAGGTGGCGCTGCGGCGCATCCGTGATGCGCCGAGCGCTTCCTTTTTTCGTGTGTTGGCCGCAGACCAACACACGCCACCAAAAACAGGGGACGCACCCATCAACCACTCTGCTGGTCGCTTGCCTGACTGGGACAAGTGCGGGATACTTGGGGGCATGAATGACACATCTTTCCGCACACACTTACCCCCACAGGGCAATCCGCCTGAGACACTGTGGGAGATCATGACGGAAGCACGGAGTCAGGATGCCCCCTGGCAGGCAGGCCGGGTCTTCAGTCTGGTTTTTTGGGCGGGCGACGACGTGGCCGCCGTCGCACACGAGGCCTATAGTCGCTTCTTTGCCGAAAATGCCCTCAATCCCTCTGCTTTCCCCAGCCTGCGTCGTTTCGAGACCGAAGTCATCAGTATGACCGCACATTTGTTGGCAGACGACGATGCGGTGGTGGGGAATATGACCAGCGGCGGCACCGAGAGCATTCTCATGGCCATGAAGACGGCTCGCGACTGGGCACGGGCGCAGTGGCCCCGGCGCACCCCACCCGAGGTGGTCTTGCCGGCCACGGCCCACCCCGCCTTTGCCAAAGCCGCCCATTACTTCGGCCTCACCCTGGTGCCCATTCCCGTGCAGGAAGATTTCCGGGCCGACGTGGCCGCCATGGCCGCGGCCATCAGTCCCCGCACCGTGATGCTGGTGGCCTCGGCGCCTTCTTATCCCCAGGGCGTCGTCGATCCCGTGGCCGAGATAGCCGCGCTGGCCCAGACGCACGGGCTGCTCTGCCATGTCGATGCCTGTGTGGGGGGGATGATGTTGCCCTTCATCGCCCGGCTGGGCTACCCCGTGCCCCCCTTCGACTTCCGGGTGCCGGGTGTGACCTCGCTTTCCGTTGATCTGCACAAATACGGTTACGCCGCCAAAGGCGCTTCCGTCATCCTTTATCGCCACGCGGCTTTGCGGCGGCAGCAGATGTTCGCCAGCACCGATTGGTCAGGCGGCATCTATGCCTCACCCACGATGACCGGTACCCGGCCTGGTGGGGCTATTGCCGCAGCCTGGGCCGTGATGAACTATTTGGGTGAAGCAGGCTATTTGCGTCTGGCCCGCACCGTGATGGAAACCACACAGCAACTGCAGGCGGGCGTGACGGCCATCCCCGGTTTGCAGATATTGGGAAAACCGACGATGAGCGTTTTTGCCATCGCCTCACCACGGCTGGACATGTACGAGGTCGGCGATGAAATGACGCTGCGGGGCTGGCATCTGGACCGGCAACAGGCTCCCCCCAGCCTGCATCTCACCATTCACGCCGGACATGCCCCGGTGGTGCCGGCCTTTCTGGCGGATATTGCGGACGCAGCCGCGGCAGCCGGACGGTTACGGCCCCGGCGCTTGATGTGGCACCTGGGCCAACGCGGCGCCGCCGGTCTCCTGCGCCTGCTGCCCCCGGCCCTGGCCTCCCGCCTCACCGAAAAGGCGGGTGCTCTGCTGGCCTCTGGCGGCGACCTGCCCCAACGCTCGGCCCCCCTGTACGGCATGATGGGCGCCCTGCCCCATCGCCAGGACGTGGAAGCACTGGTGCTGGATCTCTTGGATGGCTTTACCCGCCCGCCCCGTGGCAAAGGAGCGGGAAAGCGGTAGGGGGAAGATGAGGGGACTATGCTACATCCTCCGGGTGCTTTCGTTTTCTCCGTGGAGCCGGAGCTGCGTTACAATAGAGTCACTTCGCTCCTGCGCTTCAGGCCTGGCGAATGCAACAACTCAATATCTTTCTGGACACTGGCGTTTTTTGTTTTTACCACGGATTCACACAGATTTTCACGGAAAAGAAAACATCTTCAAAATCTGCGGCTGATAATGCTTTGCTAAGCTGCATGTGTCATTTTCGCCAGACCCCAGTATCTTTGTCCAATGGAGGGCAGAACATGGATTTACAAGGACGTACCGTACTCGTGTTGGGAGGAGCCGGCATGGTGGGGAAGGCGGTCAGCCGCCAGCTTCTCCGCGAACATCCGGCACACATTATCATCGCATCCATCGACGAAGCCAGCGCCAACGCCACGGCCCAACGCATCCGCGCCGAAGCCCCTGCAGACACGCGGGTGAGCACCTGTTGGGGCAATATCTTTGTGCGTTGGGACTACAAAGACTGGTCGTGGCAACAGCTATTCGCAGATGCCACGGCCCGGCGCCAACTCCTCCACGATCTCATGCAACCATTGTCCGGCGAGGCCAAGCAGGACATCCTGCAAAATTCCACCTTGTACCGATTCGTCAAAGAATATCGACCCGATGCCATCGTGGACTGCATCAATACAGCCACCGCCTTTGCTTATCAAAATATCTATGCCAGCGCCAACGACCTTTTGGCCGCCACATTGTCCGAAGATGTCGACCGGCGTCTGGCCGCGACCGAGCAGCATCTGCTCACACTCTACATCCCCCGGCTGGTGCGGCACATGCAGATACTGCACGAGCTGGTGTCGAATAGCAGCGAGTCGCATGGGTCCAGGGTCAGGGTTTATGTCAAGGTGGGAACGAGTGGCACCGGCGGCATGGGGATGAACATCCCTTATACGCACGGCGAAGAAAAGCCCTCATCGGTACTGCTATCCAAGACGGCCGTGGCCGGGGCGCACAGCCTGTTACTGTTCCTCCTGGCCCGAACATCTCCCGATTTCCCCACCATCAAAGAAGTGAAACCCACTGCCGCCATTGGCTGGGCGCAGATCGACTACGGTCCCATTCGCCGCCACGGCCGACCTATCCCCCTCTACGACTGCCCCCCCGACATGGCCTATCCCCTGGCCACCGCTCTGCAAGCTGAGGGGACGTTTGGGCAGCCGTTGGCGGATCGGGTGTTGGAAAACGTGTTTATCGATACTGGTGAAAATGGCCTTTTTGCCCTGGGCGAATTCAGCACCATTACATCGGTCAATCAGATGGAATTCGTGACCCCCGAAGAGATCGCCAAATATATCGTCATGGAGATCAAGGGCGGCAACACCGGCTTCGACGTCATCAGTGCGCTGGATCAGTCGGTGCTGGGCCCCACCTATCGGGCGGGTATCCTGCGCGAAGGCGCTCTGACCCGTATGAGACATCTCGAACAAGCCCACGGCGTGCGCAGTGTGGCCTTCGAGTTACTGGGGCCCCCGCGGCTTTCCAAGCTGCTGTACGAGGCCTATTTGCTGCAGCGCGTCAGCCAAAACAGCACCGCCCGCGTCCTGGCCATGTCGCCTGACGAACTGGCTCAGGCCTGTTACGAGACCCTCGTCAACGATGCCGATTTGCGGGCCCAGATACTCTCCATTGGCATCCCCATCCTCGTCCCCAACGGCGACCGGCTTTTGCGCGGCCCTCAATGCAAAGCACAGAATCCGGATGACGGCTGGGTGGACCTGCGAGCCGGCAATATGCAGCATTGGCAGCAACGCCTCCAAGCCATCCAGGCGACCACGCGGGCCGACCTGACGGATGACGCTGAGCAATACTCATCACGATTCTATCGTATCTTCGTCGATCCGGCCACGGGCGATGTGAAGGACGCGCTCTGCATCGGTGATCTGGCAGGCTGGATATTCACCTACGAAGACAAGGGCGCCCGCATGAAATCCTGATGGCTCTTTGGGATTTCGTGGGGGTCGCAATTCAGACCTGCGGGAGGTGGCCAAAAACACTCTGTTTGGGCAAAAGTGTCCCGGCCTCCTCCCGCAGGTTACAGCGAGACCCCCTGGGATGCGGTTGAACCCTCCTGATCCCGCTGGGCAAGCGGCGCCGGGGTCCATGCACTATCGAGCCCAAGCGTGATCCTATGGGGGTGCACGAAGCGGCATCAGGTAAAAACGGGGCCATGGGGGAGACGGCAACATCACGGATCGGCCAGATTAGCTGTCGCTGTGAGGGGCAAAATGGTGTTTATTCCTTTTTTACTATTTTAATAGTGAAAATTTGACGTACTCTGGCCGGCGTGGTATAGTGCGGGCTGCTCAATCGCATGACGTTCCCGGTTATCAGCCTATGACATCCCTTTATCACCGCCTCGACGACTCCTCTCGAGGCCAAATCCTTAAACTCTTGCAGCGCTATGGCGCCATGGGCATCAAAGACCTGCGCCGTGAGCTGGGTATGAGCGACACGGCGGTGCGCCAGCAATTGCGCTCGTTACGGGCCGACGGCCTGATCCGCGCTTCGCAGCATGTTGTGCAGGGCCCGGGCCGCCCCAGTCGCCTCTACGAGCTTTCGAACGAGGCGCAACGGTTGTTCGCCCGTTACTCCGAAGATCTGGTGCTGAATCTCTACGCCGAACTGCTGGCCGATCAAGGGCCGGAGGTCGTGCGCCAGTTGCTGACCCGGGTGGGCACGCGGCTGGCTTTGCAGTATCAGAAAGAGATCAGTGGCGATGTGCTGCACGAACGCGTGTTATCGCTGGCTGCTATCCTGGACGGCAAGGGCATTATGTCGGATGTTTCGCACGACATGGGCGTTATTATCCTGCATGAGTTCAGTTGCCCCTATCACGAATTGGCAGCGGCCTATCGCGAGATATGCGATATGGAAAAGGATATGATCGCCGAGGCGCTGAACGCCAATGTCGAATTGACCAATTGTATGATGGACGGGCACAGTGGCTGCTCGTTTGCCGTACGGCCAACGGAAACAGAAGGGATCGTGCCCACAGTGATCGAAACTCATTTCTAAGCCCACACACCCCTCTTTAGTAAATAATTCAATCCTACACAGGAGTACTCAACTCATCATGACTGATATTCTTGAAGTCACAGACCTCCACGTTGCCGTCGAAGGCACCGAAATTCTCAAAGGTGTCGATCTCACCTTGCAGCAGGGCGAAGTCCATGCTTTGATGGGGCCCAACGGCTCTGGCAAAAGCACGATGTCGTATGCTATTGCCGGCCATCCGCATTATGAAGTGACGAGCGGCGATATCCTTTGGAACGGTGAGAGTATACTCGGTTTGGACGCGGATGAACGTGCCAAGCTGGGCATCTTTTTAGCATTCCAATATCCTGTGGCTATTCCCGGCGTCAGCTTTGCCAATTTCCTGCGAGCAGCCGTGAGCAGTGTGCGTGGGTACAAAGAACGCGCCCGGGCCGAAGCTGGCGGCGGGAATAAGGTCATCGGCTCGGAATTGATGCCGATGCGGGAGTTCCGCCAGGAATTGCTGGCGAAGATGGACCGGTTTGATGTGGACCGTACGTTCGCCCGTCGCTATTTGAACGATGGCTTCAGCGGCGGCGAGAAAAAACGTGGCGAGGTTCTGCAAATGGCGATGCTCGAGCCCAAGATTGCCATTCTGGATGAGAGTGACTCCGGCCTTGATATCGATGCTTTGCGCATCGTCTCCGAAGGCATCAACAAGCTGGTCGCCGATGGCATGGGGGCGCTGTTGATCACGCATTATCAGCGCATACTTAATTATGTCAAACCAGACAAAGTCAGTGTTTTTTATCAAGGCCGCATCGTCAAAACCGGTGGCCCCGAAATCGCACACATGCTCGATGAGCGGGGATATGCCTGGGTGGAAGAAGAACTGGCTCAGGCGTTAGCCTAACCCCTCCCCTACGATATCTCCCTAACGAGGTTGAATGACTATGGCAACTGAAGTGGATCGCAAGGCCCTTGAGGGCATCAAAGATGAATACGAGTATGGTTGGAGCACGCCGGAAGACTATACGTTTAAGGCCCGCAAAGGGCTCGATCACGACATCATCGATCAAATCTCGGATATGAAGGGTGAGCCGGACTGGATGCGCCAGTTCCGCCACAAAGCACTGAATATCTTCCTGTCCAAGCCCATGCCCAATTGGGGCCCCGATCTCTCGGGCATCGATTACGACGACATCTATTTCTACATCAAACCTACGGATCACACGGGGGAGTCGTGGGACGATGTGCCCGAAAACATCAAAGAAACGTTCGATCGTCTGGGTGTCCCCGAGGCCGAACGCAAGTTCCTGGCCGGCGTGGGGGCGCAGTACGAATCCGAGATGGTCTATCACTCGCTGCGCGAGGAATGGGAAAAGCTGGGTGTTGTGTTTGTGAGTATCGAAGATGGCCTGAAGCATCATGAGGATTTGTTCCGCGAGTATTTTTCCACCGTGATCCCTCCTACCGATAACAAGTTCGCGGCCCTGAACAGCGCCGTGTGGTCGGGGGGCTCGTTTATCTATGTGCCACCGGGCGTAAAGTTGGAAATCCCGCTGCAGGCTTATTTCCGCATCAATGCCGAGAGCATGGGCCAGTTTGAACGCACGATAATCATCATAGATGAGGGCGCCAGCATTCATTATATCGAAGGCTGCACGGCGCCGATTTACGATAAGGACAGCCTGCATTCGGGCGTCATCGAGATCATCGTCAAGAAGAACGCTCGCTGCCGCTACTCCACGATCCAGAACTGGTCGAACAACGTCTATAATCTGGTGACCCAGCGCGCCCTGGCTTACGAAGGAGCCACCATGGAATGGGTGGATAGCAACCTGGGCTCGAAGGTGACGATGAAGTACCCGGCGGTGTTCATGTTGGGCGAAGGCGCTCATGCCGAGATTCTGTCGTTGGCCTTCGCGGGCAAGGGCCAACACCAGGATGCCGGGGGCAAGGTGGTGCATGCCGCCCCCAATACGTCATCCAAGATCATCTCCAAATCTATCAGCAAAAATGGCGGTCGTTCTTCGTACCGCGGTTTGCTGAAGGTGGGGAAGGGCGCCCACGGCTCGAAATCGCAAGTGGTCTGTGATGCCCTGTTGTTGGACTCCGAATCTCGCTCCGATACCTACCCTTACATCGAGGTTGCCGAGGATGATGTGGAAGTGGGGCATGAGGCTTCGGTCAGCAAGATCGGAGAAGAACAGCTCTTCTATCTCATGAGCCGTGGCATCAGTGAAGAAGAGGCCACGAGCATGATCGTGGGTGGTTTTATCGAACCCCTGGTGAAAGAGCTACCCATGGAGTATGCCGTGGAAATGAACCGTTTGATTCAGCTTCAGATGGAAGGAAGCGTTGGCTAAGTATGAGGATATAATGACCGTTCAAACACAAGTGTTCAATACAATCAGCGGCGCCGCCGTGCAAGCGACCAGTGAGCGCTTCCAGGAGCCGGAGTGGCTGCGCCTGGCCCGGGCCGCGGCCTGGGAAAACTTCGAGGCGACGCCATGGCCCAGCTATAAGGAGGAAACCTGGCGACGTACGCGGCTGACGGGTTTCAAGCTGCAGCAGTTCCCGCTGGCGATAAGCGAAGCCGCCGGTAGCACCCGCCGCCAGGATTTACCGGCAGAATACCTGTCGACACTCAACCAGATCGACAGCGCCGGGGCGTTGGTCTTCGAGGATGGCCGATTGATTTATGCCGAACTAAACTCTGAGTTTAGAGACAAAGGCGTGGTCTTTACGGACCTGCGCACGGCCCTGCAAACGCACGATGAGCTGGTGCGGGCACACTTCAGCGCCCTTGTGCCTGCCAGGGAGAACAAGTTCGCCGCTTTGCACTACGCTCTGTGGCAAAACGGCACCTTTTTGTATGTCCCCAAGCACGTGGTAGTCGAAAAACCTTTTCAGGTGCTGGTGCACCTGAGTGCTGGCAAGGCGGCCATGCACCATACGCTGGCGCTCGCTGATGAAAACAGTGAGATGACGTTGGTGGAAGATTTTACGGGGGCAGTGGATGGCATGAGCGATACCGTGGCCGAGATTACTCCCATGGCCGCCTCGCGAGTACATTATCTGCGCCTGCAGAATCTGGATAATACGGCCTGGAATTTCGCCACCATGCGCACCGCGGCCCAACGCGATAGCCTGTATCGACAGTTGCAGGCCAGTTGGGGGAGTCGCCTGAGCAAGGTGTGGATCGATCTGGAAATGGAGGGGCCAGGCTCGCATGGCGAGCTGCTGGGCCTTTATTTCCCCCAGGGTCGGCAACACATCGACCATCATACCAATCAGAATCATAAGTGCGAGCGCGCGACCAGCGATCTGCTATTCAAGGGGGCGCTGAATGATCGTTCGCGTTCGGTGTACCAGGGGATCATTCGGGTGTGGCCCGGCGCCCAAAAGACCGATGCCTATCAGAAAAACGATAACCTAATCCTCAGTGCGGGCGCTCGCGCCGACTCGATCCCGGGCCTGGAGATCGAAGCCGACGACGTGCGCTGCACACACGGTGCCACCAGCGCCAAAGTACAAGATGAGTATCTGTTTTATCTCATGGCCCGCGGGCTGGATCGCAAGACGGCCAAGCGCATGATCGTACAGGGTTTCTTCCAGGAAGTGCTGAATCGCGTGCCTGTCCCGGGTGTGCGCACGAAACTGGAATTGGAGATTGCCCGCCGCGTGGGCCTGGAGTAAGGTCGGCCCAGACCGACCTGCTAACGTGGTCGATCCACGTTTTTCCTCCTCTCGGAGTTATGTTACCATGATATCAGCCACACTTAACCGCAAAGTAACTTCTATGCCCACCGTTACCAATATCCTCGACGATTTTCCCATCCTGCATCAGGAAGTACACGGCCACCCCCTGGTCTATCTCGATAGCACTGCCAGTTCCCAAAAACCGGTGCAGGTGCTCGAGGCCATGGATCACTACTATCGCACCACACATGCCAACGTGCATCGCGGTATCCATACCCTCAGCGAAGCTGCAACCACTGCCTATGAAGATGCCCGCCGCCGCGTGGCCCGTTTCATCAATGCCCCCAGCACCAAGCAAGTCATCTTCACGCGCAACACCACCGAAAGCCTGAACCTTGTCGCCTACAGTTGGGGTCGGGCCAACCTGGCGCCCGGGGATGAAGTGCTCATCACCGAGATGGAGCATCACTCCAACATCGTACCCTGGCAGCTCATCTGCGAGATCACCGGCGCCACTTTGCGCTACGTGCCCATCACCCCTCAGGGCGAGCTGGACTACGACGCCCTGGGCCAGTTGCTCAACGAGCGCACCAAGGTCTTCGCTTTCACGGCCATGTCCAACGTGTTGGGCACCATCAACCCCGTGGCCGAGCTCGTGGCTCAGGCACATGCTGTCGGCGCCATTGCCGTTGTCGACGGCGCCCAGAGCGTCCCCCATCTCAGCACCGATGTGCAGGCGCTTGACGCCGACTTCCTGGCCTTCTCCAGCCACAAAATGCTGGGCCCCACCGGCATCGGCGTCCTCTACGGCAAGAAAGAGATTCTGCAGGCCATGCCGCCCTTCCTGGGTGGCGGTGACATGATTCGCGAAGTCAAGATGAGCGGCAGTCGCTGGAACGACCTGCCCTACAAATTCGAAGCCGGCACCCCCGCTATTGCCGATGCCATCGGCCTGGGTGCCGCCGTTGACTACCTGACACAATTGGGCTTGGACTGGATCAGCGAATACGAGCACCAGATCATGACGTACGCCTGGGAACAACTACAACAAATCGAAGGCCTGCGCATCCTGGGGCCAGGACCCGAACGCCGGGGGGGGCTTTTGTCCTTCGTCTTGGGTGACATCCATCCCCACGACGTCGCCGCCGTCCTCGACATGCAGGGCATCGCCGTGCGTGCCGGACACCATTGTGCCCAACCGATTCACGACCATTATCACATCTCCGCCACCACCCGTGCTAGCTTCTATATTTACAATACCACAGACGAAGTCGACCTCCTGGTGACGGCCCTCAACAAAGCCAAAAGCATCTTCTCATTCTAGCCCCCAAACCTCATGGACGACTTCTACCGCGAAAATATCCTCGATCATTATCGTCACCCCCGCCACAAAGGCCATCTCGAAGATCCCGACATTCACTACCACGACGTCAATCCCTTTTGCGGCGATGAAATCACGATCGAGCTCAAGGTCAAAGACGGACGCATTGTTGGTGTCGCCTTTGATGGCAGCGGCTGCGCTATCAGCCAGGCCTCGGCCTCCATGCTCACCGAAGAAATCGTGGGCATGACCCTGGATGAAATCCGTAAGCTCGACAAAGACTATGTCACCGAACTGCTGGGCATTCCCATCGGCCCCGTGCGCCTGAAGTGCGCCCTGCTTCCACTTAAGGTTCTCAAGGCCGGCGTGTGGGGCCTGGAAGAATGGCCGGAGTAGGGAAGAATTTCGGATTGCGGATTGGCGGCAAAGGCTCAGGACTGAAGACCAAGGACTGAAATAAACTCCCCCACATCTCTCACCCACAAACAACCATGACTGACGAAGCTCAAAACACACTTTCCACCGACAACGACATCCAGGAAATCCGTGGTGGCTCCACTGTGGACGACATTCGCGAAGCGATCAAAGCCGTGAAGGATCCGGAATTGAATCTGGACATCGTCAACCTGGGCATGATATACGACATCCAAATCAACGACGACAACACCGTCGATATCGACATGACGCTCACCAGCCCCGGCTGCCCCGTGGGCCCCATGATCCTCACCGACGTCTTTCAGACCGTGCGCGAAAACTTCCCCGAATTTGAAGACGTGCGCATTAACCTCGTGTGGGTGCCTTTCTGGAATCCCGAGATGATGAGCGAAGAAGCGAAAGAGATGCTGGGGTTTTTCTAATTAATCAGGCGCATCATGGATGCGCCTGGCGCTTGTCTTCCTCAGCGCTCGCCGCATCCGTGATGCGGCGTTTTCCGATTATCCTGGCGTATCCGTGATGGGCCCAACAATGCTCCCTCCCCTGCCAGCGAGAATAGCGAGCGCCGCGGGGAACGGCCAGGGTGGGGAGCGGCCCAAAACTTGACAAGCAGAGCGCACAGCGGGTACCTTCAGTCCTGTGATGAAACTCTCCATCTCGCGCTCCCATCTTCACTCCGCCACCCTGGGCACTATCTTGCTGCTCGCCGCCGGACTGCGGTTCGTGGCGTTAGCCGGGCAAAGTTTCTGGGCGGATGAAGGAAACTCGGTGGTGTTGGCGCGGCGCAGCATAAGCGCCATTTTACAGGCCGCGGCCGCCGATATCCATCCCCCGGCCTATTATCTGCTGCTCAAAGCCTGGGGCAGTGTATTTGGGCTGAGCGAGGTGGGCGCCCGCAGTTTGTCGGCGCTGATCGGCGTGCTGGTGGTGGTGGGCATTTATCGCCTGGGGCGACGCCTGGCCGACCGCCGTCTGGGTCTGCTGGCTGCCTTCCTGGCGGCGCTTAACCCATTTCTCGTTTACTACAGCCAGGAAGCGCGCATGTACGAGCTGCTGACCCTGTGCGCAGTTGTCAGTGCCCTGGCCATGCTGACCGCCATGCAAGCGCCAACCTTGGCGGTGCGGCGTAAAGCCCTGTTTTTGTACAGCGCTGCCGCCCTATTGGGCCTGTACACCCACTACGCCTTCCCCCTGCACCTGCTGGTGCTCAACACCATCTTCCTGCTCTGGCTCGTGCGCCCCACGACGCCCCCAACCCGGCGCTGGCCCCTGCTACGAGACTGGGCTCTGGCGCAGGGGATCAGTCTGGCATTCTTCCTGCCCTGGGCGCCCACCGCACTCCGCCAACTGGGGTCCTGGCCCTCCCCGCCCACCAGCCTCGGCGCCCTGGCCGGTTTGCAACAGGCCCTGCAACTGTGGCTGTGCGGACCAGTGGGATGTTCGGGACCCGGGCTAGGAGGCGGGCTCGGTTCCTCCGCCGTTCTCAGCACCGCCCTACCGGGCCTCATCCTCGGTCTGATCCTGCTGGGTGCAGCGACCGCCTGGCGACGCACGGCTACCCAGTTGACGATCCTGTGGCTGCTGGCGCCGCTGCTGGCCATGATGCTGTTCAGCATCTTCAGCCCCGCCTTTTTCAAATTCCTGCTCATCGCCACCCCTGCCTTCTTACTGCTACTGGCCCAGGGCATCCTGCGACTGACTCGTTTCGGCCGGTCGGGACGGGTGCAGCGGCTGGGTTTTGTCTTGCTGCTGGGCCTGGTGCTGTGGCCCAGCCTGCCGGCCCTGCAACGTTATTACACCGACCCCACCGTGGCCCGCGACGATTATCGCAGCATCGCCGCCTACATCCGCTCCGTCGGCGACGCCAACGACGCCATCATCCTCGATGCCCCGGGCCAGATCGACGCCTTCAGTCAATATGACTCTGGCGCTGCCGAGATATTCCCCCTCCCCCGCACGCGGCCGCTGCACCCCGGCGCCACCGAGGCCGAACTGGCGCAGATACTGGCCAGCCACAAACGCATTTACGCCATCTTTTGGGCCACCGCACAGGCCGACCCGCAGGGCCTGATCGAGCAGTATCTGGCCGGGCACGCGTTCAAGGCCTGGGATAGCTGGGTGGGACATCTGCGCTTTGTGGCCTACAGCGCCGAGCCCGCGCCGGCGGCCACGAGCCTGTCGCAAGCGGTGCCATTTGGCGACGCCATCCGCCTGCAGGCCGTGGGGCTCAGTCCGGCACGATTGCAGCCGGGAGATATTGCCCGCGTGCTTTTGCAATGGACGGCGACGGCGCCACCGCAACACCCCTACAAAGTCACCCTGCAACTGCTCGATCCCGCCTCGCAGGTCTTTGCCCAGGTGGATAGTGAACCCGTGGGCGGCGCCCGCCCCTTCCCCACCTGGCAGCCGGCGGAAACCATCGCCGATCCCTACGGCCTGCCCATTCCCCTGGCCACGCCCCCCGGCGACTACCCTCTGATCCTGGCCGTGTACGACCCCGAAAGCGGCCAACGCCTGCCCGTGCTCACGGCTGATGGGGCCAGCGATCATCTCACATTGGGCGTTTTCAGCCTGCTGCCCCCCGATCAAGCGCCCCCTCTCAACATCCTGCCCATCACCAACCGCGCCGATACTGTGGTGGGAGCCCTGCATTTTTGGGGACACAACCGCTACAAACAGGGCTACGGGCATGACCCCGACACGCCCCTCGCCCCCGGCGATGCCCTTCATCTCAGCCTATTTTGGCAGGCCGACGCCCCCCTGGACCAGGATTACGAGGCCGAAGTACGGTTGGACGAGAGGCCGCTGGGGCGATTCCCACTGGTCGGGCCCAGCTACCCCAGCAGCCAATGGTTGCCCGGCCTGCCCTGGCGGGGCGAACACAGCGTTTCCCTGCCCCCCGAGCTGGCCACTGGCGGCCCGCACCGCCTCAGCCTGCAAGTCCTCACGGCCGATGGCCAGCCCTGGGGCGATGCCATTGTCCTGGACCCGCCGCTGATTTACTGAACGATGTCGTTAAGAATTTCTCGCCAAGCATGCCCTGAGCGCAGCCGAAGGGGCGCCAAGATTCTTTCTATCCGCTAACCACTCGCCACCATCCACTTTTTAACCATGATGCAAATTCACCATCTTGTTGTCGGCCAGTTTCAGGTCAATTGCTTCTTGCTGGTCGATGAGGCCACGCACGAGGCCCTGCTCATCGATCCGGGCGACAATTCCCCCGCCATCCTCGATCTCATTCGCCGTACAGGCGCCCACCTGCGCGGCATTATCAACACCCACGCCCACCTCGACCACGTCATGGCCATTCCCGAAATCAAAGCTGCCACCGGCGCTCCCTTTTATTTGCATAAGGATGAAGCTCCTGTGCTGGCTGCGGCCCCCGAAATGATCGCGGCCTGGCTGGGGCAGCAATGGGGACCCCCACCTGACATCGACGCCACTCTCACCCCGGGCGACGAGCTGCACCTGGGCGAGAGTGTGCTGGAAATCCGGCATGTGCCCGGCCATTCGCCCGGCTCCCTGGCCTTTGTCGATCACCAAGGCCATCAGGTGTGGACGGGTGACGCCCTGTTTGCCGGCAGCATCGGCCGCACCGACCTGCCCGGCGGCAATACGCAACAATTGTTACAGGCCATCCGTTCCCAACTCCTCACGCTGCCAGACGACACCAAAGTCTATCCCGGTCACGGCCCCTTTACGAGCATCGGCCGCGAGCGCCGCAGCAATCCTTTTTTGATAGTCGGTAGTCCTTAGTCCGAAGTCCGAAGTTCTTCATGTACCTTCCGCGATCCATCTACGACAGCATCATCGCCCATGCCCGTGAGGGCGCACCCCACGAAGTTTGTGGCTTACTACGCGGCCGTGATGGCGTGGTTAGCGACTGGCACCCGGCCACCAACATCGCCGCCGACCCTGGCAACGACTACGAGATCGCAGCGGAGGAACTGCTGGCTGCCTTCGAGTGGGAAGATGCCGGGGATGAGCTCATTGCCATTTATCACAGTCATCCGACCGGGCCAGCCTATCCCTCGGCCACCGACGCCTGGCGCCTCAGCTATCCCGACAGCGCCACTCTCATCTGCTCGTTGCAAGACCCCATCCACCCCCAACTCAGGGGCTATTATCTGCGCCAACAGCAGTTGCCGCCCGACCCGGCGCGGGTGCGGGCAGAGCTTTCCTTCCAGCAGGAACGTCCGGGCCTGTGGAGCGTCCATATCCCTGCCCTGACCCCCGTCCCCCCCAGCCTGCAGTCAGTCATGCCGGCCCCTCCTGCCGCCCTGTATGTACTCTATCAGCAAAGCGCCCCCAGCCCTTTACGAATGGTCATCGTAGAGCCGGTGGAGATCAATGTAGGGAATCTTTCTTGACACAAAGGCCCATGGGCCTTATACTGCAATCGTTATGATGACCTACGCGACTCTCCTCTCCTGCTTTACCTGCTCCTGTATGGTGCGGGCGTAGCCTGTTTCGTGTCACAGCTACCCCGCTTCACCAACTGGTCCCGGTGAGTCGCGTTTCCCTGCCAATTGCATACCTGGCCTGTAAGTTCTGTGCCGCACATGGCATCTAACTTTCATCAAGTGCCTGCTCCTGTTGACTCACCGCATCCCGGTGAGTTTTTTGTTTTCTGACGCGTCACCTCCCCCCTTCTAACTTCTACCGCACTCAAGCGAGCAACATAAAATGGCACTTCCCAAACAACTCCACATCCCCGACCCGGCCCGTTGGCGGCACAGCCGGCGTCCTCCCATCCTGCAGCAAATCGGCAACACGCCCTTGCTCAAGCTGGAAAAAGTGACGGCTGGCCTGCCGCCGTCCGTCGAAGTCTACGCCAAAGCCGAATGGTTCAATCCTGGTGGTTCGGTCAAAGACCGTCCCGCCCTACGCATGATCGAGCAAGCCGAACACCGCGGAGACTTGCGTCCGGGACAGGCGATCATCGACGCCACCAGTGGCAACACCGGCATCGGCTATGCCCTGGTGGGTGCAGCCAAAGGCTACCAGGTGATCCTGGTGATGCCGGCCAGCGCCACGGCAGAACGCAAGCAACTGGCCCATGCTTATGGGGCCGAAGTCATCCTCAGCCCGGGCGACGAAGGGCCGGACGGCTCTATCCGCCTGGTACGGGAAATGGTGGCAGCGCACCCCGAGCGCTATTTCTACCCCAACCAATACGATAATCCCGACAACTGGCAGGCGCATTATTACGGTACCGGCAACGAAATCTGGCAACAGACGCAGGGGCGTGTTACGCACTTTGCCGCTGTCATCGGCACCAGCGGCACGTTTATGGGCGTCAGCCGCCGCCTCAGGGAACTCAACCCCAACATCCAACTCATCACTATCGAACCCGTGGATGCCGAGCAAAAGATCGAAGGCATGAAACACATGGCCACGGCCATTGTGCCCAAGATTTACGATCCCAGCCGCAAAAACGGCGAGCAACTGGTCAGTGCCGAGCAAGCCCTGGCCATGGCCCGACGTTTGCTACGGGAAGAAGGGCTGTTCGTGGGCTTCAGTGCCGGCGCTGCTGTCAGCGGCGCCCTGCAGGTGGCACGTACTCTCAACGAAGGCGTCGTCGTCACCGTCCTGCCCGATAATGGCAGCAAATACGTCAGTAGCGGACTATTTGATCGCTAACGAGGATAGCACCATGCAAAATACACCCTCAACATCTTTCGTTGATCACGCAGCTATTCGCTTCAATCAAGCGGTCATCATTGTCCTCGATGCCCTCGCCTTCCTCCTCAACCAACCTCTTCTGGTGGCATTTGTGGGCCTGGTTTTACTCATTGGCACCCTGTGGCCACCGGCAAGTCTGTTCAAGCAGATTTACCGGCGCCTGTTCAAATCCACCGGCCTGCTCCGTCCCGATCTCCAACCCGATTCCCCGCATCCCCATCTCTTCGCCCAGGGCGTCGGGGCCGTGTTCCTGCTCGCCGCTGCTGCCGCCTTTTGGGGGGGATGGAGCGTCCTGGGCTGGATTCTCACCGGTATCGTGATCATCCTGGCCGGGATCAACCTCTTTTTTGGCTTCTGCCTGGGCTGCTTCGTCTATTATCAGTTAGAACGGATCGGCCTGCACGTGCAGCTTCCCCAGTGGAAATGATCTCCGCCCTGACACACAATACCCACCATGCTCGAACGCCTTTTCCTCCTTCTCATCCTGTTGGCGCTGCCCCTTGCCGGTAGATGGGTGTGGCAAAGCTGGCAAAACCATCGCACGCGGCGCTTGCGTCAGCAACCCGTTTCACCGATTCTGCACCAGCTTGCCCTGCCGGCGCAGCCTGCGATCCTGTACTTTAGCACAGTCACTTGCTCGCAGTGCCACTTCCGGCAGACCCCGATCCTGAATGAATTGAGCCAGCATTGGGGTGACACCATCCACGTCCGCAAGCTCGACGCCGTAGCCTATGATGATGTAGCCCGCCATTTCGGCATCATGACCACGCCATCGACTGTCATTCTGGATAGTCGGCAGCAGGTGCAGGCCATCAATCAAGGCGTGGCCAACCATGATCGACTGCAAAACCAGGTTGAAGCCGCGCTCACCGCCTCGGCAGTGCCATCGCCTCCGTCCCACACGCTGGCTCCCTGCTGATTCTCACCGGACGCCAGTCATTTATACTTCTGAATTGCCGTCATCGAGACCCCGCATGACCCCAAACAACACTTCGCGAAAAAACTGTTTCAGGCGTTGCTGGGCTCGCTGCTGATCGCTATCCATCTCACCGATAGCGATATCGCCCAAAATCACGTTTTCGATACGGTCCACAAAAAAATAGAAGCGCTCGGCCGCCTGTGCAGCGGAGCAGCCGGTTGTGGCCAGGCGATGGCCGGTTTGATAGCCTGATTTGCGCGCCTGCACCAGGATGGCTTCGTCATTTTGGTGCCGGGCCACATACTGCACCGCCAACCCCAATAACTGGCGGCCGGCCTGACGCTGAACCTGCAAAGTCGCCGTTAGCAACGTTGGGGAGGTGGCAGGATGGGCAGCGAGGCTGTTTCGCACCTTTTGCAGCAGCGCTTCCGGGGCGACAGAGCCGTTGCTTTCCTTTGGCCAACCCTGCGCCTGCAAACGGGTAATATCAGCGGCCGCAAAGATACGCTGCCCGCCCGGGGTGCGGCGATACGGTACTCTACCGGCATCGGCCCAGCGACGCAGGGTGCTGGGGGATACTTTGAGTCGTCTGCTGGCCTCACTCAGGCGCAGCCATTTTGCGGACGAAGAGGAATCAATCATGTGGTGCTCGTTGCGGTCAAAAATAAGCGTCTGTCTGAAATGAACCATCGGTGGGAACACATTTTTTGACGGTTCCCAAGCACCCCCGGCAGGATTCGAACCTGCGACCTTAGGATTAGAAGTCCTCTGCTCTATCCACTGAGCTACGGGGGCACGGCAACATGATTGTAATAGGGGGTGGGCGGGCTGTCAAAGATGAGGGGCCGGGCGGACGCAGGATCGCAGCCAGGATTCCGCCTGCCGGGCGCGGCGCAAGTGCACCCAGATCAGATGCTGGTAGGCCGGGTTCTGCATAAAGGCGCTGTATTCTCGCCGCCGACGGCGGAAGGTGCTGATCTGCCACCACAGAATCGAATCGCGGCTGCAAAAGGCCGTACGCAACGATTCGCGGTTGCCGTGCCACAAGGGCTCTTGCTGCAACGAGCGCCGGAACGTACGCAGCCACAGCCGGAGAGCCATCTGCCAGAAAGGCAAATCGAGCCAGACCACGGTGTCGGCGCGGCCCCAGATGATATGGCGCATACGGCTGTAATTGCCGTCAATCACCCAGGCATCCTTCTGTACTACCGCTGCCACTCGCTCCCGCATGACATCATCGGGAGCTTCCTGCCAATGGGGCAGCCAGTGCAGGGCATCCAGTTCGACATGCGTACAGTGCAGCCTGGCGGCCAACCGCCGCGCCAGGGTGGTCTTGCCGACGCCAGACGTGCCCACGACAGAGATACGACGGCCGGGCAGTGGGGGGAGTTGGGGTGCAGAGGGGCTCATGGTGTGAGATCGATAAACGAGCTGGACCGGGGCCGCCAGGGGAAGGCGGACGTAAGACAACAAGTAAAGCAAACAAAAGCCCCCGGGGTGTGATGCCCAGGGGCGCAATAAGTGCTGGCCGTGCACCTCCCGTCGACTTCCGCCCACTTTCGTTGCTCTCCAGCAAGACGGCGCAGGCACCCTCGTGACACCCGCGAGTACCTGCTTAGGGCTGCTACCTTCCGGTCCTGACCCGGTTCACAGGCTCACGCCGCACAAGACCCACGTCGTACACTGCCGACGCGATACGAAAGTCGCGCAAAGCCTTGGGGAGGAATTCGATCCCGCTGTAGCGGATTGCGGGTGCAGGGCACCGCTAGCTCCCCATCTAGCACGACCAAGCTGATCTTACCCTGAAACGAGGAGATTTGTCAAAGGTGGATGGCCGGAGATGAGAACGGATATCGATGGCTCAACCGCATCTCAGGGGGTCTCACTACTTCTTTGCGCTTTTCTGTCTTTGCGCTAGAATCTCTCTGCGCCCCCTCTGCTCCAACCGTTTTACTGGCTACCGGCGTCTGGTAAAAATGACACATGTAGCTTAGCAAAGCATTATTAGCCACAGATTTCACGGATTTTCACAGATTTCGAAGATGTTTTCCTTTCTTTTCCGTAAAAATCTGTGTGAATCCGTGGCAAAAAACAAAAAACGCCAGTGTCCATCTGGATACTGATATTCAATCAGGGAACCCCAAGCATGAAGACCCAACTCGACCGTATATTACTCCACGACCTGCGGGTACGCGGCATACTCGGCATTCATCCGCACGAAAGGAGCCACCCCCAGGACATTCTCATCAATGTGACTCTGTGGGCAGATACGCGACCGGCTGCAGCCAGCGACCAGATCGTCGATGCTGTCAATTACCAGACCATCGCCGAAGCCATCGTCACCCATATCGAACGTGGTGCGCCGGCGTTGGTGGAGCGGTTGGTGGCCGAAATTGCCGGTATTTGCTTCCGCCTGGACGCCAAAGTGCAGGCCGTAGAGGTGCAGGCCGAAAAACCTCAGGCGGTGCCCGATGCTCGCGGGGTGGGGGTGTGCATTTACCGCACCCGTGCCCAGTGGGAAGCGTGACGGTGAATTCGATTCGCCAGACGGATGGCGCCCAAAACCTGACTCATTTG
>JAADGC010000169.1:20467-21328 GCA_013152585.1 Chloroflexota bacterium
CAGGCTCTTCAGGCCTGCGGCCAGGAGTCGGCCTTCGCCGACTCTCCATGTGGTGAAGATCGGACGGCGATGGCCGATTCCCGGCGCAAAGCGTCCCAAGAGCCCGAGCCGGCCCCCGATCGCAGTGATGGGTTCCCTCGGTCAGCGTCAGCCCTAAAAAGGAATGTTATTTCTAGACGGTTACTTGGCATTCTTGGCGCCCCTTCGGCTGCGCTCAGGACATGCCTTGCGAGATGCCCGCCTGGTTCTGGCGATGCCAGGTGAGGCGAACCGGTACATTGCTTACGCCCTCGTGAGCTGGAAAAACGCATCCCCGCCACGGGGGGCGGGGACACGATTGAGGTTGGGGAGAGAAGCTGTGAGGACTAGCGGCTGACAAAGGGAATGAAGAGGAGCATGCTGCCACCGGGCTGCGGTTCCTGCTTGCTGGGCACAGGGCCGAAGAATTCGCCACTGGCTACGCTTTCGATCTTGTACCAGGTGGTGACATCGGGGCTGATCGTTCTATCCAGCCAGGTGTAACTGGCACCGCTGGGGTTATTGGTGGCATTGACGCTGCCGACCACCTTGTAGGCTCCGTCTGCACTTTGAGCTCGCCATACCTGGAAGAAGGTTTCGCCACCTTCCGAAGCTGTCTGCCAGCTAACCTTCACGCCTTTGGCTGTTGCCTGGACGGTCAGGTCCACGAACTGGACGGCGGTGGGAGCGATGTAGCCGAAGTCGGCATCCACATAATCCTCGCCCACGCCCAGGGTGTAGTCCTTGGGGGAAGTGGTGGTGCGCTGCAGACCAGGCAGGCTGGCGGGCACGTCAATCTGATAAGTGCCTGAGGGCAGGCTGCCCACGGTGTAGGCACCGTTT
>JAADGC010000138.1:0-3744 GCA_013152585.1 Chloroflexota bacterium
AATTGATTCGGCGGGTACGCCGGGAAGAGATGGGTCTCACCGCCCGTTGAGACAGTGAGACCCGGAAGAGAAGGGGGAAGCGTTAAACGCGAACGAGGTTGACAGGGGTGTCGTAGAAACTGGCGCTGCCACCGATGGGGTCGGTGAGGCTGACGTTCTTGAGGACGGGGTCTTCGTACATGGCGGCATTCACGCAGATGCCGGTGGCACGGCGGGGATCTCCTTTCACAACCTCGCCATCGATGACGAAATTACTGGCGCCATAGGCCCAGTGGCCAAAGGACCAACTGGCGGCGACGGTGCCGGGACGAATGCCCTGGATGACCTTGACCTTACCGGCAACCGGTTTCTTCTCCTGGTTGGGCAGAAGCCACATCCCATCGGGATTAGAAGGCGACACGACTTTCACCAAATCGCCGTCTTTGAGACCAAGACGATCAGCATCAAGCTTGTTTAGCAGCACATAATTTTCGGTGGCGACGCCCAACTGGGACCAGTAGTTGCTCACGGTGCGGGACTGACCACCGAAGATGTGCTTGAAGGTGAAGAGATGGAAGGGGAATTCGTCGCTTTCCTGAGCCACTTCCTGGCCCGAAGCGTCTTTCACGGGCTCGGACCGGGGCAGGCCACTGAAATGCTCGCCGGTGAGGCTGTGGTAACCGGCGGCAACTTTGTCTACGAAGATGTTGAAGGGGCCGCTGTAGGGATGGCCCAGCTTTTCGCCTTTGTAGACCTTGCTGAAATCTTCGTAACGGCCACCGCGGTTGAGCAGGGTGACCACTCGCCGCCACAACGATTCGTCGCCGACCACGGCCTTCCAGCGCTGCTCATCGAAAATGACGGAGGGCAGATGACGCCGGGCCTCCCGGAAGATGCGCAGCTCTTCCTCATCCGCTTCGGGAACGGCCTCGGAGCCGTCGTCTTTATCGCCGAAGGCCAGGTTGGCGGCCATGCGCAGGAAGTAGTCCTGGCGGGTTTTCAGGTCCATGCCATCGCCAAAACCGTTGACGCCATACCCGGGCAAGCCCATCTTTTCCGCAATGGCCAACATCACGGCTTCCATACTGACCGGCTGTTCCACGCCGAATACGGTCACTTTTTCGACAAGCGGATCGATCATCGGTTGCCGGAATTTGCTGGTCTTGGCCTGCACGGCGGGTGTGATGTGAGGCGTGCCCCAGCGTTCCCAGATAGCGGTATCAGGGAAGAGGTAGTCGGCGTACATGCTGGTCTCACCGATAACGATATCATCGGCAATGACCAGAGGGATGACGTTGGGGTCAGCGATTGCCGCCAGGGTGGGGTTGCCGGCCGGGGCGGAAAAGCCAGGCGTGCCTTTGTGTAGGAAGAGGGCCCTGATGGAATAAGGATAGCCGACAGCAGCGCTGGGGATGATCTCCTGATACACGTTGCCGGTGTAAGGGAACCAGGGACGTTTGGCCGGATAGCCATCTCGTTTGAAGAGGGTGCTCTTTTCGTAATGCCATTTCTCGCGGGTGAGAGTGACGCCGAAGGAGCCGGCCTTACCGGGATGCATGCCCTTGACGATGTTGAAGGGGCCCTTGGCTTTACTGCCATCCTCGTGCCAGTGACCGCCACCAGCGCCAATGCCGCCAGTCCAGCCGGCCGTCCCCACCAGGACATTGAGCATGAGCACGGCGAGGCCGTTATAGTAGCCGTTGGTGTGCTGTACCGGGCCGCGATACATGTCCACACCCACGTGTTTGCCGTGGCTGGTAAACTCGCGGGCCACTTCTTCGATCTTGCGCACCGGAATACCACACATGTGGGACCATTCTTCCAGACTGTGCGCCATGACCTCTTCTTTATAAAGCTGGAAGGCCGATTTGTACTGGATGCCGTTGACCGTCCCTTCGGCAAGGATATCGCCTTCCACAGCGTTATCGCCATCCTGAGGATCGAAGGCGAGTAACGTCCCGCCCTGGCTGACGATGAAACCATCCACGTCGCCCAAGCCGGCTTCGGCGGGCCGCAAGAGGCGGGTGGGCTTCCCAGCCTCGAGCTTGACCAGCCAGGTGGAATTGCTCCAACTGGTTTCATTGTCGGCTGCGGCAGCCGGTTTGTTGGCATTGCTCAGGTAAGTGGCATCGTAGCGTTTGTTCTCCACGATCCAACGTCCCATCGCCAGGGCGAGGGCCGCGTCGGTGCCAGGCTTGACCGGCAACCACCATTTGGCCTTGGCTGCGGTCTTGCTCAGGCGGGGATCCACGACCGCCATCTTCATGTTGCGGTAGGCGAGCGACCAGGTGACCATTTCGCTCATGGGGGTGGGGCCGAAGTTGGCCTCGAAGGCCCCGGTACCAAAGAAGATGACCATCTCGGCATTGGCGAAGTCGGGCTTGAGATGTTCTTTACCGCCACCCCACTTACCGCCACCCTTGTATTTATTGGTCATCTGAATAGTGGCAATGTGGTGGGATTGTTCGCAGATGCTGGTGTGCTCATACCAGTTGATCGAGCCGAAAGCGTCCTTGAGCCAGCGTTTGGCGAATTCCTTGCGTCCGTGCTCGATGCGGCCCGCCTGGAACACGAATTGGTTGTTCTTGGGGCCCAGATCCGGATGGTCGGGGTCAATGAGCAGGTCGAGATGAGCGGCGTGCTTGGATTTGAAATCAGCCAACGTCATGTCGCCGCTGGCCACAGCCATGCCGTCAGCTTTGAGCGCGGCCATGAGGTCGGGGTCTTGTACGACCCGAATTTCCTTCAGGCCGGGGGTTTTGGAACCATCGGCGAAGGTGCCGCCGTTGACGACCTCGTTGATGGCCTGATCGAAGGGGATCACTTCCCACTTGTTTTCGCCGCGCTTGCCCACCCGCTTGAGCACCTTGGTGATGCGGTAGGCGTCGTAAAGGCTTTGCACGCCAGACTGGCCCTTGGGGCAGAGTCTGGCATCAACCTTGGCGGCCTCGCCAGGGGTCGTGTCGTAACTCAGATGGGGCAGCAAGTTCATGGGGCTGTAGGGATTGCCATCGATCTTGACCAATACCCCATTCAGGATTTTGCCCTTGATGGTGCAGCCCGTATGACATTGCAGGCAGACGCTGTAGATGATGTTTTCGACATCGTTCAGGGGATAGCCACCCGCGGCCTGGACGCCGCTGAAATGCTGGCTATATCCCGCCATCTGATGAAAGGCGCTATCGACTGCCGAAGCCACAGCCAGCGAGCCGCCCACCACCGCCGTGGTTTTCATGAAATCGCGTCGCGTGATCTGGTTGTCTGTTAAAACGTTATGGTAAGTATCTTTGATACTCATAGATCAAACCTCCTTCCCGACATGGGGTTTAATGGGCAAGAGGGCATAGCCAAGGGCATAGAGGGCCATGCCAAATCCGACGATGCCAAGGGTCAAAAACCACTCCATGGCGCTGGGAAAGTATTGGGTGGTCATGCGAGGAGAGGGAACAGCTTCGATGAGCCCCTTCAATTCCGGCACAGAAAGAGGAGGGATGACGATGTTCAAACGCACACCCACAAAGGCAAAGACGATGGAGAGACCGGCGATTCCTACCCAGAAAGAATTGTTGCGGGTGCGCTTCCACCACAGCAAAACAATGGGAACGACCATCCCCAGACCTACCTGGCCAATCCAGAAGACGTACCAGAAGGGGCCGGTCATGGTTTTGAGAAGTGGGATCACATCGCTCGGTATCGCCCCATACAAAGCAATGGAGTATTCGGCAAAGGTGAATAAGACGTCGAGCAGAACCAGGCCGAGTACCA
>JAADGC010000138.1:3767-5948 GCA_013152585.1 Chloroflexota bacterium
TACGCTGGAGTACCGCGGTTGGGGGCCAGGAAAGCGTAGATCGCCAGCAGCAGACCACCGCCAGAGACCAAAGCCGAGACGAGGAACAGCAGGGGGAAGAGGCCGCTATGCCAGGCGGGACGAGCGGAAATGACGCCGAAGAGGGCGCCAACGCCGCCGTGGAACATGATTGCCAGGGGCACGCCAATGGTACCCAGCACTTTGACTACCTTGACATCGCGTTGTCGCGTTGTCGCAGAGCTGTCTTTGTTGCCCAGGGCGAGGATGCGGCTGAGGGTGCCAACCAGCCCGGGTTTTTTAGCCCAGAGGACGAAATCCTGACGGGTCTCGAACCAGAATTCGCACAGCAAGAGAACGAAGTAAGCAGTGTAAAGCCACACCATCCAGGCCATCATCGACAGGAAATTGGGCCGGCTGTAAACTTCGAAAAAGCGCTCCATGTGGCCTAAGTCAAACCAGATATGCAGCAGGGCCATCAGCAAGGCGATCAACGCCGTGAACAGGGCCAACCGCGCAATGGGACGGAAGCGCTCCACGCCGAAAACATAGACCAGGGCCGAGATGAGAAAGGCGCCGGCGGAGAGGCCGATGAAATAGATGTACATGGCCACCCACAGGCCCCAGACGATTAGCTCGCCATAGTTGGCCATACGGTGACCGGCTGTCAGGCGCCAGTAGAGCCCCAGCAGCCCGATCGCCATCAACACGATGGTTACTACCCAATAAGCAACAGTTAATCCTTTTTTATTCTTCATGGTTGCCTCCTTATGACAGGTAGAAGACCTTGGGGCTGGTGCCTAGTTCGTCCTTCAGCCGGAAGCTATAGCGCTCACGCAGCATTTCCGAAACCAGGCTATCAGGATCGTTGAGATCACCAAAGTAACGAGATCTTCCGATACAATCGTTGATACAAGCAGGCAACAAACCCTCGTGCAGACGCTGAATGCAGAAGTTGCATTTTCGCACGTTGCCAATCGGGGATTCATCGACGGTACGCACCCGTTCTTCGCCATACTCGAAGGTCGGCGCCGTCTCGTAAGGCTCAATCATGGGCGTGCCATCGCCGTAAAACTCACCGAAATCGAAGGTTCGGGCGCCATACGGGCAGGCTGTGATGCAGTAGCGGCAACCAATGCAGACATCGTAGTCGATAACGACGATCCCTTCTTCATCCTGCCAGGTAGCGCCGACCGGACAGACCTCCACGCAAGGGGGATTTTGGCATTGCATACAGGGGCGCGGAAGGAAGACCGCGCGCACGTTGGGGTAAGTACCTACTTCTTCTTTGAGCACGACCGTGTAATTGACCCCGGGCGGCGTCTTGTTTTCGGCTTTGCAGGAAACTGTGCAGGCATCGCAAGCGACGCACTTGGTTAAGTCCATGACCATGCCCCAGCGACGCTCGCTGGGTGGTTTCTGCAAAGATCGTTCCAAGTCGTGCATCATACGGACGATGGCGTTCTCCATCTCCATTACGACAGGAACATAAGGCATAGGACATCCTCCTGATAAAGATTTGAGTGGTTGATTGTGTCTTAAAACCTAACAACCAAAATCCGGTTCGTCCGGTGATGGTGTTGGGGTGGGACCGGGAGTCGGCAGCGGGTTATGAGAAATCCAATCCTGGTAAGCGGCATAGCCTCCTTCCAGGTGATACGCTTTGCTGTAGCCCAGCTCATGCAGGATCAGCATGGCGTGGGTGGAGCGCTTCTGTGAATGACAATAGATGAGGATGGGCGCCGTTTTACTGCTGGGTAGCTGATCTAAATGATGAAGAAGCTGCCGCAGGGGGATATTGATGGCCCCGTCGATGTGACCCTTGGCGAATTCCTCGGGTGTGCGCACATCGATCAAGAACCAATCCCTGGCGTGATTGACCCGATCCTGCAGAAAGCGTTCCACCGGCAGACGGTAGCGGTGAGATGGCAGGTTGGTGAGATAATCATCGGCCACAGCGGCAATGCTGGCCTGCCGGAAGAGTTCCCAGGCGGTATTGTCATCGGGGTTGGCAACAATGGCCTGGCGCGCCAGGTCTAATGCTTGCTGATATTCGGCGGCGGCGTAGGCATCCTGCGTTTGCTGAACCAGGTTCCAATAAGCTTGCGTATCAAGCGTGGGTGTCGGGACTGGTGCGGGCGTGGTGGTGGCCTGACTCTGGCAAGCAGTAAGGGAGAGAAGAAA
>JAADGC010000119.1 GCA_013152585.1 Chloroflexota bacterium
GGTCGCCCTGCGGCGACCGATCGTGTCAGCAGCGAGGCCCTGTTACAGAGACCTTTGTCCCCGGAGGGGGACAAGCGGCGGAACGCCCCCGAGCCCCGAATTGATTCGGCGGGTGCACCGCGGCCCCGGTCAGGAGGCGAATCCGACGAGTTTGAACACAATGCCCCCTTTTTGAAACGCACCCACTCCTTTCAGTTTGACTTTACGCCGGAAGACAACTCGGGTACAATGGGGAATCTTACCCTCTGGTTCCGGCACGGAACCCACTCCAAAGCAACTAAACATCCCCAATGAGTAAACAAAAACGCCAACCCAAATCCTCACGGCAGGAACGACTGGAAGCACGGCGCCAGCGCGAATCCCGCCGCAAAAAACAGCGTATCATCGCCCTGACCGTGGTCACTCTGGGCCTGATCGGCTTGATTGCCATTATTTACTGGAACAGTCGCCCCGAACCATTTGTCGTCAGTGGCGTGCACACAGAGCAGCCACCCGGCGCCGATGGCATGAGCTGGGGCGGTCCCGAAAACGCAGCCGTCGTTATCGAAGAGTACAGCGATTTTCAGTGCCCCTATTGTGGCCGCCATGCGACGGAGACGATCCCACAACTGATCGAGAAGTATGGGAACAATCCCAACGTGCGCTATGTGTTCCATCCGTATCCCTTTATCGGGACTGAATCCGTCGATGCGGCGGCCGCCGGATATTGCGCCAGCGAGCAAAATCTGTTCTGGGCTTTCCATGACACCGTTTTTGCCAATCAACGTGGTGAAAATCAGGGCCAGTTTTCCAAGGACAACCTCAAAGCAATCGCCAAGGCTGTTGGTCTCAACATGTCGCAATTTAACGAATGCTTCGACAGTGGCCGTACCCGCGTCGACGCCAATCGCAGTTTGCAAGAAGGACGCCAACGGGGTATTCAGTCAACCCCCATGTTCTTCGTGAATGGCAAATTGATTAAAGGTGCGCAACCGGCCAGCGTCTTTATCGAAGCGATTGACAACGCCTTGACCGCAGCAGGCGTGCAGTAGCTCTCAACCCCGAGGTGAATCATGCCCTTCTCTGACACGAAAACCAAAATAGTCGCCCGCATCTGGCAATCTCTGGCCCAAAGCGGCGTCGAACTCTCGGCCATCCCCGACGACCAGATGGCCTCTTTGGTCGATTCCATCGCCGATGGCGCCTTACTGGCCATCGACGAGGCATTGGCAGATGCCGGTGTCGCCGCTCGCCAGCAGGCAGGGTTTGCCACGACTGCCGCCGACAGCGAGGAAAAAGTGTTATGGGAGGGGCGTGCCTTCCTGTCGCTGGTCACCTGGTATCAGATTACCAACGAACGCGTGCGCATTGTGCGCGGCCTGCTGGGCAAAGAACGCGAAGATATCGAGCTGGTGCGTATTCAGGACATCGATCACACGCAGCATCTCAGTGAGCGCCTGCTCAATATCGGCGATATCACTATCCGCAGTTCCGATCCGTCACTGCCCGAAGCCGTGCTGTACAACATACGGGATCCCCAGGAAGTACACGAGATATTGCGCCGGGCCATGCTGGACGCCCGCCGCCGTTTCCGCTATAGCGTGCAAGAAGAGATGTAAGTAGGGGCGAAAGATGTTTCGCCCCTACTGCTGTTTTTTGGCTTCCCGCAAGGCCGCTTTCTCGGCTGGGGAAAGAAAAGCTGTTTCCAACGCATTCCGTTGGGCCTGACGAATCAGGCCGGGGGTTAGCCCGGCGGCCGGGGCAGCCACATCATACTCGTAAGGCAGGTCGATGCCGCTAATGCCGGGGTCATCGGTGTTGAGCGAGGCCAGTAGCCCGCTCTCGAGCCAGCCGCGCAGGGGATGCTCGGCATAGCTGGGCACAGTACTGGTTTGCACATTGCTGGTAAGATTGGCCTCGATGCCGATACGACGTAAGTGCAGTGCCTCGAGCAACGCTGCATCCTGATTGGCGCTGATGCAATGGCCGATGCGGGTAGCGCCGAGCTCGTCGATGGCCTGCCAGATACTTTCCGGCCCGACCGCTTCGCCAGCGTGGACGGTGATCTGCCAGCCGGCATCGCGGGCGCGGCGGAAATGCGCCACAAATAGCTCGCCCGGCCAGTTAGCCTCATCCCCGGCCAGATCCAGGCCCGCCATATGATCTCGTTGAGTCAGCAATGCCTCGAGCTCGCGCCAGCCGTTTTCGGGGCCAAAATGACGGCTGATGATGCCGATCAACCCCACGCCGACGCCAAAATCGTCGGCGCCGCTTTCGGCCCCGTCCACCACGGCCTCGACCACGGCCGCTGGATCGAGACCATGCCGCCGGGCCATAAACGCGGGGCTAAAGCGTAGCTCGAGGTAGTCGATGCCCTCACGTCTGGCATCTTCGATATTTTCGTAGGCAATGCGGCGACAGGCTGCGTAATCCACCAAAATCTTGGTCATGTACTTAAACTTGGCGATAAAGGCCATCACCCCGGGCTGGGGATCGGTGACCTGCACGTAGGGACGCAGGGCTTCGAGTTCCCAGGCGGGCAGTGCCAGATGGTGCTGGCGGCCCAAATCAAGAATGGTTTGCAAACGCACGCTGCCATCGAGATGGCGGTGCAGATCGATCAGAGGGAGGGTGGGGTCAATCATTCGCTTTCAGGGTGGGTGAAGGGGTGGGGTCAACGAGGATGAAGATGAGATCGTTGACATTGGTGCGAGTGGGGCCGGTGTGCAACAAAGCCCCAACCTGTGCCAACAGGGGATAAGCGTTGTGGGTGCGTAGGGCCTGGTGGGCAGAAAGTCCCAGCGCTCGGGCGCGAGCCAGGGTGCGGCCATCAACCCAGGCGCCGGCCGCATCGGTGGGACCATCGCTGCCGTCGGTAGCCAGCGCCACGATCGTAATGCCGGGCATGGCATCTAACGCCAGGGCCGCGGCCAGGGCCAGCTCCTGATTTCTGCCCCCCAGGCCGGGCTCTGCGCCCAAAGTGACTGTCGTTTCACCGCCAAGGATGAGACAGGCGGGTGGGGCAACGGGGCGCTGATGATGTCGCACCTCGCGGGCCAGGGCCACGGCCACTTTGGCGATCTCGCGGGCCTCGCCTTCGATAAAGGTGCTGAGGATTTGGGTGTTGTAGCCCCGCCGGACGGCGGTCTGCGCCGCAGCCTGCGCCGCCGTGGCATTGTCACCGATCAGCAGGGTATGACTGCGGTCAAAAAGGGCGGCGCCGGGTTTGGGCGTGTCGGGTAGCTCGCCGATGAGGCCAGCATGCAGGCGGTGGCGCACAGTTGCGGGCAGGCGCTGGACCAGATCGTACTTTTCTACGATCTCCCAGGCCTGCGCCCAGGTGCTGGGATCGGGCACAGTGGGCCCCGAGGCGATGATCTGCAACGGGCTGCCCACCACATCCGAGAGCACCAGCGTGAGCAATGTGGCGGGGCTGGCGGCCCGCCCCAGTTGGCCGCCCTTGATCAGCGACAAATGCTTGCGCACCGTGTTGAATTCGTGAATGGTGGCGCCGGAAGCCAGCAGCAGGTCGGTCGTGGTTTGTAGGTCGGCAAGCGAGAGCGCGGGGGGCAGGCTTTCCAGCAGGGCCGAGCCGCCACCTGAGATCAGGCAGAGCACCAGATCATCGGCAGTGGCCGCCTGCGCCAGAGCCAGAATCTGCTGTCCGGCCTCCAGTCCGGCCTGATCGGGCAGAGGATGGCCGGCCTGCAGGATGTGCAGGCGCCGGGTAGGCGACTGATGACCATATTTAACCACCACGCAGCCCCCACTGATGCGCTCGCCCAGGATATCTTCGATAGCCTGAGCCATGGGAGCACCGGCTTTACCGGCCCCGAGGACGTAAATATGTTCGAAGTTGTCGAGATTTAGTTTTTTATCATCGACAAACAAGAACTGCCCCTGCTTCTGTAAATGTGCGCGCACGGCGCCATAAGGATCGACGGCCTGCAGGGCCGCCTGGATGAGCGTAAAAACGGTGGCGAAGGAAGTCATGGGTAGGTAATTTTATAGCACGATTGCGGCCAAAAGCCAAGACGTATGCAAACCTATTGCTCCTCCCCTGGAACCATGCTATAATTCCTGCCCTCGCATGCACACAGTTATTTTTCCTGAACAAAGCTGATCCCTCCAACTTATGACAACAGAAAGCTTATTGGAAGAAGCACGGCGACGAGCAAAGGACGTCCTCAGAGGCTGCGCCACTGCGCATGGATTCCGGGCCTCGGCTCAAGCCGTTGACACTCCTCAGATAGGGGCTCGCGACAGCATGATTGCGTATTTGGGGGCGGTCAGTAGCGGGGAGGCCGAGCTGATGGCCGCAGGGCGGGCGGCGGCCCGGTTTGAAAGATGGCTTGTTTTTATGGTTCAACCGGATATCAGGGGGTCTCACTGTGAGCTGCGGGAGGTGGCCAGGATTTTTTTGCCCAAACAGAGTGGTTTTGACCACCTCCCGCAGGTCTGAATGGCGACTCCCACTAAATCCAAAAGAGCCTTTTTTATTTTATCCACACCTTTTCCAAAGCGAAAGGAGAAAAAGATGAAGAGAATCCTCATTCTGCTCACCGTGACGCTGGCGCTGATGCTGGTGGTCGCGGCCTGCGCTGTGCCCCCTGCCCCCAAAGAAGCCGCGCCCGAGGCATCAGAAGCCCCGGCAGCCTCGCAAGAACCCATCACCCTTAGCTGGGCCTTCTGGGGAAGCCCGGAAGAAGCCAAGACCCACCAAAAGGTGGCCGATGCCTTCATGGCCGGACACCCCAACATCAAGATCGAAACCATGGTCGCGCCCTGGAGCGACTATTTTACAAAAATACAGACCCTGTGGGCCGGCGGCGATTCCTCGCTCATCCCCGATGTGCTCTTCTTGTGGCCGACCCCGCGTTATGCAGCCGAGGGCGTGCTCGAAAATCTGGATCCCTGGATCAAAAAAAGTGGCTACGATCTGAGTGACTACTGGCCGGCCTTACTGGAATCGGCCATGTACAAAGGCAGCGTGTATGGCCTCCCTCGTGACATCGGCCTGGAAGTACTGTACTACAACAAAGACATCTTCGATGCAGCAGGACTGTCGTACCCCGATGACACCTGGACCTGGGACGAGCTGCTGGCCGCCGCCGAAAAGCTGTCGATCCCGGGCGAACGCTATGCCCTGGGCATGGAAGGCGGTAAATACCAGTTGTGGGTGGGCCAAAATCATGGCAGTATCCTGGACGATATGCGCAATCCTTCCAAGTGCACTCTGGACGACCCTGCGGCCATGGAAGGCGTGAAGTTCTTTGCCGACATGATGGATAAGGGCTACGCTATGCGCGACGCTGACCTGAGCCAGGCTGGCGGCGATGCCGCCGTGTTCCAGAGCGGCCAGGTAGCCATGATCATTCAGAATGCCAGTCGTGTTTCGGCCTTTAATGCCGCCAACATGAACTACGATGTCGCTGTGGTGCCCATCCCCAAGGGTGGTCAACGCTCGGCCAGCGCCGGCGGCGCTGCCTGGGTGATGAGCAGTGGCAGCGACGCCAAGGAAGCAGCCTGGACCTTCCTCAGTTGGCTGCAAGACACCGATGGCGGCCAGAAGATATACACCGCCTCCGGCGAGATATTCCCGGCATTGCAATCCACAGCCCGTTCCGACGCCTTCCTCAAGGCCGATCAGCCTCCGGCCAATCGCCAGGCCTTCCTGACCGAAGGTGAAAACGCCAAAGTGGGTCGTTTCGGCTACTTCCCCGAATGGGGAGAGCTGAACGGCTCTATAATCGGCCCGGCCATGCAACGCATTTGGGCCGGTGAAGTATCCCCCGAAGAGCTGCTGCCGGCGTTGTGCGAACAAGTGGATGCCTTCCTGGCCGAGAATGGTTATCCCAAATAAGCCGTAGCAGGACAATCCGAGAGGGTGGTCGGGTCAACCACCCTCTCATAGCTTGTCCGACGCGCTCATACGCCTTTTATCATTCGTGACTTCACAACTATCAACCAAACGTGCCTGGTGGCGTTGGCGGCCCGACCAACAGTGGGAGGGGTATCTCTTCATCCTGCCCAGCTTTATCGGCTTTTTCGTGTTCGTGATCCTGGCCGTGATTTTTTCGCTGGGCATCAGCTTTTCCGATTGGGGATTGACTGGCTTCAAAGCATGGGCGGGGGTAGAAAACTATCAGGCGCTGTTTCGTGACCCGGTATTTTGGCGGGCGCTGCACAACACGGGCTTCTATCTAATCACCATCGTGCCGTCGCAGCTTGTCTTGGGGCTGGCCATGGCCCTGGCCCTGAATCAATCATTGCGCGGCGTCGGCTTTTACCGTCTGATCTATTTCATGCCGGTGGTTACCACGATTGTGGCGGGCGCCATCGTATTTCGCTTGCTTTTCAGCACCCATGGCCCGGTCAACGGTCTTATCGAGGGAGTGGCCGGCATGTTCGGCGCCAGCGTACAAATGCCCAACTGGCTGGGCAGCACCCGCCACTCCAAGTGGGCCGTTGTATTCCTCACGCTATGGAAAAACACCGGCTTTACCATGGTCATCTATCTGGCCGCCTTGCAGGGCGTAGCCCCAGAGCTCTACGACGCTGCCCACACCGACGGGGCCAATGCCTGGCAGCGCTTCCGCCACGTCACCCTGCCCATGGTCAGTCCCACCACCTTTTTCCTGTTCATCTTTCAGGCTATTGGCGCCTTCCAGCTCTTCACCGAGCCTTTTGTCATGACCCAGGGCGGGCCGGCCAATTCCTCCCTGAGCGTGGTGCAATACATTTATCTGGCCGCATTTCGCGACATTCGCATGGACAAAGCCGCGGCCATGGCCTGGTTCCTGTTCCTTTTCATTTTCATCTTCACCCTGATCCAGAACCGCATGCAACGGCACTGGGTCTATTACGAGACGAGTGACTGACGTGGCCGGTAACGTATCTGTTTCTGCAGGCAACGCATTAACCGGGCCGGACAAAGTGGGCCGTGCACTCCTGCATACGGCCCTCATCGCCGGCACCGTGCTGATGGTGGCGCCCTTCGTGGTGATGCTGGTGGTGTCGCTGATTCCCCAAGAAGCCTTTCTTTCCCGCAACTTTTCGCCGGCGCAATACTCGCTCACCAACTTTGTGGAGACCTTCCGCGTCGTTCCTTTTGGGCGCTATTATTTCAATAGCGCCGTCGTTTCCATCTCGGTGACGGTGGGACAGATATTGATTTCGTCTCTGGCCGCGTTTGCCTTCTCTCGTCTGCGCTTTCGGGGACGAGACGTTCTCTTCCTCCTCTACCTGGCCACGTTGATGATCCCCTTCCCCGTGACGCTGATCCCCAATTTTCTCATCATCCGGGAATTGGGCTGGTACGATAGCTACCCGGCGCTGATCGTGCCCGGCTTCTTCAGCGTGTTCAGTACGTTTTTGTTGCGCCAGTACTATCGGGGACTGCCGATGGAGTTAGACGAGGCCGCGCGCATGGATGGCGCTTCCAGCCTGCGCATCTGGTGGCAAATCGTGGTACCGCTCAGCGGCCCGGTGCTGGCGGCGCTGTCTATTTTCGTCTTTCAGGCCGTGTGGAACGATTTCCTCTGGCCACTGGTCGTCACCTCATCGGCGGAGATGCGCACCATTCCCGTGGGCCTCAACAGCTTTGTCGGGCAGTACAGCACGGCCTGGGGGCTGCTCATGGCCGGCTCGGTTATCGCCCTGCTGCCGGTGCTGTTGATCTACCTGCTGGCCCAGCGCTGGTTTGTGGAGGGCATCACCCTGTCGGGGATGGGTGGTCGCTAGGAAGCCATAGGCCAGGACGAATTGCGTCAGCCTGGTTTTTCGATTTCCCGGTTTACGGGTCTACAGTTCTTTCACCTTCCCCTGACGGCTGATACGAAAACGACGGATATATTCAGGCGGAATGTCGAAAACGAATGAGGAGGGGTTGCGTTTGAATTTGTCGTGCCGGTCGCGGGTCGAGAACAGATAGACAGCAGCCTGCGCCCTGGTGATGCCCACATACAGCACCCGACGTTCTTCGGCCAATTGCTGGGGATCGTCCAGGGTGCGCCACAAGGGAAGATTATCCTGTTCCACCCCGACGATGATCACGATGGGGAATTCGGAGCCTTTGGCGTTGTGCAGAGTCATCATACTGATGGCATCGGGATCGTGTACGTGGGCAAAGGTATCAATGCTCTGCAGGAGGGCAACATAATCCAGAAAAGCTGCCAACGAGTTGTCGGAGCTGTATTGCTGAAAGGACTCGACATGGGTCATAAATGTCTGGCGTAGGATGTCCCATGCTTCGTCTTCTGCGGTGGCTGGCAATTCCTGTTGCTGCACTGTTTGCAGCCATTGTTGTGCCTGCTGTGCCGCGGCAAAGGGGACGAGCCAACCCTCGGGCTCTTCTCCGGCCACCTGCAACACCCGCTCGGCGCCATGGAGCAAAGACAGCTTTTCATCAACGATATCGATCCCGGCACTGAGCATGCCCATGGCCACCCAGGGAAGATATTCCGAGAGCGATTCCCGCTCTTTTTCGTCGAGCAGGCGTTCGCAGAGTTCGAAAAACAGGGCCGCAGTCTTTTCGACATCGGACAGTGCCCGATGTTCCACCTTGTCGCCCAACCCCAGCTCCTGAATGAGCATTTCCAGTGTGTAACGGGGCTGCTCGGGCAGGAGGCGCCGCGCCATGAGCAGGGTATCGAGATAATAGGGGGTGAAGCCGCGGCCATCGTACAGTTCCCCCGCAGCGCGGTCGATGAAGCGGTTGTCGAAGCGGAAGATGTTGTGGCCTACCAGGGTGTCGTTGCCGATGTATTCCAGAAAATCGGGTAGGACCTGGATGATGGTAGGGGCGTCGGATACATCCTGATAACGGATGCCGTGGACTTTGGTGGCGGCGCGGGGAATATAGCCGCATTGGGGGCGGATCATCTGGGTATAGGGCTCGCCCTTCATGGCCAGATCTTCATATACAGCGGCCGCAATCTCGATGATTTCGTCGCGACGGGGATTGATGCCGGTTGTCTCCACATCGTAGACGGTAAAGCGCCCCTGGGCCAGGCTTTCGTAGCTGATGAGCAGGAGCTGGGCGCAGCGCCAGGCATGAATAGTCAGGCAGTAGGGATCAGACTCGGGCTGGGGGGCTCCGATGTAGATGTGGTTGCCAGACCAGTCGCCGAGAGCCGTCCGGGCGGCGGTTCCCAGACAGATGGGAATGGTGGTGGTCGCAAGTGTGGAGAGCTGGAGTTGGGGCAACGGACAGGTGGGGACATCCAACTGCAGATAATCCCGCAGAGCGCTTTGCAGAATGGCAGCCGCGGCATTGCCGTCGATGTCGTGGGGATGTACGATGATCAGGGGGTGTTGCCGGTCGATGGCATCGGCTAATTGTTCTGCGGTCGTGCTGAGATAATCGGTATAAGCAAAGAAGCCTTCCAGCAATTCGACATCGACCTGGCGCCAGGGGGAGCGCAGGCGGCCGAATAGCTCGAACAGCGTTTGCATGGCGGGTGCGGCTTCCTGTTGCGGATCGGGCAGGGCGGAGCCCAATATCTGCGTAAACCGCTGCAAGTGCGTGCGGGTGAGGGGGCTAAGTTCCGAAAATGAGTGGCTCTGACGGGTCAGCTCGATCAGGCCGATGCCCAGGGTGTCGGCAATTCGTCGCAACTGGATCATGGTCAATTCGTCGATGACGCGACGGGGAAAGTTGATGGCCGCATTGAAGTTTTCTTCGTGCAGCGAGCGCATCATCTGCAAATAGCGAATGATTTCGTTGGCGGTGGATTGATCGAAGAAGCTTTCTTTTTTCAGGCGATGGACTTTGAAGCCTGCCTGCAGCAAGGCTTGCTCGATGGGAGGGGCAAGGCGGTGCGTACGATAGAGGATGCCGATGTCTCCGGGCTGATGATCGCGCTCACGGATGAGTTTTTTGATCAGAGCAACGATCCAACGCTGTTCCTGCTGGATGTCGTCGAAGATATAGTGAAAGATAGGGCTGTCGTCGTCGTTCTGGCTGCGCAAAAAACGCTGGCGTTCTTCGCTGCGCTGGTGGGCGATGAGATGCTGGGCGCCGTAAAGAACCTTGGCAGGACACCGGTAGCTGAGATCGAGCTTGATGACGGTGGGGTGATAGCGGTCCACAAAGGCGTCGATCAGTTCGGGTTGGGAGCCGCGCCAGCCGTAGATGGATTGATCGTCATCTGCCACTGCGGTGATACTGCCGGCCAGGGGAGCCAGCAATTTCAGCAGTTCGTATTGGGCGCCGTTGATGTCCTGATATTCATCGACCAGGATGTGCTGCAATGTGTTGTGAAAATGACGGCGCACAGTATCATGCCGGCGCAAAAGCAGCACGCTGTAGCGAATCAGATCGTCAAAGTCAAGGCTTTGACGAGTCTGCAAGTTGTTTTCGTAACTACGGATCAGTTCTTCCACAGCCGGATCGGCTGCGGGCGGAACTTCTTTGCCCAGGATGATCTGGTTCTTCCATTGACTGATACCGTGGGCAATGCGCCCCACCGGATACAGTTCGCGGCTGAGCCCGGCCTGCCAGATGAGACGGGCGATAAGCCGCTTTTGAGCTTCGTCATCGAAGATGCTGAAGTTTGGAGATAGGCCAATGGTTTCGCCAAAACGGCGTAAAATGCGCACTGCTGCCGCATGGAAGGTGACAATCCACACCGGACGCGCTTCATCGCCCAACATGGCATACAGGCGCTCGCGCATTTCTTCGGCAGCACGGTTGGTAAACGTGACAGCCAGAATATGGTCGGGTGGTGTGTTTTGTTGGCGGATGAGCCAGCCCACACGATGGGTGAGTATACGTGTTTTTCCGCTGCCCGGCCCCGCCAGCACCAGAAGGGGATCGGAGGCGTAGGTCACGGCTTTGCGTTGCTGGTCGTTCAATTCTGCGAGCCAAGATGTGTCATTCATGTTGTGCGCTTGTTTCCAACGTCAGTCTGCGGTATCTTTTAGTTACAGAGCTTCTATTGTAGCATAAGAATCAATAATTGGATGTCTGCCTTCTGACACGCGGACTCATGGCTTTATGGAACAGACTTTAAGTGGCGTCATCGAACGCATCACGTATCACAACGAAGAAAACGGCTACACCATCGCCCGCCTGCAGGATGAGACGGGGCGGCTGGTGACTGTGGTGGGCAAAATGGTGGGGATCAGTGTGGGTTCGGCCGTGGAATTGCGGGGAAACTGGCGCCAACACCCGCAATATGGCCAGCAGTTCAAGACGGAATCGTTCAAGACGACCTTGCCGGCCACGATAACCGGTATCGAAAAATATCTGGGATCGGGGCTGATCAAAGGCGTGGGGCCCGTGACGGCCAAACGTATTGTGCGCCGCTTCGGGCTGGATACGCTGCGCCTGATCGATGAGGAGCCGGAGCGCTTGATCGAGACACCGGGCGTGGGCCGCAAACGGGTGGAGATGATTAAGCAGGCGTGGGCCGAGCAACGTGACATCAAAGATCTGATGATCTTTTTGCAGGGGCATGGCGTCTCAACCAATCTGGCGGTGAAGATTTACAAGTATTATGGAGACGCCGCCATTGGCGTCTTACAGGCGGATCCCTATCGATTGCAGCGGGATATTTTTGGTATCGGTTTTTTGACGGCCGATAAAATCGCTCAGTCTTTGGGCATTCCTCACGATAGCCCCGCCCGGGTGGCGGCCGGAATCAGCTATGTGCTGCAGCAACAGACGGGGAACGGGCATGTCTACAGCCCTCGTCGAGAGCTGGTGGCAGCGGCCGTGGAATTGCTGGGGGTGGATGCGGAACAGGTGGCATCCGCGATCACCCAATTACGGACGTCTCAGGCAATTCACATGGAAACGCTACCGGGAGCCAACGACGAAACCATCGAGGCGGTTTACTTGCTGCCGACCTATTATGCCGAGAAAGGGGTGGCCGAACGCCTGCGCCTGCTCAACGACGCCCGGCTGATCTCCGGCAGCACGCGCCTGAGCTTGTTTGAAAGATACTCGTGGCAGCAAACATTGGCGCACCTGCAGCAGGAGTTGGGGCTCACCCTGGCGCCCGCCCAGGCTCAGGCCATCGAGACGGCACTCAGTCACCCGGTGACCGTGCTTACCGGCGGCCCCGGCACCGGAAAAACAACCACCCTGCATGCCCTGATCCATTTACTGCAACAAGCCGGAAAGCGCTTTGCCCTGGCCGCACCCACGGGCCGGGCCGCCAAACGCATGTCCGAGGCCACCGGCCAGACAGCCAAAACCATTCATCGCCTGCTCGAGGTAAATCCTGCCGAGGGCTTCAGCTTCCGTTTCGATGCCCAGAACCCCCTGCAACTGGACATGCTGATCATCGACGAAGCCTCGATGCTGGACATCACACTCACCCATCATCTCCTCAGGGCCATCCCCCAGGGCGCGCATCTGCTGCTGGTAGGCGATATCGATCAGTTGCCATCGGTGGGGCCCGGCAATGTGCTGCGCGATATTATCGATTCGGGCGTGGTGGCGGTGGAACGGCTGCATTTGATTTTCCGGCAAGCCGAGGACAGCGCCATCATCACCAATGCCCATCGTATCATTCAGGGACAGATGCCGGCGCTGGACAAGCAGGCCCATGACTTTTTCCTGTTTCATATCGAAGATGTCGATCAATGCGCCGACATGGTGATCGATCTGGTGGCACAGCGTATCCCCCGGCGTTTTGGGATTCCCTCCCGCCAGATTCAAGTTCTCAGCCCCATGCACCGCGGCGCAGTAGGCGTGGCAACCCTCAACCAACGCCTGCAGCAGCGCCTGAACCCGGCCGATCCGCGGCGGCCCGAACGCACGTTGGGCGGGCGCGTGTTTCGGGTGGGGGATCGCGTGATGCAAACCCGCAACAATTATGAACTGGACGTGTTCAACGGTGATATGGGGGAGATCACGACCATCGACCCGGTCATGCACACGCTGGCGATACGCATCGATGATCGGGAAGTAAGCTATGACTGGCTGGATGCAGATGAGCTGGTGCATGCCTGGGCGGTCTCGGTACACAAAAGCCAGGGGTCAGAATACCGGGCGGTGGTGATCCCTTTCCATACCACGCACTATGTGATGTTGCAACGGCATTTGTTGTATACAGCAGTCACGCGGGCGCGGGAGCTTGTCGTCCTGGTGGGAACCCGGCGGGCGCTGGGTATTGCCGTGCGCAATGATGCTGTGGCCGAACGCTATACGGCGCTGGCCTATCGTCTGCGTACAGGAAATTAGATCGAGCCTGGGATAGACATTGCGCCTCTGGCGCAGGAATGTTATGATCGTGCTCTCAACATCCTTTTTGCAAACGCATTCCTTTTTGTTAACTCTATGTTCAGTTTGATTTTAGCCACACTTCTTTTTGTGATCGGCGCTGGCCTGATTGGAGGAGCGCTTTTTGGCAAGTTGCACGCTCAACGTCTGATCCTGCTACTGGTGGGGATTGGGGCTTGGTCGCTGGCCGCCTTTCTATTCATCAATCATGGCGCCACGGCCACGCCTCAGGCTGCTACCCCCGTTGTGGCAGCAGCGAAATCGCCGACGGCACTCCCAACTGCTACCCCTGCCCCCACCAACACCCCCATCCCCACCGCCACCCCCAAACCACAGGCCGGTAAACTGGTCTTCCACAGTGACCGGGGAGGAAATCTGGATATTTGGCTGGCCGAAGGGGATGATCTGAACAGCTTCCAGCAACTGACCACAGACGAACAGATCGATGTAGAACCGCACTGGTCGCCAGATGGCAGTCAGATCCTCTTTGTCAGCGGGCGTGGCACTGGCGGGATACACGATTTATTTTTGATGAATGCAGATGGCTCCAATCAAAAACGTTTGTTGTCATGGCCCGATAGCTACGAATGGGGAGCGACGTGGTCACCCGATGGCGACTCCATCGCTTTTACCACCACGCGGGATTATAACTACGAAATCTATGTGATGGCGGTCGATGGCAGCACGGAACCCATCAATCTCACCCAAAACCCTGCCCTCGATACTTATCCCAACTGGTCACCCGATGGCCGCTGGCTGGTTTTTGTCAGTGATCGCGGGGGAAATTGGGATATCTGGAAGATGGATGTGGTGGCCTGTCTGGCCGCCCGACAAGCAGGCACCAACGATCCGGCCTGCCGGGGTGAAAATCTGACTGTCGATAACACCGACGATGATCTGTACCCGCGCTGGTCGCCGGATGGCGCCCGCATTGCCTTCGAAAGCCGGCGCAAAGCCAACCGCGACATCTATATCATGGATGCCGACGGCGGCAATCTCACCCAGGTGACAACCGAAAGCACTCACGATACCTACCCCATCTGGGCGCTGGACGGCGAGGCGATTATTTACAGTTCGCAACTGAAACTGAACTGGGATTTGTACATGGTGAACCTCAAAAGCGGTGAAACCCGCCAGATTACCCAGGCGAAGGGCGAAGATCGCTTTGGCGACTGGAAGCCCTGATCCCCTGCGCATCCTCTTCATCACCGGCGAATCCGTGATTCGCCTCGGCACATATTTTACGCTTTCGAACCATTCCATCGGAGATAGACATGACTATTTCTGCTCCACCCATCCAGAAAGTAATCGAAACCATTGAAGAATTGTCTCCTGAGAATCAGAATCTTGTGATTGAGATCATTCGTAATCGTTTGATCCAACAACGTCGCACAGAACTCATGCAGGAAGTCGCAGAGGGGCGGGCGGCATATCAAGCGGGAGATGTACGGCGGGGTTCAATCGATGATCTATTCGCGGAACTTGAGGAATGAAGTTCGTCTGGAGCCCCACCTTTGTACGCGCTTATAAAAAACTGGCACGTCGCAATCCTGAACTGCATCAACGAGTTTACGAAACACTTCGTCTTTTGGCCGCTGATCCCTTTCACCCCAAATTGCGTTCGCACAAGCTGAAAGGCCCACTTGAAAATACCTGGGCATGTACACTTGATTACGACAATCGTTTGTTATTCGAATTCGTGAAGAATCCTGAATCCGGGGAGACCGAAATACTTCTGCTCACACTGGGGACGCACGACGAAGTGTATTGATTCTGCTGTTTGAGAAAGCAACTTTGGCCTTACTGAAAAAGGCGATCATGTGATTTTCATTTCGTCCTTGTAGCAAAAAAATTGCAGCCCTGTGCGTAAAACATGTCTTTTCCCAACGCGGCCAACCCTATGCCAAAACCCCTGCGCATCCTCTTCATCACCGGCGAATACCCGCCCATGCAGGGAGGCGTCGCAGATTATACGCGGGCGCTGGGGCAGGCACTGGTTGCGACCGGACATCAGGTGGCGGTGCTGACGTCGGCACAGGCGGTGCCGCCGTCCAGCGATGCCGGCATCCGGGTCTTTCCGGTGGTGCGCACCTGGGGGTGGTCGGTTTGGGGTGAGATCGAAGCCCGGGCTCAGGCCTGGCAGGCGGACATCATCCACATCCAGTATCAGACCGCAGCCTACGGCATGCACCCGGCCATCAATCTGTGGCCCTGGCGTCCCTGGCAACGCCCTAGCCTGCTGACTGCGGTCACCTTTCATGATCTGCTGGTACCCTATCTCTTCCCCAAGGCGCACCTTGTACGCCGCTGGGTCACGCAAACACTGGCCCGCAGCGTCGATATTGCCATCACCACCAATCCCGAAGACACGGCCCAACTGCGGCCCGTGCGCCCGGACGTCGTCGAAATCCCCATCGGCAGCAATATCCCCGACGCCCGACCCGCTGGGTTTCAGCGGGAAGTCTGGCGGAGACACTGGGGCGTGCCTGCCCAGGCTGCGCTTCTCTGCTATTTCGGCTTTCTCAATGCCAGTAAAGGCGGAGAAGTGTTGGTGGATGTGCTGGAGGAGTTGGTGGCGCAAGGGGTAGACGCCCATTTGCTGATGATTGGGGGCCGCGTGGGCGCGTCGGATGCCACCAATGACGCCTATTTGCAAAAGGTCGAAGCCCGCATCGCCGCCCGTGGACTGGGGCAGCGCCTGCATTGGACCGGCCACATCCCCACCGGGCAGGTCTCGGCCGCCTTTCATTGCTCCGACCTCTGTCTTCTCCCCTACGGCGATGGCGTCTCCTACCGCCGCGGGAGTTTCATGGCCGCCTTGAATCACGGCATGGCCATCGTCACGACCCCTCCCGCGGTTGCCTACCCCGATCTGACGGATGGCGAAACCGTGCTCTTCGCCCCACCCGACGACATCGCCGCCCTCACTGCCGCCACCGTACGGGCACTGCAGGATGCCGAACTCCGGCAGCGACTGCGGGCCAACGCTCACCAGCTTTCGCAACGCTTCAGTTGGCAGGCCATTGCCGACCGTCATCTCGAAGCATACCGGCTTGGGAAATAACTACACCTCCGCACCCCGGGGATATCTCATGTCTGATGTCGCCACGCCGTCTTCCCCCAGCGCTCGGGAGAGACTGCGTCATTTTTTCCCTTTCTTCCATTTTATGCGAAGATCGGAAGCTATGAGATTTCAGACCTGGCATCGCTACGCCTTTCCACTGCTGTTCGTGCTGTATGTGCTGCTGGCCGTCACATACAGCCTCTTCAACCCCATCTTCGAAGCCCCGGACGAGCATCAGCACACTTTTTTCATCCAGTATCTCATCGAGCAGCACCGTCTGCCGGTGCTCAATCCCGAGACGGCCCGACCCTGGCACGAGGAAGGGTTTCCCCCACAGCCCTATACGGACATTTGGGCTCAAGAAGGGGGACAGCCCCCCTTGTACTATCTTTTGGGAGCTTTGCTGGTGGCGCCCCTCGACACAGAGGCAGCCGCATCTCAGGTGCATCTGAACCCACACGCCAACATTGGTAACCCCCGGCTGCCGGGCAATAAAAACCGCATGATCCACACCGCGGACGAAGCCTGGCCCTGGCACGGCCTGCCCCTGGCAGTGCATGTGCTGCGCCTGTTCTCGGTATTGCTGGGCTTGGGTACACTGCTCGTAGGAAAACGCCTGCTGCAAACCCTGTTTCCGCGGCAGCCAGATGTGGTGCTGGCTGCTCTGGCCCTGACCGCCTTCAATCCCCAGTTCCTCTTCATCTCCAGCGCCGTCAGCAACGATAACCTCATCATCTTGCTGGCCACGTGGGTGCTGTATCAACTCGTGACCGTACTGCTGGCCCCGCCATCAGCGTTTTCCGGGCGTCAGGCGCTGGGCCTGGGCGCCGGGCTGGGGTTGGCTTTGCTGAGCAAGCTGAGCGGGCTCAGTTTGCTGGGAGTTGTGCTGATGATGTTGGGGGTATGGGGTCTGATGCACCGCCAACTGAGCCTGGTCCTACGCCGAATGCTCGTGATCCTGCTGGTGGCTGCGGGCCTGGGAGGCTGGTGGTATGTGCGCAATCAGCATCTGTATGGCGATGCCACGGCCCTGCAACCCTTTTTGCAAATTGTGGGCAAACGCTCGCGCACGCTGACCTGGGATCATCTTTCCACCGAACTGCAAGGCCTGCGCGTGAGTTTTCTGGCCGTGTTTGGCTGGTTCAACCTCCTCCTGCCTGCCGCCATTTACCGGCTGTGGGATGTATTTTTGGCCATGAGTAGCGGCGGATGGCTGGTAGCCCTTTGGCGACGCTGGCGGCGCGGCTGGCGCCCCGGTCAGCTTACGCCCCGCGATGGGGCGCTTTGGGCGCTGGTGCTGTGGATCATGGTGCTCTTTATCTCACTACTGCGTTGGATTAGCCTCACGCCAGGGGCACAGGGCCGCCTGCTGTTCCCGGCACTCCTTGCCATCAACCTGTTTCTGCTGCTGGGATGGCGTGCTCTCTGGCCCAGCCGACCCCTGTGGATGGCACTGCCGCCGGCGGCCCTCCTCGTTCTGGCGCTGATCAGCCCCTTCGCCATCATCCGGCCCGCATACCAACCTCCCCCCACCATCTCGCCCGCGGCCATCCCTGCTACAGCCCGCCTCGCCGACCCCATCGAGATCGATGGTCGGGTGCGCCTGCTGGGCGTGGACGTGACCCCGACCACCCTGCGGCGCGGCGAAATATTCCATATCACCCTCTACTGGCAGGCAACGGCGCCCATTCCCTACGATGCCAGCCTCTTCGTGCACCTGCTGGGCCAGAACAACCAGTCATTCGGCGGCATCGATAGCTACCCGGGCTGGGGCACGGCCCCCACCAGCCAGTGGACGCCCGGCGCTGTCCTGGTGGATAGCTACGAGACCTACGTGCCCTGGGAAGTGGTGGCGCCCACCCTGCTCAAGCTGGATATTGGCATGTTCGATTACGTGAGCAAGCAGGCTTATGCCCGGCGCACGGTCAGCGGACAAGACGTGCCTCTGGGGCTGGCCACGCTGCGCATTCTCCCGCGTCGGCTCACCGTCCCCACCCCGGCCCTCTCCTTGCAACAGCGCTTTGGCGATGCCATCGAATTGCTGGGCGTCGATCTGCCCGCCGATTCCTGGCGCCCGGGCGACGAGATAGACATCACCTTCTACTGGCAGACCGCATCCCGTCTGCCCACCGATTATCAGCTTTTTGTGCAACTGCTCGATGCCGACGGGCACTGGGCGGCAGGCTACGACCTCCCTGCCGGCGGCATAGGGTGGCCGACCAGCGCCTGGGAACCGCGCCAACCATTATCCCAAATGGTCACTTTCCCCCTCCCCGCAGACCTGCACCCGGGTATCTACACCCTCATTACCGGCCTGTATCGCCTGGACGATCTCCAGCGCTTGCCCGCCAGCGGGCCGCGGGTGAGCGACAACGCCCTGCGGTTAGGCACGGTGACGATCACACGCTAACCTGTCCCTGCCTGTTAGTGAACGTCTAAAAATTACTTTTCGTTTTGCTCTCGCTGACTGAAGCCAGGCTCTTCAGGCCTGCGGCCAGGAGTCGGCCTTCGCCGACTCTCCATGGTGCGAAGATCGGACGGCGATGGCCCATTCCCGACGCAAAGCGTCCAAAGAGCCCGAGCCGGCCCTCGAGTGCTGTGAAGGGGTCCCTCGGCCAGCGTCAGCCCCAAAAAGGAACGTTATTCCTGGACACTACCTTAGTGCAAGAACCCCAGGGGATTGCGTTGGGTATTATGCCAACGAATTTCGAAATGCAGGTGAGGGCCGGTACTGTTTCCGGTGCTTCCTACAGAGCCGATGCGCTGACCTGGCCCCACCGATTCGCCCTTGCGAACCAGCATCTT
>JAADGC010000224.1 GCA_013152585.1 Chloroflexota bacterium
CACGGCAAAGCGCCCCCTGCTTGCCAAGGGAGATAACAACATTCTGCACACCCAGTTCCTGAATCGCGGCAGCGGCGGTGTTGACCTGCTCTAGAGTGTGCACCGACAACCCGGTCAACGCCTGAGCCTCGACTGCGTTCGGTTTCACCAGATATGGTCTTGCCGCGCAGCCCTGTTTCAGCGCATCGCCACTGCTGTCGAGAAGGGCACGCGCCCCTCTCTCTTGAACCATCGCGATAATCTCCGCGTAAATGTGCGGGCTTATCCCGGGAGGGAGGCTGCCCGCGAGCACCCACCAGTCGCCCGGTCGCGCCAATTGGCGCACCCTGGCCAGACATGCCTCTACTTCAGCGGGGCTCGCCGTCGGGCCTGGTTCATTCACCTTCAGGTAACGGTCGTGGGCTGCGGTGATAATGCTGACGTTCGTCCGAGTTTCGCCGGACACCCACACGAAATTGGTGTTGATGCCAAGGGATGTCAGCCCATCCCGCAAGCGTTCGCCACTGCGCCCCCCAACCAGGGCTATGGCGGTACTTGTCACACCCAAGGCCATGAGCATCCGCGAAACATTGAAGCCCTTGCCACCGACATCCACGCGCCAGTTCGTGGCTCGTAGCACTCTGTTGAACTCGATGGCAGGCACAGTGAACTCTCGATCAACAGCGGGATTTAAGGTGACAGTATAAATCATCGCCATACTACTCCGGGCTCAGTCCTCAACCGAAGTCAGAACGCGCCGTCCACACGCCTGCCACCACGCCGAGAAAGGTCGTCATGACGATGACGGCGAGCCTGCCGCCAACGTCATAAGCCAGGTGTCGCCCTTCCAGCGCGGCAAGTACAAAGCCAAATTTCACAAAACTCATAACGCCATAGCGCAATAGTCCTGCCAATGGAGGGCGCTCACCGCGCAACCACCGCAAGAATGTCATTACCACAGCGATCAGGAATGCCAATTCGAGCATCAGGCTCAGGCTCGGCTCGCGCAGAGGCTCGAAGAAAAGTCCCAGGTAGAGCCCTATGCCCCCTCCGACCAGCACCAATTGTCCTCGTCGTTGCCGGGCGGATTGCTTCTTCTTGCCCACCCGTCGTCCATGTGCAACCACAGTACGTTCAGTCATGGGCTTGTCCGCCAGGTTTGTCTGCTGCATTGAAGGGCCAGAATCGCTCAATCAAAGCCGCTTCTGCTTGTTTGGTCCAGAGATAGCCCGGCCCCAGTTGGGCGGCGACATCGGGGAAGTCGTGCTGAAGATCATGCAGGCCAAGGAGTGGCAGGTTGGGCAGTTGGGGGAAAATGACAATCTTACCAGGATAGCGGCCTTCCATCATTGCCTTGAGCCCCTCCAGCGCGGCTCCCATTCCTCCAATAGCTGCTACCGACAGGGCAGGAGAGAGTGAACCTTGTAACGCGCGCTCCATAACCAATCGCTGGTCTCGCAGCGTCAGGCCCGACGTGCCCGTGTACTGAGCATTGTAGAGGTACACAGCGCTCACATCCAACGGGGCCAGGGTCCCGTTCGGGACGCCAGCAAAGAGCACGAGCATGCCGTGCGAATTCATGAGCGTGGCGCCTTCCGCCATCAAGGCCGCCACCGGCACGCAAACCACAACATCGTCAGCACCTCGCTGATCCGTGGCTGCCATGACAAAATCGTACAGGGACTGGCTTGCGGTGGCGGGGTTAAACAAAAGAAGCCTGCGACCATACTGCTCGGCCAGGGGAACGAAGCGTTGTTCGAGCGCCTGCAAGCGGGATTCATTGATTTCACTGGCGATGATTTGTTGGGGCCCATCAGGGAGTTCAATGGCGCGCTGCACGTGCATCTGGCCCATGGCGCCACCGGCACCAAGGAACACCGCCGTGCCTCGCGGATGCAACTCGCACCGATTGCGAGCCTCGCCGTAAGAAGCCGCGATATCTGGCCCCTTGTTGCCCAGAAAGGCGATGTAATCGTAGTGCAGGCGGCCTACGTCTACCTCGACCAACCCGTCCAACGGCGTCTGTCCCACCAGGTTTAGCGTCCCCCGCCGGGCGATGTGCTTCGCGATCTCGCTCACAATGTGAGCCGAGCGAGGGTCGAGGATCACGATGTCATCGAATCCCCGACCTCCCGTGATCTCCTGGGAGAGGCTTACGTACGCGTCCGGGGAGAGGTCATCACGCACGAGAACCTCGGCGTTGGTCCGAGCCACCAGATCGCGTACTGACGCTGGCGCATTCGTGAGTACGATGGTCGCTGGAGCATCGAGGCCAGCGGAAAACCGATACGTGCGCTCATCGCCAGGGACGCCCACAATCCACATGATGCCGCCCTTCAGTGGCTGCAGGCGTCGCCGTTGTGTATAGGCCGCCATCACACAACCCCACGGCTCCAGCAGCGCTGCTTCGGCATAGCCCAGGTCCCCTTCCACGGGGAGCAAGCAGGCGCCTTCGTCAGTGTCCAGTATTTCAGGGCCGATGAGATGAAACTGGATGAGTCCGCCCGGAATGGTGTAGCCATAAGCTGCGCTCATGCCATTCTGGTAGATATCGGGCTGTACGGAGAGGCGCTGGCCGGGATAGTACCGATCTTGCAATTCTTTGCCGGTCTTAATCACCGTCAGGGACACCTCGTGCCCCAAACGCGTTGGTTCGTGAGCCAGGTCTCGGTCGTACAGCTTGGGATGGCGACCGCCCAGCCTGATGAGTTTCACATCTGAAAGGCAGAGGCCGACAGCGTCAATGCGCACCAGCATCTGGTTGTCGGCCGGTTCGGGAACAGGGAAGACCTCCGGCCGGCCATCCCGTCCAATCTTCTCCAAGCCGGCGCCGTACATGTTCCACGCCAAAGTTTCCTTGGGAATAGGCGCCTTAGCCGAGCGATAAAGCTCGTACGTTGAGTTCATGTTCTCCTTGCACCAGAGGGCCATTATGATGACACGTATGACTGGGCCAGGGCGCGTACTTCCGCCGCGGTCGCACATTCCAGGGCCTGGCGCGCCAGGCCTCGTACATCGGTAAACCGTAACGATCGAACCTGCGCTTTTACCAGGGGAATAGCCGGCACGCTGACGCTCAGTTCATCAACACCCAGACCAACCAAAATAGGCACAGCCTGGAAATCGGAGCCAAGCTCACCACACACCCCCACCGATTTGCCGACATCGTGGGCGGCCCCCACTGTTTGTGCAATCAGCCGTAACACCGCAGGATGCAGGCCATCCGCCTTGGTGGCTAAGAGGGGATGCGTTCGATCCATGGCCAGGGTGTACTGAGTCAGGTCGTTGGTGCCAATGGAGAAGAAATCGACCTCTTGCGCAAACACATCGGCCATGAGTGCCGCAGAAGGTGTCTCGATCATGATGCCCAAATCTATCGGCGGAGCATCCACCTGGGCCCGGATCTCTTCCACAGTTGCCCGCGCTGATCGCCATTCGGATAAATCAGCCACCATAGGGAACATGATGCGGATCGGACCTGCGGACGCAGCTCGCAGGATGGCACGTAGTTGAGTGTGCAACAACTCCGGGCGATTCAATAACAGACGAATTCCCCTTTCTCCCAGGAAGGGGTTGGCCTCGGGGATAACCTCGACATAGGGCAACCGTTTGTCTCCACCGACATCCAGGGTGCGCACGATGGTCGCCTGACCTTGCATCATTTCCACGATGTCGCGATAGACCTGGAATTGCTCCTCTTCCGAAGGCGCCTCTGCCCGTTCAAAAGGAATTCGGTGCGCAACAAGCCAATCCCTTCCGCCCCCGACGCAACAGCCTGTTCAGCTTCAGCCGGGCCAGCGACGTTTGCGGCCACTTCGACGCGATGTCCATCTTGCGTGACGGCTGGCTCCAGGGCCGACTGCTGAGCGGTGCGACGCCGCGCCTGCTGCCGTCGCTGTGCCGTCTCGGCCAGGGCGATAGCTTTTGCATCAGGAGCAATGGTCAGGGTGCCGTTATCACCGTTCAGAATCACGAGGGTGCCATTTTCCAGGTCCATAACTCTGCTACCAGCACTGACCATAGCGGGAAGACGCAGAGCTCGGGCAATGATTGCCGTATGAGAGGTGGGACCCCCGGCCGCAGTACAAAAACCAAGCACGCGCCCTGGATCCAAGGCCGCGGTATCAGAGGGGGCCAGGTCCTGCGCCACTATGATCACCGGATGATCTGGCAGAGACACAGTGCGCGTGTTCGCCTTCACCAGCAGCCACAATACCCGATAGCCCACATCACGCAAGTCAGCAGAGCGCGCAGCCAGCAAGGGTTCGTTTAGACGCGTCAAGGCCTCTGCGCGGGCGTCGATTGTGGATTGCCAGGCCGCAGCCGCACTCTGTT
>JAADGC010000148.1 GCA_013152585.1 Chloroflexota bacterium
AGAGCACTCGTTTTCTGCTCCTGGTCCACTCTCGGTTCAGTTTATCTTTGCTGATGACTGGCGATCCTCTTGCTCATAGCCGGATTCGCAATCCGGCGAGTTTTGAACACAATGCCCCCTTTTTGAAACACACCTCGCCGCCAGCTCGGTTTGCATCCCTCCCCCATTTTGAGTATAATAATCAGGCAATGGGCGGTTAGCTCAGTTGGCTAGAGCGCCACGTTGACATCGTGGAAGTCACAAGTTCAAGTCTTGTACCGCCCACACACGTACACGACCCTGCGGATGTTTTCCTGCAGGGTTGTTTTTTGTCTCCCTTTCACCAGGCTGACGAAGCAAAGTCCCCGCCGGGATGAGTTGACAAGCGTCATCCCCATCCGTGATGCGGCTGGTCTTAAAATCCAACCATCTATGGACTTACGCCTCGCTGTGCCAGGACGACTCTGCCTCCCTGCCGGCCCTGCAGACCGAATTCGCAATGCTGGGATCATGTCAGCTTGTTTTTAGCGCTGCCTTTCGATACAATCGAAGCTATGCAACGAACCTTTCTCAGTGCCAGCCCTGAGCAGACCCGGCAATGGGCCCGAACATTGGCCCGTCACCTGCAGCCACCGCTCATCATCGCCTTGCGTGGTGATTTGGGCGCCGGAAAAACGCTCTTTACGCAGGCTCTGGCAGCGGCCCTTGGTGTGACTGCGGTCGTCACCAGCCCCACCTTTACCCTGATCAACGAATATGATCTGCCCGACGGCCACACACTCTACCATGTCGATTGTTATCGCCTGGGCGATGCCGTGACCGAGGCGCACGCGCTGGGCCTGGAAGAACTATTCGATCTCGGTTTCGTTGTGATCGAATGGGCGGATCGTATCGACTCGCTTTTGCCACCCGAGCGCATCGACATCACCTTCAGTGACGCTGGCCCGCAACAGCGCCGTATTTGTGTGCTGGATACGCGGCCTGTGGGACACGACCGGCTGCCAGTCCTGTCGCAGGAGTGCCGGCAATGAGCCTGTTGTTAGCCCTCGACACCGCCACCCAATACGCCTCCATCGCCCTGTGTGAAGACGGACAGATGCTGGCAGAGCTGAACTGGCGAGCGCAACGCCGCCACACCGTGGAGCTGGCCGATCAGATTCAAAAGCTGTGCACGCTGCAAGCGGTGCTTCCCACCCAGATTCAAGCTGTAGCCGTGGCCATCGGCCCCGGCTCTTACACCGGCGCCCGCATTGCCCTCAGCTACGCCAAAGGCCTGATAGCCGTCCGACCCCTGCCCCTCATCGCCATCCCCACGCTCGATTGTCTGGCCTACGCCGCCCCAGCCACCGAAGCACCCGTGTGTGCCCTGGTGGCAGCCGGCCGACACCGTTTTTGCTGGGCACAATACGCCAGAACGCCCGACACCATCCAACGTCAGAGCGATTGGAGCCTGCACACCCTGCCCGAGATACTCGAGCGACTGACACAGCCAACCTACCTCATCGGCGAACTCGATTCCGAAAACCGAACCCTGCTCCAGCACCACCCGGAACAGATCGCGGGCATTGCCCCGCCCGCCCTGGCAGTGCGCCGGGGCGCCATTCTGGCCGAGCTGGCCACCCAGCGCTGGCAGCAAGGCGACACCGACGACCCTGTGACGCTCAGCCCCATCTACCTGGGATGACAGGCAACATGACCTCCCCGGCGGTGCCTGTTGTTATCGATGCCATGCAGCTTGCCGACATCCCGCACGTCATGCACATCGAGCATCGCACCTTTTCCATGTCGTGGACGAGCGGCATTTACCAACGCGAATTGACCGCCAACCCCTGGTGCCACTACTTCGTACTGCGTCCTTCCCAGCCTCATCTTCCCCCCATCCTGGCCTATGGCGGCGTCTGGCAGATAGACACCTCCGCCCACATCCCCACCATAGCCACCCATCCCCACTATCAAAACCACGGCCTGGGGGGGTATCTGCTCAGCCACTTGCTCCTGGTTGGCGCCCACCTGGGCTGCCATGAAGCCACACTCGAGGTTCGCGTTTCCAATATGTCCGCCCAGCACCTGTATCAACACCTGGGATTTATCACTGTCGGCAAGCGACCCCGCTATTACAACGATAACCTCGAAGACGCCCTGATCATGACCCTCGCCCCTCTGGACGAGGCCGAAATACAAGCCACATTGAATGATCGTGCTCAGCGCCTGGTTCACATCACACTTCCCCCTCTGTCCGACAGGAGCTGATTATGTCTGCCCCCTCACCACTCACCGCCCTCAGCCAAACGATTCACCATTGCCAGCTCTGTCCCCTGAGCAGATTGCGCACTCATGCTGTGCCAGGCGAAGGTGTCACCGATGCCGAGATCGTGTTCATTGGCGAAGCTCCCGGTTATCATGAAGATCGTCAGGGTCGGCCCTTTGTGGGGCAATCGGGAAAACTGCTCGACAAGCTGTTGGCCCAGATTAACCTCACCCGGGCGCAGGTCTATATCACCAACATCATCAAATGCCGGCCGCCCAACAATCGCGACCCTCTGCCGGCCGAAATCACTGCCTGCACCCCCTTCCTGCACCAGCAGATCTCGCTCCTATCCCCCCTGCTGATCGTCACCCTGGGTCGCTATTCGATGGGACACTTCTTCCCCCCCACCGCCACCATCACCCACGTGCATGGCCAACCCCTCATGCTTGACGATGTCGTTGTTCTGCCCATGTTTCATCCTGCCGCCGCATTGCGCAACCCCCAATGGATGCAGGCCATGCAGGCCGACTTCGACAAAATCCCCGACATACTGGTGCCCCTGCGCCAACAACGGCAGGCGCAAAATCAGCCCGGCCCCGACGATATGCACCAGCTCAGCTTGTTTTAGTAAGCCTTTATATTTTAGTTCATGACCTCCGGGAGGGCATTCCCGGACGGTCACTTTATATCACTTTTTATGCGGGTTATCCGTAAAATGTGCGCGATACGCGTTCATCCTGGTTGCTGAACCTACCTCGATTTTTTGGCCTGGTAGACCAGGAAACTGAAAAATCAGGCCGATTCAGGTCGGCACATTTTCCCCCGGTTTACCGGGTTTCCAAAAGGCTAATAGCCATCGTCCTCTTCGTCAAAGCGCACCATCTCGGTTGACGCTTTGCCACCCGATACGATACACAGGAGAATCCATTGACTCATAGAACCTCTTCATCCCCAGCACTACGCATCATTCCCTTAGGCGGACTCGGGGAATTCGGCAAAAATATGATGGTGTATGAATACGGCGACATCATGTTCGCCATCGATGCCGGCCTCATGTTCCCCGAAGAAGATATGCCGGGCATCGACATCGTCATCCCCGACATCAACTATCTACTGGCCAATGCCGCTAAAATGAAAGGCTTCATTCTCACACACGGACATGAAGACCACATAGGCGCCCTCCCCCACGTCCTCTCTCAGATCAACGTCCCCATCTACGGCACCCGCCTGACCTTGGGGCTGGTCGAAAACAAACTTCGCGAACACCACCTGTGGGAAAAGACCGCCCGGCACATCATCGACGAAAACAGCCATCTGCACTTTGGACCCCTGCATCTCGAATTCATTCATCTGTGCCACTCCATCCCCGACGCCGTTGGGGTGGCGGTGCATACGCCTGTGGGCACCATCGTGCATACCACCGACTTCAAATTCGATCCCAATCCCGTCGACGGACGCCTGACCGACGAGGCCAAACTCAAGGCTTTGGGCGATGCCGGTGTACGCATCTTGCTGGCCGATTCCACCAATGCCGAGAGAGTCGGCTTCACGCCCTCCGAACAAGAACTGGAAGTTGTACTCGATGACCTCATTCGGAAAGCACCTGGGCGCGTGATTCTGGCCACTTTCGCTTCGAATATCTCACGTGTGCAGCAAGTCATTCAGGTATCTGAACGCTATGGTCGTTCGGTGGGCGTTACGGGGCGCAGCATGATTAACAACACCCGCATGGCCAGCGAACTCGGTTATCTCACCCCGCCCGCCAATGGCCTGCTCACGCCGGATCAGATGAACTACCTCCCCCCCGAAAAAGTCACGGTTATTTGCACCGGTAGTCAGGGCGAACCCACCAGCGCTTTGGTACGTATGAGCCGCGGCCAATATCGGCACATCCAGTTGGGCAAAGGCGACACGGTCATCATCAGCGCTACGCCTATCCCCGGCAACGAGAAGATGATTCAGCGCACGCTCAATAACCTCTTCCGTTTGGGAGCCGATATTTTTTACGACGAACTTTTTGATGTACACGTCAGCGGTCACGGCAACCGTGGCGATCTCAAACACATGCTCGAGCTCACCCGCCCCGATACCTTCATCCCCATCCACGGCGAATACCGACAACTGGTCTTGCATGCCCGCCTGGGGCAAGAGACCGGCTTGGACGCCGATCACACGCTGGTCATCGAAGATGGGCAAGCAGTCGAAGTCGGCGAAGACTTCATCTTCCTGGCGGAAAAAGTTCCCAGCGGCCGCGTGTTTGTTGATGGCTCGGGCGTGGGGGACATCGGCAATATCGTCTTGCGCGACCGTCGCCTGTTGGCACGGGATGGCTTCATCGTCGTCACTATCGGCCTGGACCGGGAAAGCGGCGATGTGGTATTGGGCCCTGAAATCCTGTCGCGCGGTTTTGTGTATATGGCCGAGTCAGGTGAGCTGATCGAAGAAGCCAAAGACATTATTTGGGACGTGTTGGAAACACATGAGACCGCCAAAGATGTGGCCAAACACGTGCATTCCGCCCTGGCCACCTTCTGTTATCAGACCACCCGTCGCCGGCCCATGATTTTGCCGCTGGTGGTCGAAATTTAGGTACGCTGATAGAGTCATTGCGGCCACAATGCCCACATGGTTGCCAGCCCCAGCGCCATATTGTAAGTGGCGTGCACGACCATGGCTGTCGATGTATTGTAGCGACGCCGCACCCAACCCAACACCAGACCCAAAAATAATACGACGCCCGTGCTCAGGGTCAATCCGTAGGTACTGTGTAACAAAGCAAAGAGAATAGCCGTGAGGAATATCCCAAAGCGGGGCTGCAGAGCTCCGCGGAAGATCGTTTCTTCGCCCAGGGCAGCGGCCAGCCCCAGGGTGGCAACGCCCAGCCAGGTACTGCTGAGCGGGCCGATCAATTGCTCGGTCAAACGGGCTACATCCTTGTTTTCCCCCAGGCCCAGGCTGGTCATCCAGGCATCCAGCGGCATCAGCAATACCACCAGGCCCAGGCCGATACCCACCCCGACCGCCAATTGACGCCCCGTGGGTCGAACCACACCTAGACGCTGCCAGGCCTGGCCCCAATGGCGCTGCGACAGCCACCCCACACCGACCAGGGCCATGAGTGCAAAGAGGATTTCCTGCAGCCAGGTGATGTTGATCAAGTCGGCTACGGGCAGAGCCTGCCCCGAACTGACTAAATTGGCCAGTTGATCCAGCCCGATGCTCAATGTAACCCACAGGTTCACCACCACCAGCACCGCATAGGCCAGTACCACGGCATGGAGGGCGCTGCCAGGGTCGATAGCCAGCCGGCGGGCCAACAGGCGCCGCACAACCGGCAACAGCAGCATCCCTCCCACCAGTGCCGCCACCCACAAGCCCTTCCCTATTTGGGGTAAGGATGCTATCATCGCCAGGGCCACGTCCGGGTCCAGGCCAACCTGGGCGTAGCTTTGAGCCAACGCCGCCGCCCTGCCGGCTTGCTGGAAGACGTTGCCCAGGATGCTGAGCAGCAGGCCAGACAAAAACAAGCTACTCCACAATCCCAACAAAATGCCATACGTCAGCACCGCGGCCACGGGTTGCGAGGAAGGGTTACGGCGCTGGCGGTCGGCCATTTGGGCCAACCACAGCAATCCAATCAACGGCCCAAAGGTGATGAGCAGGATCGTGGTCTCAAGCATTGTCGGTCATTTCCCTCCGTTCGTGTTCCAGGACGCTCATCCACAACATATCGTGCCAGCGGCCATGACGCCATTCAGCCTGCCGCCACCGCCCCTCATGCTGAAACCCCACCTTTTCGTAGGAGTGGATAGCCCGTTTGTTTTCGGCGAACACACGCAGATAAATCCGATGGAAATTGAGATACTGGAAGCCATAATCGACAATGGTGGCCAGTGCATCCCGCCCCAGGCCCTGATCCCACAACGACTTTTCGCCGATAAAGATGCCCACCTCGGCATGACGGTGCTGGTGATTGATATTGAGGTAGCCACAGCCCCCGACATGCTGTCCCTGATGGGCGATGGCAAAATTGATGCTGCTGGAATCGCTATTCTGGCGTTCGAACCAGGATTCTTCCTGAGCCAAGTTCATGGGTCGGTAGGGGCCAAAGTAGGTCAACACGTCTCTATCTTGCAACCAGCGTACGTAATTGGGCAGGTCATCAGGTTCGGAGGCGCGTAAAACAACCAGTTTTCCTTGCAACATCATCATTTCCTTTTTTGCCGAAGCACACGGTTAGCGGGGTTGGGTCTGTTGCCAGATACGTTCAAATTCCTGTACAAAAGGCGCAGCGAATGCCGGATCGTGAACGATGATGATGTTTTCATCATTCTTGCGATTGGCGCTGTCGGTAAAGTTAAAAGAGCCAAAGACCACCGTGCTGCGATCGATGATCAAGACCTTGTGGTGCATGAGGCCTACGCTCGGGTCCTGGCGTACGTCGACATTCGGCAAATCCTGGCGGCCGGCAATCGTGTAATAGCTGAATTCATTCTCCGAGCCCATGGTTTCAAACACCCCGCGCACACTCACCCCGGCATCTGCTCGACCCAACATCGCTTCACCGATCTCTTTGCTGGTAAACGCGAAGGCCAAAAACAAGATTTCATTTTCAGCACTGGCAACCGTGCGCGCCACGATTGGCACCAGGCGTCTTTCGGGAGCGAAGTCGTTGAATAGCTTGACGCCATGCAGCACCAATTCTGGCTGGGGTGTGTTATCGGGCGAGTCCGGGCCGAACAGGTGTTGATCATACATCTCGCTGATCTCGGCCAGATAGTTGGCTGCCAGTTCGGGGGCATCGAAGCGCACGATATTGTTGTTATTGCAATACACGCCATTGCTGGTAAAGTTTAGCGAGCCCGTCCACAGAATTCGGCCATCGATGACGATGAATTTATCGTGCATCAGACCCCGGCGTTTATCTTCGACCACGCTGATGCCATGCCGGCGCATACGGCGAATACTGGACAGATCGCCATTATCTTCATCGGTCACCGCCCGCACAATCACCCCGCCTTCTTCCAGGTCAATCAGGGCGTTGACGATGGGCTCGGCGTCGAGATCATAGGCGGCAATATCCACCTGGGTTTTCGCCTGCAACAAATCTTGGGCAATGAGACTGTCCAAGCCACCGACGCGTTGTTCCTCAGGCGGACAGCTAGGATCCGTGAAATACACGTCGTACCAGTGTGGGCTAACCGGTACCGATTGGGCGGGCTGCTCCGCGGCCAGCAGGCGGTCGACAAGCTCTTGCAGGCTTGGCCCCCAATCGCTACCACCGAGCATAAAGCTGGCGGCCAGAAGGATGATGACCAGCACAGCACCGCTGGCGCCCAGGCGGGCGGCAACCCGTTGATGACCGGGAGCAGGACGGGGTTCGGGAGCAGGGGGAAGTTGACTCATGATCCTGAATTGCAAATGGAGGAAACGGCAGGGGATGACCACAGAGCAGGGTCTTGGTATCCTAGCCGACCCTGTCGCCGATGTCAATCGGGCTGCATTGGTTTGTGAGGGAGGATGGGGAGATTGGATGCATCTATACCGCCCGCCGCCCGCGGAGTTAAGCGCGATTCGCTAAAATTGTGTTATAATGGCGTGTTGAAGCGACGCTGTTTTTAGCCGCTATCACCTCTCATCATTCGTGATTCAGTACCACCATGCTACGAAATTTACTTCAGAAAGTCGTTGGCGATCCAAACGAAAAAGAAATCAAACAGATTCGGCCCATTGTCGATGCGATCAATGCCCTGGGCCCCGAAATCGCCCGGCTCAGCGACGAAGCGCTGCGAGCCGAAACAGACACATTCCGCCACACTATCCGCACCGAAACCGCCGCCTTGCGCCAGGAGTTTGATGACCTGGAGGCGGAACTGCGAGCCACCAGGTCTCCTTCTGAAATCGAAGAATTGCAGAGGGAAGTGGCCGAGATGGAAAAGGAACTACTGACGCTGGAAGCAGAACTCTTAGAGGAAATTCTGCCCCGGGCCTTTGCTGTCGTGCGCGAGGCTGCCACACGCACTCTGGGCAACCGGCATTACGATGTACAGCTCATCGGCGGTGTTGTCCTGCACCGCGGCAAAATTGCCGAGATGAAAACGGGCGAAGGGAAAACGCTGGTCGCCACCCTGCCATTGTATCTGAACACGCTGACGGGCCGCGGGGTGCATCTGGTGACGCCCAACGATTATTTGTCCAAGCATGGCGTGCAATGGATGGGGCCTATTTTCCACTTTCTGGGCGTCAGTGCAGCCGTGATTCAGAGTGGGGCCGGGAATCCGGATGATGCCTCCTTCCTCTACGATCCTGACTATCCCAGCGAAGATGACCGTTATCGTAATCTACGACCGATCACGCGCCGTGAAGCTTATCATGCCGACATCACTTACGGCACCAACAACGAATTTGGCTTTGACTACCTGCGCGACAACATGGTCAGTGATATCAGCCGTGCCAGTCAGCGCCCGCTCAACTTTGCTATCGTCGACGAGATCGACAACATCCTCATCGATGAAGCGCGTACACCGCTCATCATCTCCGGGGAGGCGGAGGAATCGAGCGATAACTACCGTCGCTGTGCTCAATTGATGCCCCGTCTGCGTGCCGAAGAGGATTACGCCGTCGATGAAAAAGATCGAGTGGCAACGCTGACTGAAGAAGGCCTGCTGAGAGTGGAACGTTGGTTGAGCATCCCCGAAGGCAAGAGCTTGTACGATCCTGAATATGCTGAACTGGCGCCTTATGTCGACAACGCCTTGCGCGCCCATGCTCTGTTTAAGCGTGATAAAGACTATGTGGTTCAGAATGGGGAAGTCATCATTGTCGATGAATTCACGGGCCGCATGATGTATGGCCGGCGTTATTCCGAAGGACTCCACCAAAGTATCGAGGCCAAAGAGGGGGTGCAGGTGCGCCGTGAGAATCTGACCATGGCCACCATCACTTTCCAGAACTTTTTCCGCATGTATCGCAAATTGGCCGGTATGACCGGTACCGCTGCCACCGAACGAGAAGAATTTCATCGCATCTACAACCTGGAGGTGGTGGCCATCCCCACCAACGTGCCGGTGCAACGTATCGATCATCCCGATCTGGTTTACCGCACCCAGGGCGCCAAGTTCAATGCTGTGCTCAAGGAAATCGAAGCCGCGCATCGGCAGGGGCAACCCCTGCTGGTGGGTACCAGTGCCATCGAGACTTCGGAATATCTGGCGCGCTTGCTCAAACGTAAGGGCATCGAACACAACGTCCTTAATGCCAAGAACCACGAGCGCGAGGCCGTGATCATCGCCCAGGCCGGGCGCCCCGGCGCTGTAACCATTGCCACCAACATGGCCGGTCGTGGTGTCGACATCCTTCTGGGTGGCAATGCCGAAAATCTGGCCCGCGACGAGCTACGCAGAAAGGGCTACGAGCTCAATAAAATCAGCGAACATGAGTGGAACACGGTCATCGAGCTCCTACGAGCGGGCGAAGACCCCAGCTCGCAGATCAACGAACCATGGGTGGAAATCCTGGCCAATAAATGGCACATCGCCCAGGCCGATGCCAAAAAAGTCCGTGAATTAGGAGGGCTGTTCGTCATCGGCACCGAGCGACACGAAGCTCGTCGTATCGATAACCAGTTACGCGGTCGTGCCGGGCGTCAGGGCGATTCCGGCGCCTCGCGTTTTTATGTGTCGCTGGAAGATGAGTTGATGCGTCGTTTTGGCGGCGCCTCCATTTCCGGCTTGATGGAACGGCTAGGTGTGGAAGATGACATGCCCATCCAGGCCAATGTCGTCAGCAAGGCTATCGAGCAATCGCAGAGCCGCGTCGAAGGGTATAACTTTGACATGCGTAAACATGTGCTTGAATACGATGATGTCGTAAACAAGCAGCGAGAGATTATCTACGATCAGCGCCGTCGTATTCTCACCGAACCTACGCTCAGACATCAGATTCAACGCATGGTAGGGGACTTCCTCAAGCGTTTGGTCGACAGCTTTTGCCAGGGTTATACCGAAGATTGGGATTTGGAAGGCCTGTACAGTGCCTTGCGTCGCGTCATGCCCCTGCCCGTCACCGAGGTGCCGCGGCTATGGCGAGGCCAGAGCCGGGAAGCACTGGTGACACGCTTCCAAGAGGTTGCCGCCCAAGGCTACGACGAAAAGGAAGACCGGCTCGGCTCTGAAAAAATGCGACGCCTGGAACGCCTACTGATGTTACAGGTGGTTGATCGCCGCTGGGTGCGTCACCTCACCGATCTCGACATCCTGCGTGAAGGCATCGGTTTGCAGGCCGTGGCCCAGCAAGACCCGCTGGTGGCCTACAAGCGTGAAGCCTTCGCCATGTTTGGCGAATTGCTGCAGAGCATCGAGGAAGACATCGTCACGCGCATCTATCATGTTGATTTTGCGGAACCGGTGCGCAGGCAAGAGATGCGGGCGATTCATGCCAGCGCCGGCAGTGGCGGCGGCCGTCCTGAGCCCCAGCGCCGGGCAGGTCCCCGCCTGGGACGCAATGACCCTTGCTACTGTGGCAGCGGCAAAAAATACAAAGACTGCCATCTCAAGCTGGATCGCGCCGGTGGGAGCAATACTGGCCAACAGGCCGCCGCCCCGGCCGGGGCAGCCCCCAGGCAGCCGGTCCGCAAACAGAAAAAACGCAAATCCAAGAAAGGCCGCAGATAACCCTTTCGCCCCCCCATCCCTCTATCTCCAAACGAGGTGAATGCTCCTGAACGCATTAGAACTGTCTCACACGATCATCGAGAGCCTGGATGACAAACTCGCAGAGAACATCATCCTGCTTGACATCAGCAAGGCCGGGTCTTCCATTGCCGATTATTTTGTCATTGCCAGTGCCAGCAGCAATCGACAGAGCCAGGCCTTGGTCGAAACCCTGCTCACGGACCTACGTCCACAAAAAATTCGCCCCATGCACGTCGAGGGCGAAAAAGATTCGGGTTGGCAACTGATTGATTTCGGCAACGTCATCGTCCACATCTTCTCGCCCGAACAACGCGCCTTTTATCGCCTGGAAGATCTCTGGCACCAAGCGCAGGTGGTGGTACGCCTGCAATAGGAACCCCCTTCCCCGGTCTTTCAATTCTACCGATTTTCCTCCCCCCCACATCGCTCACTCCAGCCGTTCCATGCACGACATTCAGGTTGAAGTTCGGCCAGCACAGAAAAAGGATATTGACCGCATCCTGCAGTTGCAGCAGCAGGCTCGCCGCAGTTGTATTCGCTTTGGCTACGAAGATCTGGGCAAAATGATCGAGCACGATTATTGCTTTATCGCCGATACCGGGCCACTGCTGTGGGGGTTCGTCGCGGCTGCCTTGCAACAGCCTGAGCTGGCGCAGTTGCGTGGTCTGAGTTTGATCAATGGCTGGCGCACAGCAGATGGTGTTTCACGGTTGCTGGCGCCACTAACAGAGGCCATGACACGGGATCAAATTCAGTTTCTGATGCATCTGAACCAGGAGGCATGGTTGTTGCCGGCCTTCATTGGCCAGGGCTTCATCACGCATGATTCCATTATCAATTTCGAACGTCATGCCTCTCTGCGGCCGCTACTGCCGCTGCACACCCTGCCAAAAACAAGGTTGCGCTACATCCAGCCCCATGAAATCGGCGCCCTCACTGCGCTCGACCACCGGGCATTTGCCTGGCCCTGGCAGCTATCGAGCGGCGAGCTGGTACAATTATTGCTGACATCGAGCCGTCTGGTGGTCATGGAGATGGACGAGGTCCTGGTGGGCTATGCCTGCACCACGGTGCAAGGCACTCGTGCCCACATCATTCGACTGGCTGTAGACCCGGCACATCAGGGCATGGGCATTGGCCGGCATTTATTGGCAGATGCCCTCGATTTTGCCGCCCCTGCCGGAGCCGACACCATTTCGTTAAACACGCAATGGCAAAATACTGAATCCCAAAAACTGTATCTGGGATTTGGCTTTCGCATGGTGGGACGGCGAATTCCGGTTCTTGTCAAAGCCCTTGCCACATCATGATCCAGGCCATTTTGCTTGATGCCGGCGGCGTACTCGTCACGGAAGGGCAGAGCCGTAAGCGTCTGGCGGAGTTTGATCATCTGTTGGGCTGGGAGCCCGGCACCATGCACCGCCGCCTGTACAGCGGCTCTTGGTGGGAGGCAGTATCAACAGGCCGGGTGAGTGTGGCAGCTTATTGGCAAGCCGTGGGGCAGGCATGGGAGGAGCATTTGCCTGCGGATTTCAAGCTATTCATCGATAATTTTTATGCCCACCAGCTTGATCTGGCCACCCTTCACCTGGCGTGGCGTCTGCGCCCGTATTATCGACTGGGGCTGCTCTCAAACGCCACCGTGCAGTTACCCCGCTTTTTACTCAGTGAAAAGCGTCTGCGGTCTTTATTCGATGTGACCATCATCAGCGCCCTGGAAGGTGTGCGCAAGCCAGATGCCGCCATGTACGAGCTGCCTTTGCAGCGCCTGGGCATCGCCGCAGCCGCCTGTGTTTTGGTGGATGACAGGGAACGCAATACGGCAGCGGCCGAAGCGCTGGGTATGAAAACCATCGTCCATACTGACGCTCTGGCCACAGAACAGGCCTTGCGCCGTTTGGGGGTGCGTTTGGCCTCCCACGCCGTCCTAGCTCAAATAGTCGCGTAGTTTGCGGCTGCGAATGGGATGCCGCAACTTGCGCAGGGCCTTGGCTTCAATCTGACGGATACGCTCCCGCGTCACTCCAAATTCCTGCCCTACTTCTTCCAGGGTGCGGCTGGTGCCATCGAGCAGCCCAAAACGCATTTCCAGCACCTTGCGTTCACGCTCACTCAGTTCCCCCAGAATTTCCTGCATCTGCTCGCGCAGCAATTGATGCGAGGCGGCGTCGGCCGGGGCGGGCAGACTGTCATCTTCGATGAAGTCGCCCAAAGAACTGTTGTCTTCGCTACCGACGGGCATCTCCAGTGACATGGGCTCTTGGGCCACACGACGGATGCGGCGCACTTTGGCGGTGGCTCGTTTGAGAACGCGTTTTTGATGGGACGTGAGAGGCTGTCCGTTTTTAATCGCCTCTTCGATCGGCTCTTTTTCTTCGGGTGGATCGATGAGCTCCATCTTGATGGCGATTTCTTCGGGGGTGGGATCACGCCCCAATACCTGGGTTAGATCGCGTTGCACACGCACCAGGCGGTTGATGCTTTCTACCATGTGCACGGGAATGCGGATCGTACGAGCCTGATCGGCAATGGCGCGGCTAATCGACTGCCGAATCCACCAGGTGGCGTAGGTACTGAATTTGAAACCAAGCTCGTAATCGAATTTTTGCACAGCGCGCAGCAGCCCCAGGTTGCCTTCCTGAATCAGGTCCAAGAAGTTCATGCCTCGGCCGATGTAACGCTTGGCTACACTGACCACCAGGCGCAAGTTGCTGCGGGTCAGTTCTTGCTGGGCCTCGATACCGTCTTCGATCAATGCTCGCAGTTGACTGCGCTGGGCTTCGGGCACGGTGGCCAGGGCTTCGACAATCGTCATCCCCGGATCGACCATTGCCATCAGTTCTTTTTCGGCTTCCTGTCCCAGCCGAATGCGTTTGGCAATGGAGACCTCTTGCCCCGCCGTCAGCAGGGGATGACGGCCGATTTCGCGCAGATATTGGCGTACGGGATCGTTAATGCTGAGGTCGTCGACAATTCTCTCAACCGGCAGTTCCGCTTCGGCTTCTACCTCGGCCTCAAGTTTTTCGTCGCGCTCGATGTCTGGCAACAAGTCTGCTTCGTCTTCGTCGGTCAATTCGAGCAACGGTACAGGTTCAATGACTGGTCTTTCTGTGCCGTCGGTGTAATCCTCTTTCGTCTCGTCGTTGTCTTTCTGTGTGTATGAGATTGTGTCGGGGTCTGATTTTTGCGTTTGGCTCATATAGATGTCTAAGTCGGTGACCGATGCCGCTTGCCGTTCAACCTGCGCTCGGAGTTCGAACGGGAGGAGATGGCCTGGTTCAGTTGATGGAGTTGTTTGATTTGCTGGCCTAGTTGTGAGCTGATTTCGTGTTGTTCTTGTTTGTTATCGCCGGCATCGCGCAGTTGTATATTCAGCTCGGCAATCGCTTGTTCGATGCGTTTTTTGCGCAGCCGTAAGATGAGATCGACGATGTCTTTTTGTAGTTGATCTTCGCGCAACTTGGCAACAGAGGCGCACTGCCCAAAAATGACGTCGTAGTAGGGGATGAGCGCCTCATCGATCTGCTCCCGTAAGGAAGGCTGATCATCTACAGCTACACTGTACAAGAGTTTCTGTCCGGCGTCAAAGATGGCCTTATGTGCCGTGTCGTAAAAATCATCCGTGGCCAGAGGGTACACAGACATTTCCGCCAGAGCGCCATCGGCCCAGGCCAGCAAATGCGGAAAGCTGAGCAGATAAACCAGGATACGTTCTTCAATGCGCCGGAATGGATCGGCAGAGCGAGAAGCAGGAGCCGGGGGAGCAGTATTCGGCTCGGGCTCATCCGACCATTCATCGGGCGGGGGCTCATCCAGGGGCGGCGAGGCTGCCACCGGGTGGGAGGCGGCAGGTTTACGCCGGGATAGGCTTTGGCGCTGCTGATATTGCTCCAGGCGAGCATCGATTTCCTGTTCGGAAACACCCACAGCGATGGCCAGCTTGCTAACATAGTGACGCTGCTCGATAGGCTCGTTGATTTCGGCGATCAGGGGCAACATGCGGGTGGCAAATTCGCTTTTGCCATAGGCCGAAGTCATATCAAGCTCTTTGGCGTTGATCTCGAAGAAGAAATCGACCAGCGGCAGGGCGACGTCGATCAGGTGCGCCCAGGCATCTGGATCGCGGCGCAGCACGTCATCGGGGTCCTGATCGGCGGGCAGGAGAGCGATTTTGATGGAAGTGGTGAGACGTTTTTCGTAGCGCATGCGGCCACGGGAAGTGGGCACAGGGACTGTTTGGGAACTGAGCGTCTCGCGGGCGACGTGCAGGCTGCGGATAGTGGCGCTGATGCCGGCGGCGTCGGCATCAAGGGCAAAAACCAGATTGCCGGTGTATTTGGCCAGGATTTGCAGTTGGGCGGGTGTGATGGAAGTCCCCATGGCGGCAACCACGTTCTCGAAGCCGTACTGATGGGCGCTGATGACGTCCATGTAGCCTTCGACCAGCGCCACCTGATCCTGGGCGCGCATGGCGCGTTTGGCTTTATCAAGGGCGAAGATGATGTGGCTTTTGTCAAAGAGGGGGGTTTGGGGTGAGTTCATATATTTGGGCTGGCTATCGTCCAACACGCGACCGCCAAAACCTACGACGCGGCCCGAAACATCGTGGATGGGGATGATCACGCGATTGCGAAACCGATCATACGCCCCACCATTGTCCCGGCGCACCGCCAGCCCGGCCAGTTCTAAATCATCCAGGCCGACCTCGCGTTCCTGCATGTAACGAATGAGATGATCCCAGCCATCAGGGGCAAAACCGATGTGAAAGTCGGTCAGGGTCTTGGCTGTGAGCCCACGCCGCTCGAGATAATGACGGGCGAGCTGGGCCTGCGGGCTATGCAGGAGTTGATCGTGGAAGAAGCTGGCTGCCAACTCGTTGAGGGTGCGCAGACGATTGCGCCTGGAGATATTCTGGGGATCGCCACTTTGTTTTAGCTCGACCCCCGCCATCCCGGCCAACATGCGGATGGCCTCGGTAAAATCAAGGTTTTCTTGCTTTTGGACGAAGCTGATTAGATCACCCCCCGTGCCACAGGCGCCAAAACAGCGCCAGGTGCCATTATCCGGAAACACGTAAAATGAGGGTGTTTTTTCCTGATGAAACGGGCACAGGGCACGATAACGCTGCCCTGCTTTGCTCAGCGACACATAACGACCTATCACCTCGACGGCGTCGAGGCGCTCTTTGATCTCGTTGATAATGCTGCGGTCAAACATGATGGCGGTTGAACGTGGGTAGATTGCAGGGGGGGGCCGAGCCACGCGACCAAGGTCGTCTTTGCGAAGCGTTTTAGTGACTGCTGTGCAGTTTCCCCCCTACTCTGGACGAAATTCATTATAGATGGAGTGAGGAGGGATGTCAAACAGATGTTCGGGCGAAAGATCGAGGAGAAGATGCGTTTGGGGGAGCAACGGCGCCAGCAACAGATGCCCGCTGGGGCTGAGGCTGAAGCCAAAAGGCAGGGTGGTGCTGAACCCAGCCATTGGTGACAACCACTGTCCGTCATCCAAACGAAAGCGCTGCAAACCCTGGCTACCGGGCAAAAAGAGCACGCCCCGGCTTAGTTGCAGGCTATGCACGCCCAGCAAACTGTGGGCCAGATCGCCACCGATCAGCCGTAGGATCTGGCCGCTGGCGACATCGATTTCGGCCAGGCGATGCAAGGTGGGCGTGTAAAGAAACAGCACGTACAGGCGGGTGCCATCGGCAGAGAAAATCAAATCCTGGGGATGGCCGAGGCCACCCAGGGTGATTTCGCGACCCGCTTGGGGAGGATCGATGGGGATCAGCCCCACGCTGTCGCCACCGGCATAGGCCACAGCAAGGGTCCGGCCATGCCGGGCGAGGGCATAAGGTGCCGGCCCCACCGGGATAGTGTGCAGCAACTTTAAAGTTTTATCAAAGACGAGGAGGCGATTGCCGGCTGTTTCGGCCACATACACACGGTCATCGCGGCTGACGATGCCCGCCGGGCGCCCCACCGCCATACTCTTCCCCAGCCGGCGGCCGATGTCGGCGTCGAAAAGCCAGACGCGACCGCTGGCCGTTTCACTGAGCAGCAAATGACCGTCGGCGCCAAAATGCAGAGCCACGGGCTGAGCCGAGATGGCGATCCGGTGCAGTACCTGACCATCAGCCCGCAAGATGCTGAGCTGGCCGGGCTGGGCCAGCGCTATCAGACCATCGCTGGCCCGCACAGCCAGGGACAGGGAGATGGCTGAACGAGGCAGTGTTTGCGCCTGCCGTCCGCCAGCGGACAACGGCAGATAGCGACGTATGGAGCTGCGTATTGGTGTCGCTTGCTGCCCCACCAACGGCATGTAATAGCGATAGGGCCAGGGGGTGGGGAGCGGCGTGGGTGTGGCCGAGATCAGATGCAGGGTGTAGTAAGTAAAGCAGGAGCCGATGGCTTTTTGATTGCTGGTGCGCACCAGATAGCTGCCACTGGCTTTGGGGCGGAAGAGGACTGCACTGGCCAGGGTATCGGGGCCGGCGTTGTCATTGGCCATAAGCTGTCTGCTGCCATCGCCGTTGAAGATGGCTACATAGGTATCCACATCCACCGTGCTGCTGAGTTGGGTGCTGATCAGATAGTATTGTGCGGCCGTGGCCTGAAAACGCGTCCAATCGGCATCGGTGGGCGTATGAAAGTTGTGTTTTTGCATCCCGCCCACTACGAGATCGCTGGCGCTGGCCGGGCTGTCGTCGGGCTCGTAGCGGTCGGGCTGGGGGGCACAGATGGGGGTAGGCGTGATGGTGGGTGTGGGGGAAGGCGGGGGGCTGGGTGTGAAGGTGGGGGTAGGCGTCGGCAGGGATGTGGGCGTGATGCTGGGGCTGGGGGTTAGAGTAGGGGTGCGTGTAGCGGTGGGCGTGGGCGTAAAGGTGGGCAGAGGCGGCGGCGTGATCACGGGGCCGTTCTCCTGAAAGATGCTGACCGTGTCATCGCCGGCATTGCTCATGTAGACACGATTGGTGACGAGATTGATGGCCAGACCCTCTCCCGGCTGGCGACCCGTGGCAAAATGTTGCAGAATGCTGCCGCTGCCGGCGTCGAGCAGATAAAGCGTCGAGGTGATGTCGCACAGGGCCCACAGGCGCCCGGTGTTGCTGTTGTAGGCCACCAGCCGCGTAGAGCAAGGCATCCCGATCCGGGTCTGGGCGCCGGTGCGGAGGTCGATACGGGAGATGGAGTTATCGAGCCGGTTGGCGGTGAACAGCCGCCGTCCGGGGGCATCGAGGGTGATGCCATAAGGCCCCTGGCCAGACAAATTCCACATACGCAGCCCCACGCCGTTGCCGTCAAGCTCGGCCACCTGATGGCTAATGTACAAGGTGACGAAGACGTGGCCGCTGACAGGGTCGAAGACGATGTACGAGGGCGTGGGGCCTACGGTCATCCGGCGCAGTTCTTGCATGGCACCGGTATCGATGATGGAGACAGTGCCATCGGAGAAGTTGGCGCTGTAAAGCCGCTGCTGGTCGCCATCCAGGGCCACACCATCGGGCTGACTCCCCACCTCGATACGGCTGACGGCGCCGGTGGTAACAGCGATGGCCGCCACATCGTTGGTGAATTTGTAGGCCGCCCACAGGGTTTGATGCAGGGGATCGTAAACAAGGCCGTTGGCTCCCAAAGCCCCATTCGCCCCGTAGACACCCAGCCACTGGCCGCCCATGCCATCGAGTACTGTGATGTTGCCGCCTTCGTGGCTGCCCACAAAAACACGGTTGCGGTAGATGTCGATGGCGATGCCGTGAGGGCGCAGGCCCGTGGCTACCCCCCCCAGGGCGACGGCCAGGGGTGTGGGCGAGGGCGTGTAAGTGGGGGTGATAGTGGGCGTAGGTGTGATCGTGGGGGTGGGCGTAATGGTCGGCGTGGGGGTGTGCGTGGGCGTGAGAGTGGGTGTAGGCGTGATCGTGGGCGTGGGCGTAATGGTGGGCGTATGGCTGGGTGTGGGGGTAATGGTGGGCGTGGGTGTAATGGTCGGCGTGGGGGTGATCGTGGGCGTGGGCGTGCGGGTGGGGGTAGGCGTATGTGTGGGCGTGGGGGTGTGCGTGGGTGTA
>JAADGC010000157.1 GCA_013152585.1 Chloroflexota bacterium
ATATGAAAACCGCTACTGGACACCAGTCTATTGTGTCACCCTGAACGTGTCAAGCAGGCAACTCACGTGAACTCGAAAGGCCAGTGAAGGGATGAGCAGGCATTTCACGGAAAAAGAAGGTAAAAGCCTTTCATCATTCGTCTAATTCGTGGCCGAAAATGCGTCTATGGGTGACGGATTCCGTTTTCGCCAGACTTGCAGTCAGTATAAAAAACAACGGAGCAGCTTGCAAATGCTCCCGGTAATTGCTCCCATCCCCCTTCGATTTATGGTACAATGAATCATGGTTCAACCGCGTCTCCCGGGGACTTACTGTGACCTCCGCAAGGCGGTCAGGGCCTTTTTGCCACCTCCCGGAGGTGCGAATGATGACCCCACGGAATTCAAAAGAGCCTGAATCATCAACTTTTTTCCATCCTACTCATTTTATTGGTCCCATGCTCTACGCCTCCAATGCCCTTAATTCTTTATGGATGATCATGGTGCTTCTCCGTTCTCCCGATCCAGCACTGCCGGTTCCCGCCATCGTGACTGACACCTTGCCAGAACCTCAGCCCACCGACGCTGCGATTGACCGCTCCCGATACAGTGAGTAAGTACATGGCTGCCATGATTCATACCGACCATCTGACGCGCCGATTCAGAACCAAAGACAAGACCGAGCTGGTGGCTGTGGATAACCTCACCATTGATGTGCAGCCCGGCGAGATATTCGGCTTTCTGGGCCCGAACGGCGCCGGTAAAACCACCACCATCCGGTTGCTAAGCTGCCTTATCGCCCCCAGCAGCGGCACGGCCACGGTCAACGGCTACACCGTGGGCCAGCAGAATCAGGCAATTCGCCAGAGCGTGGGCATTCTCACGGAGACGCCGGGCATGTACGACCGCCTCAGCGCCGCCACCAATCTGCGCATCTTCGCCCGTTTGTATGGCGTGGCCGATGCCGACGCCCAGATCGCCAGGTATCTGCGCTTGCTGGGGCTATGGGATCGGCGGGATGATGAAGCTGGTGGGTTTTCGAAGGGGATGCGGCAGAAACTGGCGCTGGCCCGCGCCCTCTTACATGAACCCCCAATCCTGTTTTTGGATGAGCCCACGGCCGGACTGGATCCCGAAGCCGCCCATCTGGTGCGCGATTTCATCGCCGAACTGCGCCAGCAGGGACGCACCGTGTTTTTGTGCACCCACAATCTCGACGAAGCGGATCGTTTGTGCGATCGTATTGCGGTTTTCAAGACCCACCTCATCGCCGTGGATACTCCCACCAACCTGCGCCGAAAACTCTTCAGCCGTCAGGTGGTTTTTCATTTACGGGCGATGGCGCCGCAACTCGTGGCGGCTGTGAAAGCACACCCCTTTGTCGATGAGGTGCAGGCCATCGACAACAAGCTGGTGGTGCGCATGCATGATCCCGAACTCCACAACCCGACTCTCATCCGCACGCTGGTGGATGCCGGCGCCGATATTCAGTTTGTGGGTGAACTACGTTATTCATTGGAAGATGTCTATCTCCAGCTCGTGCAAACCCCCTCTCTTTCTGCCTGATCCCTCAACATTATGACACCCAAACGCATTTTTATTACCGGCGCCAATCGCGGCCTCGGACTGGCCCTCACAGAACAAAGCTTGCAACGTGGAGATATCGTTTTGGCCTCTTGCCGCCAGCCAGAGCAGGCGCCGGAGCTGATGGCGTTGGCCACCAGCACCCCGGACCGTCTTCTGCTTTTGCGCCTGGATGTGAGCGATGAGTCCAGTATTGCCGCCGCGGCCCGGCAGGTGGGCGAGCATGTCGAGGCCATCGATTTGCTGATCAACAATGCCGGCGTATTTTCCCGTGGGGAATCGATCCGCAGTTTGCAGCCCGAGACCATGTTGCACACCATGCACGTCAATGCCATCGCCCCCATGATCGTCGCACAGCATCTGTTGCCGTGGCTGGAAGCCAGCCCTTACCCGTGCATCCTCAATATCTCCTCCCAGTTTGGCTCGATCCAGTGCAAGAGCGACGGGCAGCATTACAGTTACGCCAGTAGCAAGGCGGCGCTGAATATGTTGACGCGTACGCTGGCCTTTGAATTGTCGCCCTCCGGCATTATCGTTGTCGCCCTGCATCCCGGTTGGGCGCAGACCGATATGGGCGGGCCGAATGCCACCATCCCGCCCCAAGAATCAGCAGCCGGCATCCTGGCCCTGGCCGAGCGCCTGACTCTGGCCGACAGCAATCGTTTTTACACCTGGCAAGGCCACGAACATCCCTGGTGAAACCGATGAATCGCACAAGAATGACGACTATCATCCGCAAAGAATGGGCCGAATTGTACAAGAATTCGCTGGTGCTCTCGACCGTCGTCTTTATGCCGCTCATTTTAACGGCCTTGCCCCTGGTGATCCTGTGGGCATCTGGCGGCTTTGAAGGTTCGGTGGATGTCGTCGTGTCGGAACTCCCCCCGCAGATGGTGCAGCAATGCCAGGGTTTGAGCGGGGCTGCGTGCAATCAGATATTCATTGTGAGCCAGTTTATGCTTTTGTTTATGATGATCCCGCTCATCATTCCCGCGGCCATTGCCCCCTACAGCATTGTGGGTGAAAAAACGCAGCGCAGCCTCGAACCTCTGCTGGCCAGCCCTATCACGACCACAGAGCTGTTGCTGGCCAAGAATCTGGCGGCGGTGATCCCGGCTATCTTGGCGACATGGGTCTCGTTCGGGATTTTCGTGGTGGGCGCTCGCCTGCTGATCCACGATACGCTGGCCTTTAACCATCTGTTCGCCGGCCGCTGGCTGATCGCAATCTTCCTGCTGGCACCGTTGCTGGCCATCCTTTCTGTAGATCTGTCGATTATGGTCTCGTCCCGCAGCAACGATCCGCGGGTGGCGCAACAAATCGCCAGCCTGCTCGTCTTGCCGGTGGTTTTTTTGCTGCTGGGGCAGATGCTTGGTTTCCTTATCTTCAACAATCAGGTCGCCATCCTGTTTTCAGTGGTGGCTTTGGGGATCGACATTGTCTTGACTTATGTGGCCGTGCAGGTATTTGACCGCGAGGCGATCCTCACCCGCTGGCAATGACCTGTCCTCTCGTTGATCGAGGATTAACTATGAATCATTCCCGACGCGTCTTCTTTTTCGTTTTGGTGCTTGTGCTGCTGGCTGCGGCGCCGGTGTGGGCGCAGGAAGCTGCCCTGAGCCTGCGTCTTGACCGTGATTTTGGCTACGGGGGCTTTAGTGGCGATATTCAGGGCACGTTCAGTTTCCGGGTCAAGGGGCCGGAGACGCTGACCGAGGTGCAGTTTTATATCGACAAGGAATTGGTGGGCGTGGATCAGAAGGCCCCGTGGCGCTATCAGTTCCGCACCGACGACTTTGCACTGGGCGTGCACAAGCTGTATGCCACCGGGCGCACCGCCGGGGGGGATGTGTTGCAGTCGAATGTGCTACAGCGTGAATTTGTGCCCGCCGCGCGCGGCTGGGATTTTGCAGCCAAGGTAGTGATTCCCCTGATACTCCTTAGTTTGCTGATCCCGATGTCGATGTTCCTGCTGGGTCGGCGGCGGGGAGACAGAAAAGGTGCGGGTTATGGTATTTGGGGCGGCGCTGTTTGCCCCAAATGCGGCTATCCCTTTGCCCGGCATATATGGGCGCCCAATATGGGGTTGAGTAAATTCGACCGCTGCTCCCATTGCGGTAAATGGAGCCTGGTGCGCCGCGCCTCCCCGGACGAGCTGGCAGATGCCGAAGAACGCTTCTATGGCTCGCCGGAAACGGAATCGGAGCTCCAGCTTTCGCCGGAAGAGAAGCTACGCCGACAAATTGAAGAATCGAGGTTCGATTGATAAACTTCCGGCACTGGACATGGGACGCGGACGAACGCGGCTAGCGCAGATAAATGCTGAAAAGACAATGGCTCTTAAGGTGGCGTTTAGCTCTCGCAAAGCCTTTGCGATTCTGGGGTAAATGCCGTCATCTGTGGTAAAAATGGCATGGCCTGCGACAAAAACCACTCACCCTTTGCTGACATGGGTGCACGGAATAGCCCGCTTTGGGCCGACCGATGCGCACCCGCACCCAATCTATCAACGCACCACTAATCACTAACCACTATTTTCACATGCCTCGTCGTTATCAACAACGTACCCGAACTTGCGGCTCGCTGGCGCTGACCGCACTGCTTTTGCTGCTGGTCGTGGTGCAGTGGAGCCTGAGCCGGCAGGATGCTCGACCCGTGCCCCGGCCCACGCCTACTGCCACGCCCACGTTTATCAGCCGCCAGGCGATAGTGGGCCTGCCAACGCGCACGCCTTATCTGCAACTGCCCAGGCTGTCGACATTCACCCCCACAGCCACGCTTTCGCCTACGCCCACGCAAACGCCTACACCCCTGCCCACAGCCACAGCCACAGCCACGCCTGAACCCACCCGGCAGGCGCAGGTGACGGCTTCGCTGCTTTATGTGCGCAGTGGCCCCGGCAGCGACTATTCTGCGCAAGTGATTCTGGGGGCCGGAGAAGAAGTGACGGTGCTGGGGCGTACTGCTGCTGGCGATTGGCTGCAAGTGAGGCTGCTGAACGGCACAGAGGGCTGGGTGTTTGCCGAGTTGTTATCTGCGATCGGCGACGTTGATGTACTGGCCGTGCGCACACCGCCCCCCACGCCATGACCGATCATGCTATTGCCCACTGGATTGACACCCTGCCTCACGGCGATCCCGAGGCGCGGTGCGACGCGGCCCGCCAGTTGGCGGCGCGGACGCTGGGTGCCCTGGAGGCTCGGCAATGATGAAAGCATGGGCGCGTCTCCTGGGGGGAGGACTGGGGCTCGGTGGGGGGATGCTGGCCTACGCCTGGATGGGCGAACGTCCGCGCATGCGTTTGCAAGTGTATCGCGTGCCTGTACGCTCATCCCGGGCAGCAGGTTTGCGGCTGTTGCATCTCTCGGATCAGCATCTGGGTGGCGATTCGTGGGTGCAGAAACAGCGCCTGCGACGCCTGCAGGTGCTATTGCCGCGCCTGCAAGTGGATGCGGTGATGCTCACAGGCGATTTTTTGCATGATCAGGAGGGGCTGAGGGCACTGGAGACGCTGCTGCAGATGCTGCCACCGGCGCCTCTGGGCACTTATGCAGTGCTGGGCAATCATGATTATGCCCAGTATTCTTATGGCGAACTTTTCCGCAGTGCCTGGGCTAATATTCAGCACAGCCGGGAGTCACAGCAGCGGCTGAGCGTCACCGGCCAGGAAGTGCGACGTCTGCGGCGTCTGGCCTGGCAGATCTACAGCAACGAGCGTTTGCGCTTTGCGGCGGTACCCAATCCCACAGCCGAATTACAGGCGCTGCTGGCATTATATGATGTGCAGGTGTTGCTGAACACGGCCGTGCCCCTTGGCGACCGCGGGATATGGGTGGCGGGGGTGGATGATTGGGTGGAGGGCCGGCCGGATGTGGCGCAGGCATTGGCTGCGGTGCCGGCAGACGCGACGCTATGGCTGCTCAGCCATCATCCCGATGTGGCCTATCACGTGCACGACCGGCGGCTGGAACTGGTGTTGGCCGGGCACACGCATGGCGGGCAGGTGGTCTTGCCGCTGATGGGGGCTGTGCACACGCAGGGGACGCTGCTGCCGCGCCAGCATCCGGCCGGCATATTTGACGATCTCCCGTCGGGGGCGCGCATGGTGGTCTCGCGGGGCATGGGCGAGTCGACGCCACTGCGTTTCCGCTGTTTGCCCGAGGTGGTGGTGGTAGACCTGGTACCGGAGAGTTAACGGGATTTCGAGGCGGCGCATCACGGATGCGGCGGGTGTTTCTGCACCACAACATCGCCCGACCAGATGGTGTGCGTGTGACCGTGGGCATCGCGCACCTGCAGGGCGCCCTCGGGTGTGGCGTCAATGGCTTTGCCGATCAGTTCGGGCTGGCCCGGACGCTGTACGCTCACCATGCGTCCTACGGGCTCGAGCTGACGTCGCCAGGCGTGGTATGGTGATATGCCGCTTTGCCACTGTTGATAGCGATGGTTGAGCGCGTCCAGGAAGCTATGGCGCAGGCGCTCGATGTCATAACTGCGACCGCTGACGCTGCGCAGGCTGGTGGCGATGTCGGCCAGGTCGGTATGCCGGAAATCGGTGTTGACGTTGAGCCCGATGCCCACGATAACATAACGCAGGTGGTCGCCCTGCAGGCTTTGTTCGCTAAGGATGCCGGCCAGCTTGCGCCCGTTCAGGAGCACGTCGTTGGGCCATTTGGGGCGGGGCTGTACCGCGGCAAGGGCGGTGCAGGTGTCGATGGCGGCGAGCGCTGCCAGCATGGTGATGTGGCTGGCCTGAGCCAGGGGGATGGCCGGGCGCAGGAGGAGCGAGAGATAGAGTCCGCCGCCAGGGGGCGACCACCAGATGCGTTGTTGGCGGCCGTGTCCTTGTGTTTGGCTACGGGCGTGGATGGTGAGCCCTTCGGCTGCGCCCAGTTCGGCCCAGCCCCGCGCCCACTCCTGGGTGGAAGGGATGCTGTCGAAGCGGATGAGCGGTTGTCCGAGGGGGGGCATGGTCAGGTGCTGAGGATGGCACGGGCATCGACGACGGTGACCCCTTGGCCTTGGGGATGGGCGATGACGGGGTTGAATTCGAGCTGTTCGATCTGGGGGAAAGCAAGGGCGAGAGCGGCGATTTTGTGGATGAGTGCGACAAGGGCGTTGATATCGGCAGGGGGGTGTTGGCGGTAGCCACCGAGAAGGCGGCCGGTGGCGGTTTGGGCGATGAGGCTGCGGGCCTGGGCGTCGCTGAGGGGGGCGATGCCAAAGGCGACGTCGTGCAGGGCTTCGACGAGGATGCCGCCGCCACCGAACATGATCAGGGGCCCGAAGGTGGGGTCGCGCTGCATGCCGATGATGGTTTCGTGTCCGGGAACGGCCATGCTTTGCACCATCACGCCGTTGATCTGGGCCTGGGGTTGGTGCTGCCGCACATGCTGGAGCATTTGTTGGTAGGCGGCGGTGATTTCCGCCGGCGTTTGCAGGTGCAGACGCACGCCACCAGCATCAGATTTGTGGAGGATGTGGGGGGAGAGAATTTTGAGGGCCACGGGGCGGGCAATGGTTTCGGCGATTTGAACAGCTTCGGTGGCGCTGTGGGCAATGCCGTAGGCTGGCAGGGGGATGTGCAGGTCTTGCAGCAAGGGATAGAGTTCTCTTTCGCCCAGGGTGGGGGGCGCCTCACGCAGGCGCTGGTGGATGCTGGGGGGCAGTTGGGGGGAGACTACCGGCACCGCGGGCGGGGTATCGAGCCATTGCCGCCATTGCCAGGCGAGGCGAAAGGCGCGGGCGGCGTCTTCGGGGAAGGCGTAGGCAGGGATGCGGTGATGATGGAGCCGGGCCAGGCCTTCGCGGATACTGACATCGCCCATGTAGCAGGCGTACAGCGGCTTGGTGCTGTGGCTGCAGGCACGGGCGAGGCCATCGGCGACGCCGGCAGGGTCGTTGACGGCGTTGGGCACGAGGATGGCGAGCACGGCGTCGTATTGAAGGCTGGCGAGCAGGATGCGGGCGGCGGTTTCGTATTCGGTGGTAGAGGCGGCGCCCAGCATGTCGATGGGGTTACGGAGCTGGGGGCCGGGTCCAAGTTCGGCCCGGAGTTGGGCGTGGGTCGCCGGATCGGGTTCGGGTAGACTGAGGCCGTTGCGGGCAAGGGCGTCGGCAGCAATGGCGCCGGGGCCGCCGGCATTGGTGAGGATGGCGATACGATTGCCGGATGGGGGCTGCTGGTAGGCCAATGCCAGGGCAGCGGCAAAGAGTTCGGATGTGGTTTCGGCGCTGAGAATGCCGCTTTGGCGGAAAGCCGCCTCGAAGGCGGCTGCGGTGCCGGCCAGATGCGCCGTATGCGAGGCGACGGCGCGGGCGCCCGCGGACGTGGCGCCCACTTTGAGGACGATGATGGGTTTGCGACGGCTGACGGCAGCGGCGGTTTGCATCAATTTGCGGCCATCGCTCAGTCCTTCGAGATAAAGGGTAAACACGCGCACGTGTTCATCATCAGCCAAAAAAGCGATTAAATCGCTTTCGTCCACGTCGATGGCATTGCCCAGGCTGGCGAAGTGTGATAGCCCCAGATACTGGCCTTTTCCCCAATCGATCATGGCTCCGCCCACGGCTCCGGACTGCGAGAAGAAGGCGATGGCGCCGGGATCGGGCATCTGTTCGATAAAGGTGGCGTTCAGGGGATGCCAGGCGTCGATGGTACCCACGCAATTGGGGCCGATCAGGCGCATATGATAACGCCGGGCAATGGCCAGAAGTTGGTCCTGCAGGACGATTCCTTCGTCGCCAGCTTCGGCGAAGCCCCCGGAGAGGATGTTGGCGGCACGAATGCCACGCTGACCACACGCCTCGAGCGCTGCAGGCACATGGGGGGCGGGGATGATGATGACGGCGAGATCGACGGGATCGGGCACATCGGCCACCTGGGTGTAGCAGGGCAGATCGAGGATGCGGGTGGCGTGGGGGTTGACGGGATAGATGTGACCAGGATAGTGCCCTTGCACCAGATTGGCCACAACACTGTAGCCCAGTTTGCCTGGCGTGGCTGAGGCGCCGATGATGGCAATGCCGCGGGGTTGGAAAAAGGCGTGTAGGTCGGGGGGAGTTGGGGGGGTGGGGATCATAGGTGGCCGGATTTTTGAATTGCGGATTGCAGATTGGGAATTTGCGGGTGTTCGCCGCATCCGTGATGCGGCGAGATAGGCGGCGGGTTTTAATTCCAAGCGGCCAACAGGTCGCCGTGGGCGGCGATGAGTTCATCTACCAGGCGCCAGATTTGATCGAGATCGAGTTCGGCGGCGGTGTGCGGATCGAGCATGGCGGCGTGGTAGATGTGCTGGCGGTTGCCGCTCAGGGCGGCAGCGACGGTGAGTTCCTGCACGCTGATGTGGGTGCGCATAAGAGCAGCCAGTTGCGGAGGCAGAGTGCCGATGCGGGTAGGCTGCACGCCGTTGCCGTCCACCAGGCAGGGCACCTCGACGATGGCCGCGGGGGGCAGGTTGTCGATGAGACCGTGATTGGGGACGTTGGCGTAGACGACGCGGGGGGTGTTCGTTTCGCGGCTGTGGATGATCAGGGAGCCGTATTCGCCGCTGTGCACGGGCAGGTCGGCGCTTTGCAGTTGCAGCAGGGCCTGTAAGGTGGCATGGCGCTGGCTGGGCATAACCTGAATCTGGCTTACGTCTTGCGAAAATTGGCTGATGACTTCGGGGCCGGGCAGGCCACGATGCAACACGTCGTGCTCCAGCACAAAATCCCAGGAGCGGTTGTAGAGCTGGCACCGACCGAGATATTCGTCCAGGGGGATGTTGAACCGTTCCAACAGGTCGGGGCGCTGGCTTTTGATGAACCAGGGCACGTATTCGGCAAAATGCTCGCTCGATTCGGTGACAAAGTAGCCCAAACGTTGCAGCATTTCGTAGCGCACGCGGTTGTGATCGGGCACGCGGCCTTCGGCAATGAGGCGATGCAGCTCGGGGTACAGGTCCTGGCCATCGCGTTCGAAGCGCAGGTAGAAGGCCATGTGGTTGATGCCGGCGGCCACATAGTTGATCTCGGACAGGGGGATGCCGATGTCGTGGGCGAGCCCGGCCGCGGTCTGCTGCACGCTGTGGCAGAGGCCGATGGTCTGGATGCTGCTGGCGCCGGCCAGGGCCCAGCAATTCATGGCCATGGGATTGACGTAGTTGAGATGCAAGACGTCGGGACACAGTTCTTCCATATCGCTGGCCATGTCAAGCAGCACGGGGATGGTGCGCAGCCCGCGCATGATGCCGCCAATCCCCAGGGTGTCGGCAATGGTCTGCCGCAGGCCATATTTCTTGGGTATCTCGAAGTCGGTGACGGTGGCAGGACGGTAGCCCCCCACCTGAATCATGTTGATGGCGTAGTCGGCGCCTGCGAGGGCGCGGCGGCGGTCGGTGGTAGCGATGAGGGTAGGGTGAGCACCCATCTGCTTGGCCAGACCTTGGCCCACCGCATATGAAAATTGCAGCCGTTCTTCGTCGATGTCGTGCAAAACGATGGTGGCGTCGGCCAGCTCGGGAAAGCTGAGGATGTCGGCCATGAGGTTGCGGGCGAAGACGGTGCTGCCAGCGCCGATGAAGGTAATAGTGGGCATAACAAGTGGATAGTGAGGAGTGGGGCTTACAGATATTTTTGCAAAAGCTGGCGTACGAGGTCGGGATTGGCTTTGCCGCGGGTTTCGCGCATGACCTGTCCCACAAACCAGCCCAGCAACTGGGTTTTGCCGGCCTGATAACGGGCGACTTCGTCGGGGTGAGCGGCTAACAGGCTCTGTACGGCGCTTTCCAGCACGTTGGCGTCGCTGACCTGGGCCAGGTTTTCACGCTCGACAATGCGGGCGGCGCTTTCGCCACTGCTGAACATGGTTTTGAGCACCTGACTGCCGGTATTGGCGTTGATCACGTGGCGGGCGACCAGTTGCAGCAGTTCGGCAAAGTGGGCGGCGGGGATAGGAATGCGGTCGAGATTGTGCTCGTTCAGCAGGCGGAACAGATCGCCCATGATCCAGTGGGCGACTTTGTGGGGCGTCACGACGCCACCCACGGCTTGCAGCGTGGCTTCGAAAAAGTCGGCCACACCGCGATCTGCGCTGAGCACGTCGGCATCGGCCAGTTTGAGCCCGTACGCGGCCATAAAACGGCTGCGGCGGGCCAGGGGCAGCTCGGGCAGGCTGGCCTGTAATTCTGCCACCCATTCCCGGCTGACGGCCAGCGGCGGCAGATCGGGTTCGGGAAAATAGCGATAATCGTGAGCCGATTCTTTGCTGCGCTGCACATAGGTGCGCCCTGCGTGCTCCAACCAGCCCATGGTCACTTGCTCCACCTGACCCCCGGTCGCCAGAACGGCACTCTGGCGCCGGATCTCGTATTCGAGGGCGTTGCGCACGGCCCGGAAGCTGTTGAGATTTTTAATCTCGACTTTGGTGCCAAAGCTGCTGCTACCGGCCGGGCGCAGGGAGATGTTGGCTTCCATGCGCATGGCCCCTTTTTCCATGTCGCCGCTGCTGACGCCGATGGTGACGAGAAGCTGGCGCAGCCGGGTCAGGTATTCGTTGACCTCCTCGATAGTACGGAGGTCGGGTTCGGTGACGATCTCCAGCAAAGGAACGCCGGCGCGATTGAGATCGACGAGGCTGACGCCATCGGCGTGCACAAGCTTGCCGGTGTCTTCTTCGAGATGGGCGCGGGTGATGCCGATGCGCTTGGCCCCGTGTGCTGTGTCGATTTCGATCCAGCCGTCAGAGCACTGCGGCAGTTCGTATTGGCTGATCTGGTAGCCTTTGGGCAGGTCGGGATAGGTGTAGTTTTTGCGGGCAAAGACGGCTTCGGCGCCAATGGTGCAGTTGAGGGCAAGGCCGGCGCGGATAGTCTGGGCCACAGCTTGGCGATTGATAACCGGCAACATGCCGGGCATGGCCAGGCACACGGGGCAGGTGTTGCTGTTGGGTTCGGTGTCGAAGGCGTTGGCGCTGCATCCGCAGAACATTTTGGATTGGGTGAGGAGTTGGGCATGGACTTCCATGCCCACGACGAGTTCGTATGCTGGGGTCATGCGGGGTCCTTGCGGGGAGGAGCGAGAGAGATCAGGGTCCAGGTGTCGGTGCGGGGATGGTAGCTCAGCTCGACACGGCCCAGGGTTTCGATTTGCAGGCGGAAGTGGAGGGCGTCGGGGGTGCGCCAGGTGCGTTCGATCTGCAACGCTTCCAGGCGTTGTCCTTGCCAGTGCACCGCGATAGGACGTTGGGGATAGCTGGCGCCGGCGTAGGCGCTGACCGTGACCGGGGTGGGGGGTTCAGTCATGGGCCAGGGGCGGCGTTTGCCGGTGGTAGAGGGTGGCTTGTTCGAAGGCGTAGGCGATTTGCAGGATGGTGGCTTCGGCAAAGGGCTTGCCGATGATCTGCAAGCCGACGGGCAGGGAGGCGCCATCTTCGGCAATAAAACCGGCGGGCACGGAGATGCAGGGCACGCCAGCCAGGGCCGTGGGCAGGGTGAGGATGTCGGTGAGATACATTTCCACCGGGTCGGTGGGGGCGGCACCGATTTTGTAGGGGGGGATGGGAACGACGGGGGTGATGAGGGCATCGTACTGCGCAAAGGCCTGCTCGAAATCCTGGCGGATGAGGGTGCGGACTTTTTGCGCCTGCAGGTAGTAGGCGTCGTAGTAGCCGGCGGAGAGGGCGTAGGCGCCGAGGATGATGCGGCGCTTGACTTCGGGGCCGAAGCCCTGGCCGCGCGTCTGGCGATAGTTTTCCCACATGGTGTCGGCGCCGGCGCTGTGGCCATAGCGCACGCCATCGTAGCGGGCGAGATTGGCGCTGGCTTCGGCAGTGGCCACCAGATAGTAGACCGGCATGCCGTAGCGGGTGGTGGGCAGCGACATTTCTTCGATATGGGCGCCCAGATCGCTGAGGGTGGCTACGGCATCGATGATGGTCTGGCGCACGCCGGGGTGCATCCCCTCGGTGAAGTATTCGCGGGGCAGACCAAAGCGCATGCCGCGAATATCCTGGCCCAGGGCGGCCTGATAATCGGGTATCTCGAGGGGCATGGTGGTGCTGTCGCGGGGGTCGGCCCCGGCAATGGCCGTCAGCAAGAGGGCATTGTCGCGCACGTCTCTGGTCAGGGGCCCCACCTGATCGAGCGAAGAGGCAAAGGCAACGACTCCCCAGCGGGATACTCGCCCATACGAGGGGCGCATCCCCACCAGATTGGTCCACGAGGCAGGCTGCCGTACGCTGCCCCCGGTATCGGTGCCCAGAGCGGCCACGGCTTCGCTGGCGGCTACGGCTGCGGCCGGGCCGCCGCTGGAGCCACCCGGCACCCGTGTGAGGTCCCAGGGGTTGTGGGTGGTGAAAAAGCCCGAGTTCTCGGTGCTCCAGCCCATGGCAAATTCATCGGTGTTGGCTTTGCCCAGGAATACCGCGCCCAAAGCCCGCAGGCGGCTGATCACCGTGGCTTCGTACGGCGGCATGAAGCCTTCCAATATGCGTGAGGCGGCGGTGGTGGGCATGCCTTTGATCGTGAGCATGTCTTTGATGGCCAGGGGCACACCCAAAAGGGGATTGTCTTCGCCGCCGGCGCGGCGGGCGTCGGCCTGGCGGGCTTGCGCCAACGCCAACTCGGGCGCCAGGTGCAAATAGGCCTTCACCCGGGGTTCCAGGCGCTCGATGCGATCGAGATAAGCCCGCGTGAGTTCGACGGCACTGATCTCCCGCTTTTGCAGCAGTTGGTGGCAGGCGTGGATGGTCAACGTGCTGAGGTCGATCATTGGCTGCCATCCAGTATGGCGTGCACCTTGAAGAAGGAGTCCTGCCGATTGGGAGCATTGGCCAGGGCCTCGTCCACAGACAAACGGGGCTCGGTGACATCATCGCGCATGATGCTACGCAAAGGCAGCACGGTGGCAGTGGGCGGCACCTGCGAGGTGTCAACTTCCTGTATCTGCGCGGCATAGTCGAGAATGGCGGAAAGCTGACTGGCGAAGAGTTCGATTTCTGCTGCTGTCAGCTTGAGTTTGACGAGTTCGGCGACATGCTGGACCTCGTCGGCGCTAAGTCGGGTCATGGTATTATTCCAAAGAGGGAGATTGTGGCGGTATTATAGCACGGGCAGCCAGGAGATACCGTGCGGGCGCAGAAGGGCGAAGAGGTGGATAGCAGGAGCGAGTCCGTCAATCCGCATTCCGAAATTTCCGTCGCTATGTGGTGCGTCGCCACGCATGGTTGCTGCTTTTATTGCCCGGGTTCTGGCACCCGGAAATAGGTCGATTGCGCGTTCACACCGGTGGGGATGTGTTCTAACACAAAAGCGTGTGATGTGAGCGGCACCTGGATACAGATATTGCCGGTGAGGCTTTCGCCGCGAGGCAGGGTGCCTTTCAGGGGCTGGGGTATCACACCGCAACGCGTGTCTGCATCGAATGTGGTATAGGGCTGGCGCTGTTCGTCAATCACCCGGAATAGGGCCTCGCGTATCTGCATCGTCTCCTCTCCAGCAACATTCGTCACCTGCAACGTCAACATCAACATGCGTTCGTCGGGGGGCGGAGCCTCGTTGAACTTATTTTCAAGATGCACCAATGGCCAGGCATCATCATCAACCCGCATTATTTCTACCCTCAGGCCATCCCAAGTCTGGTTGGAAGTGGATATGTTGGGAATACCCATCCATTCCACCGCCTCGGATCCTGTGGCAGCGGTTTGCGTGGCAAAGAACACTTTTGCCGTGGCAGTAGCCATTTTCTTCGGTGCCTGCATCGGTTGTACATAAAGCTGATTCACGGTAGTCACGAGAATAATAAAAAGGACGGTGACACCGATAATCATGAAAAAACGGTTGCGTTTCTGGCGCATGGATCGTATTCTCCTATAAAAATACGCTGGGATGATGAGAATTGTTGGCTCTTTTGGATTTCGTGGGGGTCTCGTGGCTGATAATGCTTTGCTTAAGTTGCAGGGGTCATCTTCGCCAGACTCCAGGTCTTAAGTCCGAAGCAGCTCGTGCAAAGCATGGCCGTTGCCCTGGCCCCTATCATCGCATGAGGAGCTATTTGCGTCAAGCATGAAGCCATGCGGCCTACGTAACTTTTTTGCGGTTCACCTCATCTTAAGTAAACAAAGCAATTTTCGAATCCACCTCACCCCAAACAGATCGGAGTCTCTCATGTCTTTTATCAAAAGTCTTCTTAATAACAACCCCACCCCGCAGCCAACGAACAATGACGATCCCAATCGTCCTCAGCCCATTCGCATCACCGATGCTGAGTTTGCCGAGAAAATCCTGCAATCCGACAAACTGGCCCTTGTGGATCTGTGGGCAGATTGGTGCCGTCCCTGCCATATGATTGCCCCCACCATCGAAAAACTGGCCGCAGAGTACGACGGTCGCGTCGTCGTGGCCAAGCTGAATGTAGACGAAAATCCCGCCACCCCTGGCCGCTATGGCATCATGGGCATTCCCACGGTGCTCTTTTTCAAGAATGGCGAAGAAGTCGATCGCATTGTCGGTGTGCAAAATTACCCGGCGTTCGTCAATCGCATCGAGCGCTGGCTGGGAGCCTGAAGTGTGAGGCTTGTGCCAGCTTAGCCCCGGCCTGCATTTTCTTCAACCCAATCACTGGATGAGCATTTTTTGCTCGTCCAGTTTTTATTTTCTGATTGTTCCTATTCCTCTTCTCTGCATTCGCTACCTTTGACGCTTCAAATTGGACTATGCTATACTCATTCGTGTTACAAACTGCATGTTGGTTCGTCCATACTGGCTAGGGTGGGCAGCCATTGCCCCTTTCTCCTCCTCGCTCATTGCCCATATTCGACATCTCGCCACAAGAGTCATATGGGTCTGTCCATGTTTACTCTGCATCAGACACAGTCGATACGATCGCCACATCGTTTGGTCATCTGGCCAGCGATTGTGTCCTGATACCCTGACAACCTCATGAATCTTACTGCTCCTCTCGCAACTCGTAGCTTGAAAGAACTGCGCATGCTGGCGCGTCAGCAAGGGCTGAAAGGATACAGCCGCCTGCGCAAGGAAGAACTGGTGCGTGTGCTGGCCAAAGCCAGTAATGGCACCGGGGCTATCCAGGAAGGAATGGGCTATCTCGATTTCGACCGTCATGACACGGCGATATTGCGCCCAGGTTTTGGTTATAGTTTCCGCAAAAGCAAGAAGGTTTACGTGTCTCCGGCCCAGATCAAGCGCTTTGGCCTCCGCCACGGCGATTTCATCGAAGGGCAGGTACGCAAGCCCAAACCAGGAGAAAAGTATCTCAGCCTGGTGCAGATACAATCTGTCAACGGCTTGCACCCCGAGACAGCGCTGGAACGTGATCAATTCGAATCGTTGGTTCCCATATTTCCGCAACAACAATTGATCCTGGAAACCAAGCCCCATATCCTGGCGCCCCGCTTTATCGATCTGCTCTGTCCCATGGGGCGGGGTCAGCGCGGGCTCATGATCAGCCCCCCCCGGGCTGGCAAAACCACCCTGATCAAACAGATAGTCAAAGGGCTGACCTACAATTACAGCGATATCCATGTAATCGTGGCCCTCATTGGCGAACGCCCGGAAGAAATTACCAACGTGATTCGCTCGGTCGAAGCCGAGGTGTTCAGCGCTTCGTTTGATGCCTCAGCTTATAAACAGGTGGCCACGGCTGAACTGGCCCGCAGCCGTGCTCAACGCCTGGTGGAGATGCACCGGGATGTCGTGCTTGTAGTCGATTCCCTCACCCGTCTCACCCGCGCTTACAACGAAACCCTGGCATCATCCGGCCATCAATTGGGGCCGGATCTCGATGCCGTGGCTGTATACCGTGCCCGACGCTTTTTTGCCGCTGGCCAGAACATCGAAAACGGCGGCAGTCTCACCTTGCTGGCGACCTGTCTTGTAGATACTGGTAGCAGCATCGACGAACGTATCGCCGAGGAATTTCAGCATACAGCCAATATGGAGATATACTTGAGCCGTCATCTGGCATCCAAACGCATCTTCCCGGCAATCGATCTGGCACGCAGCAGCACCCGTCACGAAGAATTGCTGCTCGACAAGGATACGGTACAAAAGGCCTGGCTTATGCGTCGCATGATCGCCGCTATTCGCAGCAAGCAACCCGGCGCCGAGCCGATGTTGGTCTTCCGGGACCGACTTCTGCGCAGCCGCAACAACTACGAATTTATCTCCACTCTGCAAGCCTGAGGCCCATGTATCTGCTCAACCGTTTGAATGAACTGGTACGCGAAAATGGTAAAGCGGTCGGCGACAGTATTGTCAATGTCGATACGCTCTTGAATCATCGTATTGATACCACCTTTAGCGCCTATGCCGGGGCCATGCTGGCGCGGGCTGTGCGCGATCAACATGTCGATGTGATCCTCACTGCCGAGGCATCAGGCATCAGTGTGGCGGTGTTTACGGCCATGGCCATCAACAATGCACAATGGCCTCAGCCAGCAGCCGTCGTTTTCGCCAAAAAGAGTCGTCCCATCACCTTGCCCGAAGGCGGCTACTACAAGATCGACTCATTCAGCCGCACCAAAAACAAGCCGGTGCAGCTTTTCCTGGGCTCGCACGTGATCCCTGACGGGGCCAATGTGTTTGTTGTGGATGATTTTTTGGCCCAGGGCACTACCCTGGCAGCTCTGGGCGAGCTAGTCAAGCTGGCGGGGGGACAGATTGTGGGATTTGGAGTCGTGCTGGAAAAAACCTTCGAGTCCGGCAGAGAGGCCGTTGCCTCCTTCGGAGCGCCGGTGGTCTCCCTGGTCAAAGTGACAGGTCTGGCCGACGGGGAGATCCATTTGGCGCCGCCCAGTCTTTCGTAGCAAGGCGGGCTCGATTCCCGATCAACACCCGAAGCGTGCTATAATCGCCGATATGTCAAGAATCCGTCTGGCGATGTCTCCGTGGTGGGCGGCCCTTGTGCTGGCATGTTACCTCACACTTCCCGTCTGGGCCATGCTCAGCCACCCGGGCCTGCCGGCCACTACGAATGGCCCTCTCCCAGTGTTGAAGCTGTATGCCGTAGAACGGGGAGCCCCCCCGGCTGTGGCCACGGCTGGGGAGCGCTGGCACACGGATGGTGTTTGGCCCTACACGGTAGCCAGGATGGCGCACGGGCTAAGCGGCGATGGCGTCAGCGCTATCAAAATCAGCATCGTACTGGCCCAGGTCTTGCTTGTCGCCGGCTGCGTGGGCTGGGGAGTGAGGCTGGGCGGTGTTTACGGTGGGGTGCTGGCAGCGGTGCTGGTGGCGTTTGCCCCTGTTTTGCTGAGCACCCTCTATCACGACGGTGATGTGGCGTTGATGTGGGCGATGGCCGGGCTGGCGTGGGCTGGCTGGGGGATTGGGCGCGGGCGTCGCCGGGATGCTGTTGTGGTGGTGATCGCTTTGATCGTGGCCTGGGCTGCCCGCCCGGGGCTGGGGATATGGATTTCGTTGGCCGCCCTGCTGCTGGCGGCTTTCTATCGCCACCCCCTGACGCTGTTGAGTGTGCTAGGAGGCAGTTTACTGGGCTTTTTCTTCGCCCAGCCCTGGACCCGGCCCGTGCTACCGATGCCGGCATCAGCGGGGGTGGCACTCTACCAACTGCTGGAGCCGGGCTGGAGCTGGGATGTGGAGACCATCGGGCGCATGGTCCCGGCCAATTTCTCGCTGGGCCTGCCGTTGTTGGGCTTGCTATTGGTGGGCGCCTGGGGCAGCACCTCTCTTCCGGATGCCGGCACTCGCCCGCAACCGTGGTTACCGCATCTCCTGATCGGTGGCCTGCTGACGCTGCTAAGTCTACAAGCCGTGAGCAGCCGCTTGCCGTTCATCGCCCAAACAGTGCCACCGGCATCGCTCCTGGTATTGGCGCTGCCCTTTTTGGCCATGGCGGCAGTGGTGGGCTGGCAACGCCTGATGCCATCCACCAGCGTTCCTGTGTGGACGGCGCTTTTCGTCCTCAGCATTCTCAACGCCGGGCCAGCGCTTTCGCCCAGCTTCGAATCCTACGCCATTCCCCAACAGCCCGTGGCCCTCTTTGGCCCGCAGCCGATCATGCTCTTGTCGGCCCAACCGGTATCCGCTCCCCAAGCGGGCGCATCCTTCACCCTCGATGTTTCGTGGGTGGCGTTGCAAAAGCCCGATTTCGATTATAATATCTTTGTGCATGTGCTCGATGCCCAGGGCCATAAAGTGGCGCAATTCGACGGCCAACCACAGCAAGGCGCCCGCCCCATGACCAGTTGGCAACCCGGCGAAGTGATTTCCGACAGCCTGCAGGTACCCATCCCTGCCGACGCCCCCCAGGGGCTGCGGGTGCTGCTGGGCGTGTACAACTGGCAGACCGGGGTGCGGTTGCTGGCCGGGGATAAGGATGCCATTGCCGTTTCAGGAGGGGGGCTATGAAGCGAGTTCTGCGTTCACCTGCCCTGTGGATGACGCTGCTGTTGTCGCTTTTTGCGGTGGCGCCTTTCCTGCACCCTGGCTATTTTTGGTCGGCCAACGATGCCCGGCACGACGTGTTTTTCATCCTGCAATACAATCTGAGCTGGAATGAAGGCGTGCTGCTCCCGCGCTGGTCTCCCGACTGGGCCTTTGGTTATGGTTATCCCTTTTTTAACCTGGTAGCGCCGGGCGCCACATTTGTGGGCACAGCCCTGTACCATTTTCTGCCCCTGAGCCTGGAATCGGCCGTGAAGGGCACGTTTATCCTGTCGATTTTACTGAGTGCCCTGGGCATGTGGCTATTCGTGCGGGAGTGGGCGGATGAACGGGCGGCCATGGTGGCGGCACTGGTCTACGTCTATGCCCCCTACCATTTGCTCGATATCACGGTGCGGGCGGCCATGGGCGAATCGTTGGCCCTGGCGCTGGTGCCGTTTGCTTTGTGGACTCTGCGCCGGCTGGTACGGCGGCCCACGCCCCAACGCATCGTCTGGTTCGCTCTTAGTTATGCGGCCATCCATCTCACGCATAATTTCATTGCCCTGCTCAGTACCGGTTTGTTGCTGGCTTATTTAGCCGCCCTGGCGGTGGCGCAGGCCGGGCGCGGCCATGCCTTGGGGATCAGGCTGCGGGCCGGGTTCCGTAGTATCGTCCTCGGCGGGTTGGGGCTGGGGCTGGGCCTGGGGCTGGCAGCTTTTTTCGTGTTTCCGGCTTTGCTCGAATTTCAGTATGTGCGGCAGGATCAGTGGTTTGGCGGCTATTACGACTTCCACGATCACTTTGTCTATTTCTCCCAGTTTTTTGATCCACGCTGGGGCTTTGGCATCAGCGTTCCCGGCCCCGATGACGCTATCAGCTTTCAGTTGGGGCTTGTGGCCTTGACATTGGCCGGGGTAGCGGTGTGGCGCTGGTGGCGAGGGCAGAGCCATGGCCACGGCGAACCGGGTTTTTGGCTGCTCATCCTGGTGGGGGGAGCCTGGTTGAGCACGGCCGCCGCCACCTGGGCCTGGGATCATGTGCCGTTGGTGGCGAGCGCTCAGTTTCCCTGGCGTTATCTGTCGCTGGCTATCCTGGCTTTGGCGGTGCTGGCGGCGCATGTCTGGACCCCGGACGACTTTACGCCACCCCACCCCCGGCAATGGCTGGCGCCGATCCTGCTCAGCGGCCTGGTCATTTTGGGTAGCAGTCGTTATGTGCAGATGCAAACACCCCCGGCCCCCCCTGGTGGCGCCACCCTGGCCGGTCTCATGGAGTTTGAACGCAGCGCCAACGAGATGACCGGCATGACTGCCACCGCCGCCGAAGTGGCAACGTGGTCGCCATTGGCCGATCTACACATGGCGGGCATCAAGATCGGTAATCAGGTTGATTATAGCCTGGTCAATGCCAACGATCAGCTCGTGGTGGACGTGAAGGAACATCGCATCGATAGCGAGCTGCTTTGGGTGCGGGCGCTGAGCGCCGGCCAGAGTGTGCCCTTCTATCGACAGTGGTTCCCGGGCTGGACGGCCACCCTGTTGGATCCGGACAGCGGCGCCGAAATCGCCCATTTTTCCCTGGGCCCCGAACACACCCGGCCTCCGTATGGCCTGCTCACCGTGCCGGTGCCGCAGGGCGACCATCTCCTGCTGATTCGCTTTCAGAACACGCCCCTGCGCACCGCCAGCAACGTGGTGTCGGCTTTGAGTATGGCGGTGGCGCTGCTGTTGCTGCTGGCCGCCCGCTGGCTGACCCCGGTCATTCACCGCTTTTTCGCTCCCATCTCTGATTGAAATGAGCAAGCGTCGTTCCCCCCTGTGGTTGGTGCTGTTGCTGTCGTTGTTTGCCGGGGCCCCCCTGCTGGCCCCCGGCTACTTTCTGCACGCCCACGATGCCGCGCACAGCCTGTTCTGGCTGACGGAGTTCGATCAGGGTATTCGTGATGGTTTTTTGTGGCCGCGGTGGGCGCCCGACCATGCCCTGGGCTATGGCTATCCGCTTTTTACTTTTTATGCGCCCCTGGTTTTTTATGTGGCCGAGTTTTTCCACCTGCTCGGGGCCAGTATCCTGGGCGCTGTCAAGATCGTGTGGGGGCTGGGTATTGTACTTTCGGGGCTGAGCATGTACGCGTTAGTCCGCCGTTTGTGGGGCGCTGGACCGGCGGTGATTGCCGCCTTACTTTATGTGTATGCCCCGTATCATCTGGTCAATATCTATGTGCGCTCGGCGCTGGCCGAATTTGTTGCCATGGGCTTGTACCCCTGGGTAGTGCTTTGCTTTTGGGATGTGCTGGCCCAGGGGGGGCGACGCCGTGTGGCCTGGGCGGCCCTGAGTTTTGGCCTGCTATTGCTCACACACAGCGTCACGGTGGTCTTTTTTCCGCCTGTGCTCATCCTGCTTATTTTGTATTGGTTGGCCGTACAGGCCTGGCGGCAAAAGCGTGTGCCCTGGGCCGCCATCCTGCGGGCCGCCGTGGCCGGAGTGGGGGGGGCGATGCTGGCCGCCATCTTCCTGTTGCCGGCGGTGGCCGAAAGCCGCTACATTGTGCAGGATCAGTGGCTGCCCGACACCTATCAGTACGGCAATCAGTTTTTGTATCCGTTTCAATGGTTCCAGAACAATTGGGGATTTGGCTTTGCCATCGAGGGGCCTGATGACGGCATGAGTATGCAGGTGGGGCTGTGGCTATTCGTATTGGGGCTGGGCACCCTGCCTCTGCTGTGGCAACATCGTCCCCGCCATCTTTTCACCTGGGCAGGGTTCGGCCTGCTGGCCGTGGGCACCCTGTGGCTCACGCAGGCCGGTAGCCACTTCCTGTGGGCGCTCCTGCCTCTCATGGCCCTGATTCAATTCCCCTTTCGGCTGCTGGCGCTGATCAACTTCTCTTTGGCCCTCACGGCTGCGGGCATGATCGCCGCACTGACTGCGCCCGCGGCGTCTTCGCAGTCCCAACAGCGCCTGTCGCCCGCCCTCCTGGCGCTGGCGCTGGCGATCGTGTTCGCTTCGTACCCCATGGCGCGGCCGCAGCACACACCCCTCACCGCCCACAGCCAAAGCCCGCGGGCGGTGATCGACTTCGAGGTCAACTATCCCGACATGCGCGGCAGCACCGCCTTTGCCAAAGCCCCCCCGCAGGATAGCCCCAAGCTGGCCGCTTATCTGGCCAACGAGCCTTTGCCCCTGGCTGGCATCCTTGCCGGCCAGGGAACGATACGCCCCCTGCATCATGGCGCCGGCTCCGAGCGTATCCATCTCTCGGCCCAAAGCCCGGTCACAGTGCAGTTTTACACCTACTGGTATCCGGGCTGGCAGGGCGAGATCGACGGACAACCGCTGCCGTTGGTCGCTGCCGGGCCCGATGCCCTGATCACCCTGCAGGCGCCGGCCGGTGAGCACGAGATCGCCATCCGTTTTCGCAACACACCGTTGCGCAGTGGGGCGGCGGTGCTGTCGCTTCTGAGCCTGCTCATCATCATGATCGTGTTGTCCGGCCTCGATACCCGCATCTGGCGCCGATTCCACGCTTCCACTCCTGCTGATTCCTGAACCCCCGTGTCATCTCCATCTTTCCGGCGCTGTCCTCACTGTAACACCCCCCTTCCCGCGCACGTGCGTCTCTGTCCCACCTGCGGCGGCGCCGTCAGCGCCTCTCGCCGTCATCGGCGCCTGCCCTGGGCCGATATGGCGCTGGTTTTGGTCTTGTTGGTCATCTTCGTCGTGTGGGGTCGCTGGCAGAACCAACAGCGCATTCTGGCCCTGACGCCCACCGTCACGGCCACGCCCACCAACACGGCCACAGCCACGGCCACAGCCACGCTCACCCCCACAGCCACGCTCACGCCTACACCCACCCTCACGCCTACGCCCATTTTTTACACCGTGCAACCCGGCGATACCATCTCGGACATTGCCGCCCGCTACAATCTTTTACCCGAGGCAGTTTTGACGGCCAATCAGTTGAGCGAAAACGATTTCCTGCAGGTCAATCAGACGCTGTTCATTCCGCTGGCCACCCCGACACCGGTGGGCACGGCTGCCCCCACGGCCACCCCGCGTGTGGGCGCCGTCAACTATCGCGTACAGCGCGGCGATACCCTGACGGCCATCGCCATCCGTTTCCAGGTAGATGCCGGGAGCATTCAGCAGCGGAACAAGATCGCCGACCCCAACCAACTCACCCCAGGTGATGTGCTGGTGATCCCGCTGGGCCCGGAACAGCCCCCCGCCGGCACTCCCACCATGACGCCCACCCCTCATTATGCCGTGGCTCCCCACCTGATAGCACCGCCGTCGCTAGCCGAATTCCAGGTAAACGACAGGCCATTACTGCGTTGGGTATCGGTTGGTCTCCTTCCCACCAACATCTGGTATGCCGTGCAACTCGACTACGTCGATTTCCATCTCTCCGATCCGGCGCCCATCCTTACCAAAGCCACCAGCATCCGCTTGAGTGCTGATACCCAGCCGGCGGCGGATGCTGCTGCAACCGAATTGGTGTGGTGGGTGCAGTTGGTACGCGTGGCCGCGGACGGATCCCTGCAACCCACCAGTCCTAAAAGCGAAGTGCGGGCCTTTCGTTGGCCCTGATTCAGGCCCGCGGCACCATGCGGCCCAGCGGTCGGCCCCCCACCAGGTGCAAATGCAAATGCGGCACCACCAGATTGGCGTCGGGGCCGTAATTGATAATCAACCGATAGCCAGATTCGGCAATGCCTTCCATCTCGGCCACCTGGTTGGCTGCCTGCACCATCTCCGCCAAAATCGTGCCATCCAGCGCCGCCCGGTCGCGGATGTGTTCGATGTGATGGTTGGGCACAATGAGGATATGTGTGGGCGCCATGGGGTTGATATCGCGGAAAGCAGTGACAGTAGGCCCGTTGTAAACCACCTCGGCCGGCAGCTCGCCCGCCACGATCTTGCAAAAAAGACAATCAGTCATGGGTGTTTCTCCTCGGATGCAGACTGGTGAGTGCTCAGTAAATTCTCGATGCGGCCGATCACCATCTCCAGGGCCACATCGTTATAGCCCCCTTCGGGGATGACCACATCGGCATAGCGTTTGGCGGGTTCCACAAATTTAAGGTGCATAGGTCGTACGGTTGTTTGATACTGTTCGATCACCGATTCGACTGTACGACCTCGTTCGTGCAAATCGCGCAGCAATCGGCGAATAAAACGAATATCCGCATCCGTATCCACAAATATCTTGATATCCATGAGATCCCGCAGCTCTTCATCGGCAAAGACGAGAATGCCTTCCACCAAAATGACGGGACTGGGGTTTACATGCCGGGTCTGCGCCCGCCGGACATGAGCCTTAAAATCATACATGGGTACATCGACGGCTTCCCCTCGTAACAACTGCCGCACATGTTGCACCAATAATTCGTTGTCCAGCGAATGGGGATGATCAAAATTAAGATGGGCGCGGGCGCTGGGGGGCAGATGCGAGGCGTCTTTGTAGTAGGCGTCGTGGGGGAGATAGGCAATACGGTCCCAGCCGACCCGATCCAGGATGCGGTTGACCACCGTGGTCTTGCCCGAACCGCTGCCGCCGGCAAGGCCTACGACGACGGGTGTATAGGTGTTCATGATGTTTGTTCGTCCGAGTGAAAATAGTGCAAGATTTCGGCCAGTGTGGGATGGGCGCGCCATTGTCCTTGCCAACGGATGACCGTGCCCGCCGCATTGCTACGGACGCCGATCCGCAGATACGGCCAACGCCAGGCGGCCCCAAGCCCCAGCATCAGCATCAGCCCTGCCGGCCACAGCAACCAGGTGCCGGGCCGATAGCGCACGCTGAGCGCACTGGTGTGGGTCGCCTGCAACTGAAAACTGACGTCTTGCCAGTGCAGCTCGCCTTCGTGGCTGATTTCGGAACTCATGATAGGTGTATTTTCGGCGTCGCGCAATTGCAGTTGATAGCGGTCGGTATCTTGTGCCACCACAACCAGCACCAAGTTGCGGTCGGGGATGGCCACGGCCCGCTCACTACGTTCCTGCGGAAATTGCAGCAGCAGGGTGGTGCCCATCTGACCGGCATCCAACGATTGCAGACTGAGGGGCTGGCCGGCAACATGCGCCTGCACTTGCAGGGCCGGGATCAGCCGTTGCACCTGCAGATGAAAACCCCGCACCGATAACGAGCCTGTCTCGGGCGCCATAGTGGCCTGGGGCTGGCAGCACAGGCGAATCATCTGCCCATCGGCGTCCATTTGCAGTGTTTGGGAGCTGTAAGGGGTCAGGGTGAGTGATTCGGCCGGGGCCAGGAGGATAGCATCTTTTTGCCAACCATTGCGCAATTGCCAGACCAGCAGCAATAGCAGCAGCAGCAATCCTAGCTCGAGCAGACTCTGCCACCCCAGGTGCCGGTGGTGCCAATCGCCGATCCATTCCCATGGCGATGCCTCTGCCTCCTGGCGCCGGGCATGGCGGTGGCTGCTGTGCGTCAGCACCTGAAGGCTGGCGTCATCTGGCGCCAACGACGGCATCCGGGCTTCGTGGATGGTGGTCAGGGGCAGCCACTGCTGCGGCGGCTGCAAGGTGCGAACTTGCCACGCCAGCAGCAGGCGTCCCCAGAGCCGCAGCACCAAAATCAGGGCCAACAGCGTCACCAACGCCCGCACCCACGGCTGTTGCGCCAGGTTATAAAAGCCGAGCCAGCGTTCCCAATCACTGACCGCTGTTCGATCCAGCCACAGGCTGGTAGCTAGCGTATCTCCAACCAACGATGTGGGCAGTTGCGGCCACATCATTTGCCCCCATCCCACCAGCCCTGCTAATACCGACAAGGGTATCAGCAACCACGCCGAACCGATGCGGCGCCAGAATCGAAGCAAACGCGGGAGGATTTTCATGTCGTGGATCTGGCAGGGGGCTTTTTCAAAAAGACCCCAACCGCACGGCTGGGGTCGTAACTGAGCCACCCATCGGACTCGAACCGATGACCGACGCATTACGAATGCGTTGCTCTACCTGCTGAGCTAGGGTGGCAAATGACAGCTAAATTATAGCAAGAATTGGCTGCGCAGGCAAAGTTGGCCCGACCGCGGGTGTGCCCCAGGAATTGGGCGGGATGATGCGGCTGGTTGATGCGCCGGTGCCATGCTCTGTTCCAGGAGCAATCCCGTGCAGCGTGTTTGGCTCAGGGCGAAAGCTGCGATAAGGCAGCTCTCAGCCTTTCTTCGACGCCTTCGATATCCTTGGGCAAGCCCTGCATTGCGCGTTGGGCTTCGACCACGCTGTAGCCCAGGCTGGTGAGGGCGTCGATAACCTCGGTGTCGGCGTCGCTGATGCCGGCCGCCCCCCACATATCGATTTCGCTGGGGGTAAATTTATCTTTGAGATGGAACAGGATCTTTTGGGCGCTTTTTTTGCCGATGCCGGGCACGCGCGTCAGCAACCCCGGTTCGTCGTTGGCAACGGCCAGGCGGATGCTGTCGGGCGGCAGGGTGCTGATGATGTTGAGGGCCAGCCTCGGCCCCACCCCGCTGACGCCAATGAGAAGCTCGAATAATCGCAGCTCTTCATCCGTGGCAAACCCAAACAAGGCCAATTCTTGTTCGCGCACATGAAAATGGGTGTATAAAAACACGGCTTGGTCGATGCGATAGGTGGGCAAGTGGGCCGCCGGTACAGATACCTCGATGCCCAACGCGCCTACATCCACGATGATGCTGTTGTCAAGGATTTCTTCGATGCGACCGCGCAGACGGCTAATCATGACGAGGTGGCAGAGTCTGTCTGAAAACGATAGCCCCGGCCACGAATCGTGACAATGAGACGCGGCTGGGATGGGTTCTCTTCGATTTTTTCGCGCAGCCGGCGCACACCCACCTCCACCAGATTGGTGGACCCAGAGAATTCGTAGCCCCAGACTTCTTTGAAGAGTTGTTGCTTGCTGAGAATGGTGTCGGGATACGTCATAAAATAGCGCAGCAGCTTAAATTCAATCGGCGTCATATCCACAGACTGCCCCCTGACTGCTACATGATGGTTGCGATCATCGATTTCGATATCGACCATACGCAGAACGGGGCGGTTGTTCTCTTCATCGTGCATCCAGCGCACGCGGCGCAGGATGGCCTCGATGCGGGCCGAGACTTCGCGGAAGGTGAAGGGTTTGGTGATGTAATCGTCGGCGCCCAACTTAAAGCCGCGTACAATATCATCGGAGGTGCCCAGGGCTGTGAGAATGACCACCGGCACGTCGGATTCGCTGCGGATTTCTTTCAACACGTCAAAGCCATCTTTGCGCGGCATCATCACATCCAGGATCACCAGATCAAAGGGCCCTTCCTGCTGGAATTTTTCAATCGCAGCCTGTCCATCATAGGCGGTGATAACTTCATATTGGTTATTGAGGAGACTCAGCTTGACAAGATTGCGCAGGGGAGCTTCGTCTTCGGCAATAAGAACGCGTATGGAAATAGAAGGATCGGCCATGAGAGGTAGGGTGGAATCAGATAGAAACCTGGGGGGGCAAGGCTGATGGGATTATTGCGACGATAGTTGCAAAAACCTTGCTGAATGATAATGGCAGATGGCGATGGCCAAGGCATCGGCAGCATCGTCTGGTTTGGGGATGGTGTCGAGGACTAAAAGCAGGCGCACCATCTCCTGTATTTGTTTTTTGGAAGCGCCACCATAACCGGTGACAGCCTGTTTGATTTGGGTTGGTTTGTATTGGTAAAGGGGGGTATCGCTTTGGGCAATGGCAAGCAGCACGACGCCACGGGCATGACCTACGCTGAGAGCGGTGCGGGCGTTTTTGGAAAAGAAGAGTTCTTCTACGGCGACAGCCCGGGGATGGTGCTGCTGAATCAGATCGACAACGGATTGGTAGATGTGGATGAGTCGAACATGGAGGGGCTCGGTGGAAGGGGTGCGGATCACGCCGTAGTCGATGGCTTGCAAGGCGTCGTCATCGGTGCCGCGAACCAGGCCAAAGCCGGTGATGGCTGTGCCGGGGTCGATGCCCAAAATGCAGTGATCGGCACTCATGCCGCGTCCAACTGGGCCAGAAGTTCCTCGCTCATGGCAAGATTGGAATGGAGTTTTTGTACATCGTCGAGATCTTCCAGGCTTTCGATCATGTTGAGTACTTTCATGGCGTGTTGTGGCGACAGTTCGATTTCGGTTTTGGGAACCATTGTCAATTCGGCTTCTTCTATGATGACGCCGTTTTGGCTTAAAGAGTCGCGCACGGCGGCCAAAAGAGTATCTTCGGTAATGACTTCGGCCGTACCGTCATCGTTCCAGTCTACATCTTCGGCCCCGGCTTCCACGGCTAACAGGAAAAGGTCTTCTTCGTTGAGCCCCTCGGTTTTGACAATGATCTGACCTTTGCGATCGAATTGCCAGGCAACGGCCCCGGCAGCGGCCATGCTACCGCCGCTGCGGCTAAACATGTGCCGGACTTCGGCTACGGAACGATTGCGGTTATCGGTCAACACTTCTACCAGGACGGCAATACCGTGTGGGCCGTAGCCTTCGTAAATGGCTTCCTCGAAATCCTGACCTTTTTCTAGCCCGGCGCCGCGGTTGATGGCCCGTTGTAAATTGTCCTTAGGCATGTTTGCAGCCCGGGCTTTATCCAGGATCAGGCGCAGACGGATGTTGTTGTCGGGGTCAGGGCCGCCATGACGGGCGGCTGTTTCCAGTTCGCGGGCAATTTTGGTGAATATTTTGCCTCTTTTGGCATCGACAACAGATTTACGGCGTTTGATGTTCGCCCATTTGCTGTGACCAGACATAAGTGCTCCGTAGATGTATAGGATTGTGTCGTTGCGGCTGGGTGCTGGCACGAAGAGGCCGCATACGGCAGGGAATTTTGAATCTGTACCACCGCGATGATGCGTTAGCGCATCGATTATACCACAGTAGACGGCAACAAGGCTCAACGCACCCATAGCATCCAATGGCCGATGGTCCGAGGCTTCGTTGCCCACGCCGACGGCTTGCAGGGTTCGCCAGAGTTGGCGGCATTGGCGCCTGAGCGCGATCACGCCGATCCCCTGGCACGAATCGGGCAATTGCTGCCATTTCCCCATGGCGCCGGCCATACCCAAAGCGCTTGCCCCTCTGACCCGTGCCAGAGAGGCAATGAAGTGGTGGCGGTGCTTATTGGCCTTCTATGAAATTTTGCGCCCAGGTGAGAGGATAGCGCATTTTCAGAGGCGTCCCCACCTGATAAACAGCTTGCGCCAGAGGTTCTGCCTGTCCTGGACGATAGACTTGCACCAGGAAGAGCTGGTCTTTTTGGTTGGCGCGGGTGCGGAAGAGTTGCTGCCCGCCGCCAATGCCTCCGGTCTTGATCGCGGTCACATCAACCCGTTCGAATTGCACCAGATCATCTGTCGCACCCGTTTGGCGATAACGGACGATGAGCAGCTCTTCGCGGGGTGAGAAGCCAGCGACGCTGATGATGGCCGGGGTGCCTTCCTGCGGGGAGCGGGGCTGGACAACGACATGTGGCTGCTGTGGTTTGACCACATCGAAGCTGCCTTTGAACGTCTTCCCGCCGCCGCGAATGGAAACTTTATAGGTTCCCAGTTTCTCATCATTGAGCGCATACCAGTAGGCGTCGGCATAGCCTTCGGCATCGGCACGGACGCTGAGAATGACATGCACACCGTTGGGCGGCGTGACTGTGACGCGGAAGCTGGTGTCAGCCGCGAAACCGTGCATGAGCAGGGCCACAAAGGTGCCGCGGGGCAGGGTGTCGGGGACGAGACAGATGGCCGGTTGCTGCGCCGGCGCGTCGGGACAGGTGGGTCTGGCGCCGTCGGCGGCCGGCAGACTGACGTTGAGCGGGGGTATTTCGGCGGGTGTGGTCGCAGCCTGAGGCGTCGGGCTGGCCGGGGTTGAGGACGGCGTCGGGGTGGGGGTTGGCGGTACGGGCGTGGGCCCGGGCTCGGTGGCAGCGACCACAGCGCCTTCGGTGCGCCCCAGATAGAGGGTATAGAATTCAAGGCTGGGATTCGGCTCGCTGTTGTAGCTGAAGAAGTCGAGGGCGCTGGCGGCCAGATCGACGCCGGAGAACTGGAAGGCGGGGCCGCCTTGTGCCACGACTGCATAGTCGCCACTTTCGAGGGCGAAAGCCTGAATGAAGTCGCCTTTGTACGCCCCCCATCTGTTGGTTTGCACCTGCCATTCTTTGATTTTGGCGCCGTTGCCTTGGGCGTCGAGCGCATACAATGCCAGTTGCACCTGACTTCGGGCGGGGAAGCCACTCAGGTTGAGTTGGCCGCCGACGCTGATGGTGTAGTTATGGGGGAAGACGAGCACGTGCGGGCTGGAGGTGGGCTGGATTTTGAAGTTGAGCTTGGCTTTGCCGCTGCTGTTTTCGGCGACGATGCGGTACTTGCCTGCGCCTTCACCCGGTGCCGAATACCAGCGGAAGAGGGCCGTGCCACTGGCGTCGGCCGTAATGGGGAAGGTGGTCGTATCGTTATTGGCCTGCGTGACGGTGAACTGAATGATATTGCCGGGGGCGAATCCGCTGGCGCAGCCATGCCACCACTGGCCGATCTCGCCGGCGCTGGGCCAAAGCCGCAATTGGGGGCTGTCGGCAGGGACACAGGCCGGGAGTTCGACCGTGGGCAGGTGTACCTGGATGGTTGACGGCAGGCCGCCACCAACTGCCACGGGTTGGGGTTCCGGCGGTATGGCTTCTTCGGACGGCACCAGGGGGGTGTCCGGGGCCGTTGGCGTGGCCTCGGCGCCGGTGCCGGCGATCTCGGTGTCGGCGGACAGGGGGCGGGTGATATTGACAGCCACAACAAGATTTTCTTGTGCGGGCAATTTCAGGGAGGGCGGAGCGCCCAGATCCACTTCGGCGGGCAGGAGCAGGAGCATGTAAGGGCCGGCGGGCAGATCGGCTACATCGAGTTCGAGATCCGCACGACCGCTGTCATCGGCAGAGAGGCGGGTGGAGATGAGCAGCACGGCTTCGGCGATGTTGGGCTGGGCTGTGTTGGGGCCGGTGATGCTGTACAGGGCGAAGCGGGCGGAGCCGTTGGTCGCCAATCCCCCAATGCTGGCGCGAATGAGCTGGGCATTATCGCTCAGGGGTTCGCTGAGGGCGATGAAGGGCTGAGAAGCTGCCTGGACGTTGAACGTGGTTTGGGCTGACAGGTCTTCGCTCTGGGCCGTCAATGTCCACATGCCGGCCGGATCGGCAGGTGTAAGCCGCAGCGAGAAGGGAGCTACGGTGAGGCCGTCCTGCACAAAGCTGAGGGATGGCGTGCTGTGGCTGACGCCAGCGGGGTCAACCAAGTTGAAGTCAACGGTAGCACCATCGGCTGCCCCCACAGCACAAAAGAGATAGTTGAACCCGGGCACCAATCCGCTGGCAGGCTGCGGCCCTGAACGCAGTTGGAACGTATCGGGACTGCCTTCCAGGCATGCTGGGTCGATGGCAGGGCGCATCGTGTTTTCGATGCGGATCGACAGGGGCGCCTGGCTGGTGCGCGTGGGTAAGGCGGGTTCGGGCGTGGTTTCGGGGGTAATGGCAGCGGCAGGCGTGGCTTTGTCTTCAGGATTGGAGCACCCTGCCAGCACGATGACGACCATCAGGACTGCCACGAGCAACCAGATGGAGGGGTGTTTTTGCGACATGATGGGACCTCCGAGGGGGAGAAGTGGAAAGATGATATCCGGGATTAGCCGTTGGCTTGATCGATTTCGGTTTGAATTTGCTGGATGACGTCTGCCAGGTCGGGCATGCGCTGTTGTAGATCAGAAAGATCGCGGTAGGCAACGCCGAAGTAGGTGCTGCGAGTAAGCACGTCGTCGATGCTGAGGGTCAGATCGATGGCTTCACGATAGGCGGTTTGAGCGGCGGCGGTTTGGCCGGCGGCCAGCAGGAGCAGGGCTTCGTTAAAGGCCAGGTCGGGCCGGTCGGGGGCTTGCTGACGGGCGGCGGCACTGGCCCGCACCGCCGTTTCGAAGTCTCCGGCCATGTACGCAGCCCAACCCAGATTAGCCTGGACGTAGATGTCGTCGCCACCAAGGAGCAACGCCTGCTGGAAGTCCTCCTGGGCTTTGGCAAATTCACCCCGGTCCAGAAGCTGGTAGCCGCGGCTGAAATAGACAGAGGCCAGGGCCGGGGATGGGACTGGGGACTGCGCCTGCAACAGGGCGAGGGCGCGCTGGTAATGAGTGAGCCCGATGGCAACGTCGTCCTTTTGAATTTCGATCTGGGCCAGGGCAAAGTAGATGCGCCAGTCGCTGTCGTGGTTGCGCAGGGTTCGCCGCAGGGTGGTTTCGGCCTGATCCAGATTCCGCAGTTGTGCCTGCGCAGCGGCAAGGCCCAGCACGGGTGTGGGATCGCCGGGATTGAGGCGAACGGCGTCGCTGAAAAGATCAAAGGCTGCCTGCCAGTTGCTCTGAACCGGGCCGGCGATGATGCCGAGTTGCCAGTCAATGGCCGCACTGAAGCGGTCCATTTCGCTGCGGTCGGTGAGGGGAACAGCGGGTGGCAGCAGGCTTTTGGCGCTGCGCAGAGCGGGCAATGCTTCCTGGTAACTTCCCTGCCAAAAACTGCTTTGGGCCTGAATCCAGTCTTGCAGGTAGCGCAGGGGACTTTCGTTGCCGAGGGGGGCATAAAGATGATAGCGGGCAGGTTTCGATGGTGGGAAGAGGGCAATCACGTCGTTGCTTGTCGGATCGGCTGCGGGAGGGGGCGTGTGCGGCGGGATGAAGACGACATCGGCGTGGATGCTGGTGGTGTCGTAGGAGCCGGTCACCAGAAGGCGCGGATGATAGGCAGCGATGAGATTGGGGATCGATTCTGGCAGCGGGGCGCGGGGGAGCATCTCGATGCGGGTGTTGGCCGCTGGCTGCTGTTGCAGATCGTTGGCGAGCGCACCCCCGATGGGTTGCGGCTCGCCACCCTCGCGCACGAAGGCGGCAACGATGATGAGAAATTCGTTGTCTTGGGCTGGCGCCAGGTTGAGTGCTGTCTCTGGAGGCGGGCCGGTGCGCCGCGACCAGGCGACGGTGATTGCAATGATGCTTGCAAGCACAATCATGCCGGCGATGACGACGAGAAGGCGCTTACGCCGTGGTGGTGTCAATGGGGTGGGGGAAGGAGTCACTGCTGGGGCCAGAGTTCGATGGGATAGGGGGGATCGCCGCCAAAGTATTGGCTGTGCAGCTTGGCGAGGAAGCCATCGCTCGCCATATCCTGCAAAGCGAAGTTGACAGCATCGCGCAGGGAGCTGTCGTTGGCAGGCAAGGCAAAAGCCAACGGCAGGGTGGGGCCCTGCCGCCCGGGAGCCAGGATGGCATCGGGGATGTGGGCCGCCACCATGCGGGCGGCCGGATAGCCCTGCACCAGGATGGCATCGACTTTGTTATCGAGTAGCAGCGGTATGGCTTCTTCGGGGGTGGCAACCGGGTAGAGTATGGGCTCGACGCCGAGTTCGGCGAGTGCGGCTGCATACAGGGCGCTGCTGCTGGGCGTTTGCAGCAGGGCCAGCGGTCGATGGTGCAACTGGTCGAGTCTGGTCACGTTGCTACCAGGCCGGGCCACCAGAGCCAGGCCGTCGGCATAAAAGGTTTGTGAGAAATCGACCCTGCTTTCCTGCTCCCAGCTATGCACCAGCGGCCCCAGATAGATGTCGAAAGCGTCGAAGTTGAGTGTGGGGGGCTGGAGATAAGCCCTAAGCTGGGGCTGAGCGTTGCCGCTGAGGCGGCGACTCAGTTCGCGGGCCAGATCGGGCAGATAACCGCTGGCGCTATCGCCTGCCACATCAGAGCTGAAAACACTGTCTTGCAGATAGGCAATGCGCAGTACCCGGCCTGCTTGCAAGCGCGAGGCTTCGGGGACGGGTTGGGAGCGAGCGCAGAGGGTGGCGATATCGGGTAACGGAGGCAGCCAAAGTTCGGGAGTGAAAATGGGCGCAGCGCCGGTGGCAGTCTGCACCAGAGCCTGCCACTGTCCCCCAGACACCATCTCTTGCAGGCTGAGATTGACACTATCGCGCATGAGGCTGTCGTTGCTGGCCACGCCGATGGCGACGGGCTGGCCGTCCTGCAGCCAGTAGGTTTGGCTGAAGTCGATCTCGGCCTCGGCGGCGCGGGTGTGAATCAGCCCGCCCATCAGCAGATCCACGCGGCCGGCCGCAAGGTCAGCCGGGGAGGCATCGATGCGCCAGGCCAGGGCATTGGCACGCCCTGTCCATGCCCGCGCCAGGGTTTCGGCCAGCATGATGTCGAGCCCGTTGGGACCGGCCTCGGTGGCAGGGAGCACGAACGGCGCCTGCGCCTGGGGGAGTAGGCCGATTAGCAGGCTTTGGCGCTGCAGTACGCGGTTAAATGCGCCCTGAGCGCCTGGTAACCGTGGGGTGGGGCTGGGCGTGGGCGTGGGGGCTGCGGGCGGTTCGGGCGTGGGTGTGGGACTGAGAGGAGCCACAACATAAGAGCACCCTGCCAGAAGCAACGCACAACAAAGAATGATCAAAGTATGATGACGCATAGGGGCGAGAAGGGTGAGATAAAGGGGGCGGCTCCTGATAGGGTGAGGAGAACCGAGAGAAGAGGACAATGGGACAGCAAGGGGCATTGTATCAGTTATAGGCACAAAAAACAACAAGGCATATTCCCAGGGGTGCGTCCCAGGAAATTGGGCGTAAGGTTGGAGGTGGCGCTGCGGCGCATCACGGATGCGCCGAGCGCTTCCTTTTTTTGTGTGTTGGCCGCATCCATCATGATGCGACCAACACACGCCACCAAAAACATGGGACGCACCCTTTCCAGGGGCTGGCGTTTCGATTTTGGATTGGCTGCAAGGCGTTGCTATAAGGTGCGTGCCAATGGCACCAACTTCATGAACCACTGCTGGCGGGGACGCTCGTATGGCCAATCCATCTCGGACAGGGCTTCGTCCAGCGTTTTGTGGAGAATATGTTTGCCGCGCAGGCCAATACAGCGATAGTCCGGCCGCTGGCCTGCTTCTATTTTGGCCAGACATTCGATGGCGGCCACGGCAAAACGGCCGGCCAGAATGCGATCAAAAGGCGAGGGGGCGCCCCCGCGCTGGGTGTGCCCCAACACCACCGAACGCACATCAAAGAGAGCCCCGCCCTCTTCATCCAGAATACGCCGCACCATCGATTGGTCATAGACAGGAGAGGCATTTTCGCTCTGAATCCAAATCGAAAGCCGCTTCCCCAGCTCGAATCCGTGGCGCAAAGTAGACACATCAGCGGCCAATTGTTGCAGTGTGATCCCTTCCTCGGGCAAATAGATCCCTTCGGCGCCCGACGCCAGGGCCGCCATCACCGCCAGATAGCCCGAATGATATCCGGCTACTTCCACCACGAAAGCTCGTTTGTTGGCCCCGGCGGTATCTTTCACGCGGTCGATGGCGGAAACAATGTTATTGAGGGCGGTATCGGTGCCCAACGAAAAATCGGTGAGAGGCAGGCTGTTGGTGATGGAAGCGGGGATGATGACGGCAGGCAGTTGGAATTCGGGGTGCGCCTGCCGGTGGGCTTGTATCAGGGCCAGATTGCGGTAGGCGTCCAGCCCGCCCACAATCACCAGGGCCGAGACCTGGTGCTGGCGCAACACCTGCGCCAACATGGGTAGATCGGCCTCTTGCAGCAAATACCGCCCCGCCCCCAGTTCCGACCCCCCGCGCCCGGCCCAGCCGCTGACGTCCATCCATCCCAGGGCACGAATATCCTCCTCCAGCAGACCGCTGAAACCATACTGGCCGCCCAGCACGCGGTAGCCCCGATTCAGGGCCACCCGGGTCAAAACCTGCACGCACGAATTCATGCCCGGGGCGTCGTGCCCGGCCGTCAGCACCAATAGATTCCCTCGCGAAGCGTCAACGTCGGGCGCAGACTGGGTCAGGAGTTTGAATAGCTTCAGTTGTTCCTGAAAGCTATGCCCCCGCAATTGCAGGGCAGCATCATAATCTCCCTCGTCGATGCATTCGCCCACGCTGCGACTTTGGGTCACCATTTCATCCAGGGGCGTGCTTTGCACCTTGTTCTCGACAATGCCCAACATGCGCGGGGGCGCGTCGGCACCCACCGTCATCAGATTCTCGATGGCGGCTGCCCCCAGGCGACTGGCCAACACGCGGTCGAAGGCACTGGGGGCTCCCCCACGCTGTACGTGCCCCAGAACCGTCACCCGGGCTTCGATGCCGAGGCGCTTCATCAGGATGTCACGCACAGTGTCGGCTTTGAGAGGCAAGCCGTCGGGATGCCGCGCCCCTTCGGACAGCATGATGATGGCGTGCTGGCGGCCAGCATCGCGCCCCCGCTGCAGTGAGGCCACCATCTCCCGGTGCCAGCGCGGGTTGAGTTCTTCTTCAGGGACTATCAGCCAATGGCTGCCGGCGGCCAGGCCCCCGGCCAGGGCCAGATAGCCACAATGCCGGCCCATCACCTCCATGATAAAGGTGCGCTGGTGCGCCGACGCCGTACTCGCCAGTTGATCGGCGGCGGTGACAATGCGGTGCAGGGCGGTATCGGCACCGATAGACATATCGCTGCCGTAGGTATCGTTATCGATGGAGCCGGGCAGACCGACGACGGCCAGTTGCGGGGGGGCGTCGGCATCTAAAGTGGCCTGACCCGGCGCCAGGGCTTCCTGTAAAAGCTGGGGCCATTCGGCCGCCAGCAGGTGGGCGCCGGTCAACGAACCGTCACCACCGATTACCACCAGACCGTCTATCCCCAGGCGATACAAGTTCGCGGCTGCCTGACGGCGTCCTTCTCGCCGGCGAAAGTCGCGGCAGCGGGCGGTGCCCAGCACAGTGCCTCCCCGCTGCAAAATACCGCCCACCGAGCCCCAAGTCATTTTTTCGATGGCCTCGCCGCCATCGACAGCCCCTTGCCACCCATTATGAATCCCGTACACTTCCAGACCGCCGTGCAATGCCATACGAACGGCGGCGCGGATAGCAGCATTCATGCCGGGGGCATCGCCGCCGCTGGTGATAATTGCAACTGCATGAACTTTGGACATAACAACTCCTGAATATTGATTCATGACACAAAGCATCGTGTTTGTCTAGAATGAACCTGCGGGAGGGAGTCACCGATATTTCGGTGCTGGCAGCACTTCTGACCAGCTCCCGGAGCTCAAAAACGGGAACTCATTTTTGCACGATTCCAGAGGGTCATTTGCTGATTGATATTCTAACGTATTTTGGCCTATTTGTCTTGGTGGATTATAGTCAACGTGCTATACTGAAGCCATCTCAAAGCCAAGGCAGTCCATCATAACACTGGACCCCTTGCTCAACTCACTCAATGGAGCGTGCGATGAGCCAGGCACCAATCCAATCGCCATCAGGTATGCCAGCATGGGATCAATGCTGGGGGGGTGTATGCTGCATGAGTGCAAATGATACCCGGGAACAGAACAGCGCCCGGACTTTGGTCTTTTTCCACGCTACCGATTGATTCAATTCACCTGCCGGAGAGAGTTATGACCGATCCTACACATAAACACCAGTTTATCATCGACGATCTCAAACGCCTGGAAGCAGAAAGCCTGCTGATCAGCATTCGCACCATTGAATCTGCTGCGGACAACTGGATGGTGGTGGATGGCCAGCGCGTGCTTAATTTCTGTACCAACAATTATCTGGGCCTGGCCAATCATCCCCGCCTGCGAGCGGCGGCCCAACAGGCCATTGATCGCTGGGGCGTGGGTCCGGCGGCAGTGCGCACCATTGCCGGCACCACGGCCCTGCATCGTGAGCTGGAACAACGCCTGGCGGCATTCAAGGGCGTGGAAGATGCACTTTTTGTGCAAAGTGGCTTTAACGCCAATCAGGCAGCCATTGCTCCGCTTGTGGGCAAAGGCGACGTGATCTTTTCTGATCGGCTCAACCACGCCTCCATAATCGATGGCTGCCGGCTTTCGGGCGCCAAGATCATCGTCTACGCACATTGTGATCCGGCAGACGCCGAGGCCAAAATCAAAGAGCACCTGCCCCGGTATCGTCGCGGCATGTTGATCAGCGACGGCGTATTTAGCATGGATGGAGATATCGCTCCCCTGGACGGGCTTTACGAAGTGGCGCAGCGCTACGGCGTGCTGACGATGGTGGATGATGCCCATGGTGAGGGCGTGTTGGGGCGGGGAGGGCGCGGCATTGTGGATCATTTCGGCCTGCACGGTCAGTTCGATGTAGAGGTCGGCACGCTTTCCAAGGCCTTTGGCGTGGTGGGAGGCGTGATTGCCGGCAAGAAGATCATCGTTGATTATATCCGCCAAAAGGCCCGACCCTTCCTCTTTTCCAGCGCCACCACGCCGGCCGACACCGCCGCTTGTCTGGCCGCAGTGGATGTGCTGGAAGAAAGCGAGGATCTGGTGCAAAAACTGTGGGACAATGCCCGCTATTTGCGCACCGGCATGGATGATCTGGGCTTCGATACCGGCCACAGCCAGACGCCCATCCTGCCCATCATGCTCGGCGAGGCCAAATTGGCCAAGACCTTCAGCCGCCGTCTTTTCGAAGAAGGCGTCTTTGCCATGAGCATCGGTTTCCCCACGGTTCCCCAAGGCCTGGCCCGCATCCGCGTCATGAATACCGCCGCCCACAGTCAGGACGATCTTGATTTCGGCCTGAAAGTGTTTGCAAAAGTAGGCCGCGAGCTGGGCGTCATTGCTTGAGGCTGCTCCCACGCCCACAGACCTCTTCCCACCATTATCAACCTCCCCCCCTACCCCATTCGTAACTACTTAGGTCCCTCAAAAAGTGGCCCTTCCCTGCTGAATTCAACCACAGATGGCACAGACAGCGCCGGTTTGTTGTTACTCATCTGTGAAAATACGTGAAATCTGTGGTTAAGAACGAGGATAGCTTAGGTGTTACTCCCATTCTTTTTAAGGAAGCATTCATGAGTCACCCCCCTGATCGAAACCTGGCCCTTGAGTTGGCACGTGTCACCGAAGCTGCGGCATTGGCCGCGGGCCGTTGGATGGGCCGCGGCGACAAGATCGCCGCAGACCAGGCTGCTGTTGACGCCATGCGTCTGGTGCTTAACACGGTCGAAATGGATGGCGTTGTCATCATTGGCGAAGGCGAAAAAGACGAGGCCCCCATGCTCTTCAATGGTGAGCGTCTGGGTACCGGCGCCGCCCCACATGTGGATATCGCTGTCGATCCTATCGATGGCACCCGCCTGACTGCCGAGGGGGGGCATGGTGCGCTGGCCGTGGTGGCCATAGCTGAACACGGCACGATGTACAACCCCTTTCATGTGGTGTACATGGACAAAATCGCCGTCGGTCCCGAGGCCAAAGGTGCCATTGATGTCAACGCCCCGGTGGCGGCCAACCTGAGCAGCATTGCCCGAGCTCTGAACAAGGACCTCGACGACGTCACGGTTATGATCCTGGATCGGCCCCGTCATGCCGAACTCATCCAGGAGGTGCGCACGGCCGGCGCCCGTATTCGCCTGATCCGTGATGGCGATGTGGCGGGGGCTATTGCCACTTGCATGCCTGATTCGGGCATCGACGCTCTCATGGGCATTGGCGGATCGCCTGAAGCCGTGATTGCCGCCGCCGCCCTGATCTGCCTGGGTGGAGACATGCAATGCAAGCTTTGGCCGCGCAATGAGAAAGAAAGAATGCAGTCACTGGCGGCCGGGCAGGAACTTGATCGGGTGATCGGGATTACGGACCTCGTACGCGGAGACAATGTTTTCTTTGCGGCCACCGGCATTACCAACGGCGAACTCCTGGACGGCGTGCGTTACTTTGGCGGCGGCGCCGTGACGCACAGCATTGTCATGCGCTCGCGTTCCGGAACCATTCGCACCATTACAGCCCGGCATCGTTGGGATAAGCTAATGGTCTACAGCGCCGTGGCTTACGGTGCCTGAGGTAGCGTCCATTCGCCGCTGCCTGTCATTCTGAACGGGTTCCAGAAGCCAACCCACATCAAAGAGACAAGCACTTTGACGCCGAAACGGGCATCGCCAAGCCAATTCCAGTGAAGAATCTCGCCTTTCATGGGCGGCGAGACCCTTGAGCCTGGCCGAAGGGGGACACAATATCTGTTCAACCGCATCTCAGGGGGGCTCACCGTGACCTCCGGGAGGTGGCCATGGTATTTTTGCCCCAACAGAGCGTTTTCGGCCACCTCCCGGAGGTCTGAATCTTGTTGACAGCGGCCCGCCATTTTCGGTGACCTGCCCCCGCAGGGATTTGATGTGGTTAAGCGGGGACTGAAATCCATGCGGGGATTTCGAATGGTGAGACGGCGAATTCGATCCGCCGCTGCCTGTCATGCTGAGTGGTTTTCTGTAGCCAACAGACATCAAAGAGACATGTCCTTTGACGCCGAAACGGCCATCGCCAAGCCGATTCCAGCGAAGAATCTCGCCTTTCATGGGCGGCGAGACCCTTGAGCCTGGCGAAAGGTGACACAATAGAAACATGTGTCATCTTCACCAGACGCCGGTATTTGACACGAACCTCGACGCATGTTAGTATGTACCTTATAGAACCTCTATAGTCGTCTCTATACCTTTCCAGGAATACTACGTGATGTCAGACCAACCTGAATTTGATCGTGAAGGACCTGTACCGATTTATTTACAAATCGAAGATTGGGTACGGCAGAATATTGCCAGTGGGGCGTGGCCAGGTAACTATAAGCTACTGGCTGAAGCGGACTTGGCTGCCGAACTTCAGGTCAGCCGCGGGACCGTGCGAAGAGCTATTGCAGATCTGACGAGTGAGGGGCTGCTGATGAGAACACATGGTAAAGGCACATTTGTAGCGTCAAATGTATTGCAGCAGCCTCTGGCGGAGCGCTTAGTCACATTTTCGGAGGACTTAATTAGCAAAGGTATCCCCTTTCGGACGAAGGTACTGACGCAAGAGGTAATTCTATGTAGCAGACGCCTACGCGCCCTGCTATCGATCGCCGTCGACGAAAAACTGCTCTTCTTGAGGCGGATAAGATATGTCAACGACGAGCCACTTATCCTCTTGAATAATTACGTAGTTTACGCTTCAGCTCCTGGCATAGAGAACGTTGATTTCAAACAACATCGTTTGTTTGAAATACTTGAAACAGGTTATGGCTTAACACTAGCAGGTGGCAGTCGAACATTTCAAGCCCAACCAGCAAACGCCGAAACAGCGTCGTTACTCGACACAAATCAAGCTGCTCCTGTTATGTACATGGAGCAACTCACGCACCTTCAAAGCGGAGCGCCTGTCGAGTTTTCCGAAATCTGGATACGAGGAGATCGCTTTCGGCTAACTGCATCCGTAAACCGCACCCAGCTTGACGCCGCCGGGGTGGTTGTCTCCGTGTTAGATGACAGGTAAATATCCCAGGCATCATTTTGTTGAGATGTGAAGGAGACGAAAACGATGACCCAACAAACATCCGCCGTTTCATACGACAAGCAACGCCAGACTGTCACTGCGAGGCTAAAAAAGATTCTTTTAGCCCGTGAGACTGGTGTCTTTGTTGCACTGATATTGATGTGTCTCTTTTTATGGCAAGCAACAGACGCATTTCTCACGGTGCATAATCTGCTTAATGTCGGCCGACAGATATCCCTCCTGGGCATTATGGCTATCGGCATGACCTACGTGCTAATCGCTCGTGAGGTCGATTTATCGGTCGGTTCGATCTATGCGCTCGCTGGTCTCATCGCAGGAATGCTTATCGTCGCTCAGTGGAATTTATGGCTGGCCATTGTGGTTGGTTTGATGGTGGGCATGGGGGCGGGATTTGCCAATGGTGCTCTATCAACATACGGAATGCTACCCTCCTTTATTACCACCTTGGGTATGATGAGCGTCGCCCGCGGAGCAGCGCTGGTGATTACCAATGGCCGACCAGTCACGATTAATGAGACTGCGGGGGCGGATCCCAAGGCGCTGGAAACCTTTTATTTTCTCGGCCAGGGTTATGTCTTCGAAAAGATACCGATGCAACTGGTGTTCTTTATTGCCGTCGCCATCATCGGCACAATACTATTATCCAGAACCGTGTTCGGCTTTCGGGTCTACGCCGTTGGCGGCAGTGACAAGGCAGCCAGAGTGTCAGGCATCAAGGTTTTTAATACCAAGATCTGGACATTTGTGATTATGGGATTTCTCAGCGCCTTAGCAGGCATCCTCAGCCTTGCTTTTCTACCCAGCGGCCAGGCAGGCCGCACCGGCGTCGGCTTGGAACTTGACGTTATCGCCGCAGCAATCGTCGGCGGAGCCTCTCTAGGCGGCGGTGAAGGCACGATTCTGGGCACGATTCTGGGCGTGCTTATCATTGGCGTTCTGCGAAACGGTCTTGTGCTCATGCATGTGTCGCCCTTCTGGCAGGAGATTGCCATTGGCGCCGTCATTATTCTGGCGGTAGGCATCGACAAATGGACAAACGTACGGCGCAGAACTTGAGATTGAGACTCATTCCTCCACCCAAAGCTTATCACCAAGAGGAGACGTCTATGCATTGAATTACAAAAACATGGCGCTCCGCTTCACCACTGATTCACTCACCTATTGTCGCAACCATTGCGACTAACGAAATTGAGGATAGAGTAAAAATGAAACGTTTGTCTGGACTTCCAATCTTGATTGTTATTTTAATGGCAGCTCTATTTTTAGCAGCCTGTGCACCAGCAGCTCAGCCGGCAACGCCAACACCGCCTGCCGTAGAAGAAGCTACCGCACAACCTGTTGAAACGCCTCAAGTCGAAAAGACTCCTCAAGCCGAAAAGACTGAAGAACCGGCCACCACTGAAGGATTTACCCTTGCTCCGGCAATAGCGGAACGGATGGCGGCGGGTAAGACGCCGATTATCTATGTTTCCTATCATGACGTCTCCAACGAATTCGCGCCCTTCTTGAAAGCAGGCGTCGAAAAAGCCGTTGCTGATCTGGGCGTTTCCGCAGAATTCGTCGGCCCTGTTGGTGCAGACGCCGAGGCCCAGATCGCCGAACTCGAAAGCCTGGTCGAGTCCGGCGTCGATGGCCTGGCCATCTCTTCCGCCAGCACCGACGCCCTCGCTCCTGCCATCAACCGCTTCCTCGCTGAGGGCATCCCCGTCGTTACCTACAACACCGACAATCCTGACAGCAACCGCCTCGCCTTTGCCGGACAGGATCTCGTCACTTCTGGCTATGCAGCCGCCCAGGTTTTGGCCGATCTGCTCGGTGGCGAAGGCGATATCATCATCACCACCCTCGACGCCGCCGCCCAGTGGTCCATCGACCGCGAAACCGGCGCCCGCAACGCCTTCGACGAGTACCCCGGCATCAACGTGCTCGAAACCATCAACACCGGCACCGAACCCCAAGAAATCTACGCCAACATCGAAAACGCCATGCTGGCCAATCCCACCGTTACCGGCATCCTCTCCCTGGAATGTTGCTCCACCCCCGCCGCCGGCGAATATGTCAAACGCAACGACCTCCAGGACAAGGTCACCGTCGTCGGCTTCGACGAACTTCCCACCACCCTCGAATTGATCCGTGACGGCTACATCGCCGGCAGCGTCTCCCAGGCTCCCGAACGCCAGGGCTACGAAGCGGTGCGCATGCTCGTCGATTTCCTCAACGGTAAGCCTATCTCTGATGTCGATACCGGCATCGAGGTCATCGACCTCTCCAACTACCAGAAATACCTCGGCGAGTAATCGACCATCTCCGGGTAGCGTTCCGTCTGGAGCGCTACCCGTCACAAGCCGAGCCTAAGGCTGAAGCGAAACATGAATGACCAAATCTCACCCATAGTCGAGTTGCGAGACATTAGCAAACGATTCCCTGGCGTCCTGGCCCTCGATAACGTCAGCATGAACGTGCTACCGGGCGAAATTCATGCAGTCGTGGGAGAGAATGGCGCTGGTAAATCAACCTTGATGAACATCCTCGCTGGCGAACTGCAACCCGACTCCGGCGACATCGTTTTTCAGGGAAATAGGTGTGCTATTCCCAATCCTTATGTGTCACAGCAAATGGGGATTAGCGTCGTCTACCAGGAACTGGCACTCTGCCCTAATCTATCGATTGCCGAGAACGTGTCATTGAGCAGCGCCTCGACATCGAATGCGCTTTCATTTGTAAAAAGGCGCAGGTTTGCGGTTAAGGCTCGAGAAGTGCTCTCCCAGTTGGGAATAACCGACATAGACCCCAATCGCCCCATCAGCAAACTCACGGTAGCGGAGCAACAGCTTGTCGAAATAGCCAAAGCCATTTCAGGGCAAGTCAAACTGCTCATTTTAGATGAACCAAACTCCGCCCTCACGCGAGAAGAGACCGACAACCTCTTTGCAATCTTGCGACAACTCCGCGACTCGGGAGTGGGTATGATTTATGTTTCGCACCGGTTGGAAGAAGCCCTTAGCTTGTGCGATAGAATCACCGTCTTACGCGACGGCAAATGGATCGACACGGTAGCTGCAGCAAATGTGACGGTTGACGATTTAATCGCCATGATGGTGGGCCGGGCTGTTGATGACCTCTATCAACGAGCTACCGATGCTACCACTCACACCCAGACCATCTTCGAACTTCATGATTTAAGGTCTGGCAATGCACTAAAAGGGATGTCGTTTGCTTTGAAAGCCGGTGAAATATTAGGAGTTGCCGGCTTACCCGGGGCGGGGAAAGACGAACTTGTAGAATGCTGTTTTGGCCTCAGATCCTATACCGGAAAAATTGATATACAGGGAAATGCGGTGTCAATCCATTCACCATCAGAAGCAATTCAACTGGGGTTGGCTTTTATACCAGCAGACCGCAGAGCTTCGGGGGCACTGCTTGTCATGGATGTTAAGGGAAACATTGTAGCGGCAAACTTGCCATCGGTCAGCAAGTATGGGCTCATGAAACAACCTGCCATACGTGCGACCAGCCAGAAATATGTAAAAGAACTCGATATTCGCATCGCCAGCTTGAGCCAGAAAATGGGCACTCTTAGCGGGGGCAACCAGCAAAAGGTAATTCTGGCTCGCGGACTTGCTACCAACCCGTCGGTGCTCATCCTTCACGAACCCACTCGCGGCATCGATGTCGGGGCCAAGGCCGAGATTTATAGGATACTCCAGGATTTGGCCGCAGAGGGGGTCGGCGTCCTCATCGTGTCATCTGAGTTGCCTGAGTTAATCGGCCAATGCGATCGTATCCTGGTGATGCATGACGGTCGAATTACAGGACAGTTTACTCGTGACGAAGCGGCCGAAGAACCTATCCTGGCTTGCGCCATGGGCCAGACAACTCATTTCTAGCCCGGTGCGGCCTCACACCTCAAGCATATTGCTCATTACCTATCATGACAAACCCAATCATAACCGTTGTTGGAAGCTTTGCCGTTGGCATGACCATGCGAACCGTTCGCATGCCTATATTCGGAGAAACGCTGGTTGGATCGGACTTCGACATGGGTCCTGGGGGAAAAGGTTCCAATCAAGCGGTGGGAACGGCCAGACTTGGCGCTTCTTCCTATTTTGCAGGAATCATAGGCGACGACAAATTAGGAGAGATCGCCGTTGACCTTTATGCAGAAGAGGGAGTAGATACAACCTATCTGCAAAGGACAGACAGGCTGCCTACCGGCGTTGGCATCATCATCCTCAATGAAGCCGGTGAGAATGGCATTATTCTCGATATGGCCGCTAATGAGCTCATGGATGCCACATTCGTCGATAATGTTGAAAGTCAGATCAAGAAGAGTGACGTTGTGATGTCTGTGTTAGAATTACCTGTTGAGGCTGCCGCTCGAGCTATGGAGCTGGGGCGCAAGCATGGCGTGCATACAATTCTGAATCCTGCGCCGGCGACGGCCTTAACAGATGACATTCTCAGAAATGTGGACTATCTGACCCCCAATGAAACTGAATTGCGAATTCTTTTAGATCTCCCGCCGGACGATCCGACACCCACCGCAATCCTGGCCCAAAGATTACGAGACCGTGGTGTTGGCAATCTCATCGTCACGATGGGCGCCAAAGGCTCACTCTTGTATACACGCGACGGCATGACGGCCGTATCCGGAGTAACTGTCGATGTCGTCGATACAACAGGCGCCGGCGATGCGTTCAACTCAGGACTCGCCATTGCCCTGGCCGAAGGGATGGGGCTCGTCGAAGCCGTGCGTTTTGCGAATTGTGCGGGCGCTTTGGCGTGCACGAAGCTGGGTGTCATTCCCTCTCTTGCTGACCGGGCGGCCGTACAGGTATTTTTTGAACGTCACTACAATTAACCACTCTTCTATCCCTGCCTGGATATCAAGGAGAAAAGTACGCAATGAAAAGCGGAAAGTTACTTAACGCTGAACTGAGCCATGCGATTGCATCCATGGGGCATACCGATTTAATGATCGTGTGCGACGCTGGTTTCCCGATTCCCAGCAGCGCTTGGCGAATCGACTTGGCGATCATGCCAGATGTCCCGGACCTGGAAACCGTGCTCACTGCGGTGAGCTGCGCCTTTATCGCCGAAAAAGTCTCATTCGCTACCGAGATGGCCGAGAATAACCCGCCTTTGCTCGAAAAGGTCAAACTCATTTTCCCTGACAGCGATTACCTGCCAATACCGCACGAACAAATCCTCAACGAAATGGCGGCCCGAGCCAAGGTCATTGTGCGAACGGGTGCATTTGATCCCTGGGGGAACATTCTGCTCTATTCCGGCGTCGACGCACCTGTATGGTTCTCGAAGCCAGGGCTGAAGGTGCCGGATATCTACCGGCAACGCGTCGAACAGATGCAAAACAGCGCTGATGCTGCTCGCTAACCAACAACACTCCCAAGAAGATTATGGCAACATTCACCCATACCATTCAAGCAACAACAACGCCCCGCCAACGCGTTTTGACAGCGCTTCAACATCAGCAGCCTGATCGCCAGCCGGTAGATTTTCTGGCCACATCTGAGATCTGGCGCCAACTTCAAGAATACTTTGACATCGATGAAAGGAAGCCCTCCGACGAAGACTTCTTCGACCCCAACTGGGAGGCGATTCTTCAGCGATTAGAAGTTGATTGCCGGGTCATCTCCTACGACCAATTCTGCAAACCACCCGAGTCGGTCATCTTACCCGGCGCGAAGGTGAACTGGTGGGATGCGCTGAGCCGCTCAACGCCTAATCGTATGTTTCGGCAGAAGCTTCCTGATGGTACCTGGCGTGATATTTGGGGGCACGTCATTGGCATTGTCCAGAATCAATCTGGATCCTATGAAGAATTTTCAGAATGGCCCTTAGGTCGGGCAGAATCGGTCGCTGATTTGAAGAATCATCCCTGGCCAGCTCCTGATTGGTGGGATTTCAGTCCCCTACCAGATCTGTTAGCTCAGTACGACGCCATGGGCGATTTCCATCTACGATTTCGCATCGGCTCGGTGTTCGAGATCGCCTGGCAGTTACGCGGGATGCAGGAGTTCTTGATGGACCTTGTTAGAAGCCCAGAGATTCCATTGTATATTTTAGACCGTCTCACAGAGGTTCATGTTGAGAATACAAAGCGGGTGCTGGAGCTGGCGGGGGATCGACTGGACATGGTCTATCTCTATGATGACGTGGCCACCCAAAATTCGCTGATGATCTCGCAGCGGATGTATCGTCAATTTGTCCGGCCCTTTCACGAGAGAATCATTGCCGTGGCCAAATCCTATGGCATTCCTGTCATGTACCACTGTGACGGCGCCCTCTACCCCCTGATCCCAGACTTCATCGACCTGGGCATCGATCTCCTGAATCCGGTGCAAGCGGACGCCAATGGTATGGAACCTGCGAGACTCAAAGCAGAATTCGGCGAGCAACTTAGTTTCCACGGCGGCATCGACATCATCAAGACCTTACCGCGCGGGACAGTGGATGATGTCCGTCATGAAGTGAATGAACGGATTCGTGTGCTGGGAAAAAATGGCGGCTACATCTTATGCAGCTCCCATCACATACAATCAGATACACCTCTGATCAACGTGCTTAGCATGTACGATATAGAATCTCGTTATGTCCACCAACACTAGATGGCTTGAAGCCGTGCCCGCCGAATCAATTCGGCGGGTGCGCTCCCTTTAGCCCCGAATTTGATCGCCGCACCGGCGATGACCGACATTGGCCGCACATTGAAAATGTGCGTCTCAAGGGGCAAAATCCCCGCAGGGATTTGATTTCGGGTAATTCGTGTCAAAAAATGCCTTGCTAAGCCGTGTGCCGCCGGGGGACAAGCAGGGGGGGAGCCAGATTTGACACGAGAAACCATATTGATTTAACATATAAGCATCCTCTTATGTATTTAATCCCATCATGATCGATTCCCGAACCATCTGCGCCGCCGACCACACGGACGAAACCCTGGCTCGCGCTGCCGAGGACTATCTGCTCGATGGCATCATCGCCACCCACGTCGCCGATCTGTTCAAGGCCCTCTCTGACCCCACCCGCGTGCGCGTCATCAGTCTGTTGGCGCACACCGAATTATGCGTGGGGGACTTATCCCTGGTGATGGGCATGAGCCAACCCGCCATCTCACACCAGCTCCGGGTGTTACGCAATCTGCGCATCGTCACGGCGCGCCGGGAAGGACGCCACGTTTTCTACACCCTCAGCGATGAACACATTCATGATCTGTTCCAGCAGGGATTGGCCCATGTAAAGCATGAATGACCTTTAGCCCATGCTCCCTTCCTCTCCCTGACCTCTGGCTGGCACGAAATCTCTTTTTTTTAGCCAAAACCATAAACGTTTGCTTATGTATCAATATCCATTCAGCCCCCCAAACAATGATCCACCATGACCAAACTCCAACTCGACCTCTCCTTCCTTCTCCCCGACATGGACGCGGGCGACCGCTGCGTGAATATGCTCACCCAGCAACTGGCCAGCACCCGCGGCCTTTCGGAAGCGCACATCGTCCGTGAAGACGGCACGGCCAAGCTCTGCCTGCACTACGATCCCAACCTGCTCTCGCTGGCCAAGATCGAGCGCATGGCCGAGCAGGCAGGGGCTGAAATCAGCGAACGCTACCGGCACAAAGCCATCCCCCTGGAAAACATCCTCGTCGCCGACGCCGCCATCAGCCTGACCCGGGTGCTGGAGAAAATGCCGGGCATGCTGCATGCCAACGTCAACTATGCCGCCGGCGTCGCTTTCGTGGCATACGATAGCGAGCGCCTGTCACGCCGACAGATCGAAGAAGCTATCCGCAGCCAGGGTTACCGCCCTCTGCCCGAGGCAGGGCAGCGGCCGGAGCTGGCAGAGACCTCCGAGGAAGCGGAGGCGACGGAGGAGCACGATCACGGCAGTGCCCCCGCGTTTCTGCCGCACTGGATGCAGGAACGCTGGACCCTGATCCTGGTGGGATTGGCGGGCTTCTTCCTGCTCATCGGCTGGTTGGGAGAGACTTTTTTCGCATTACCTGCAAACGTAGCCCTGGTTTTCTATCTACTCGCTTATCTGGCCGGTGGCTACGACATTGCCACCCATGCCGTCCCCGGCCTGCTCAAAGGCCGCTTTGATACCGATGTGCTGATGCTGGCCGCGGCCTTGGGCGCAGCGATCCTGGGCGAGTGGCCGGAAGGCGCGTTCCTGCTCTTCCTGTTCAGTCTGGGCCATGCCGGCGAGCATTATGCCCTCGACCGGGCGCGCAACGCCGTCAATGCCCTGGGCGAGCTCATGCCCAAAACGGCACGGGTCAAGCGGGATGGCCGGATCACAGAACTACCGGTAGGGCGAGTGCAGATCGGCGACGTGGTGGTGGTGCGGCCAGGTGACCGGATGCCGGTGGATGGGCGGGTGGTGGCTGGCGCCAGCGCCGTGGATCAAAGCCCCATCACCGGCGAAAGCGCGCCGGTGGCCAAAAGGACGGGCGACGAAGTCTTCGCCGGCACCATCAATCAGGAAGCGGCGCTGGATGTCGAGGTGACCAAACTGGCCAAAGACAACACCCTCAGCCGGGTGATGCAGATGGTGGCCGAAGCCCAGAGCCAACAAAGTCCCACCCAGCGTTTCACCGAGCGCTTCACCGCCCGCTTTGTTCCGACCGTGTTGCTTCTGGTGCTGGCAGTCATCGTCATCCCGCCCCTGTTGGGTTGGATGGCGCTCGCAGACAGTTTCTATCGGGGCATGTTGCTTTTAGTCGCCGCTTCACCCTGTGCCCTGGCCATCGGCACACCGGCGGCCGTGCTTACAGGCATTGCCCAGGCGGCCCGTAATGGCGTCCTGATCAAAGGAGGCGTGCATTTGGAGAATCTGGGCATGGTCCGGGTGATGGCGTTCGACAAGACCGGCACCCTCACCCAGGGCCGCTTCCAGCTAACCGATCTCATCCCCCTCAACGGCGCCGGCGATGACGACTTGTTGCGCGTGGCCGCAGCCGTGGAGCAGCAATCCAACCACCCCCTGGCCCTGGCTGTGGTGAAGGCCGCGCAAAAGAAAAACCTGGATCTCCCCCCCTCCCATGGCCTGGAGAACCTGGCCGGACGCGGCGTTAGCAGTAAGATCAACGGCAAGCCTGTACTCATCGGTTCGGTCAAACTCTTCCAGGAAAAGGATGGGCATATTCAGAATGAGCAAGTGGAAGATATTATCGCCCGGCTGGAGGCGGCCGGCAAAACCACCATGGCAGTCAGTTTTGATGGGGTTTTCCTGGGCATTCTGGCCCTGGCCGATGCACCCCGCCCCGGCGTCCGCCAAACCATGCAGCAACTCCTGAAGCTGGGCATCAAGCGCCTGGTTATGTTGACCGGCGACAACGAGCGGGTGGCGCAAGAAATCGGGCGGAAAGTCGGTGTCACCGATGTGCGGGCAAAGTTGATGCCCGAGAACAAATTGGATGCCATCAAGCAGTTACAGCAGGATTATGGGACGGTGGCCATGACAGGCGATGGCGTGAATGATGCGCCAGCCCTGGCCACCGCCACCGTAGGCATTGCCATGGGCGCGGCTGGTACGGCCGTGGCTTTGGAGACTGCGGATGTGGCTCTGATGGCCGACGACTTGGGCAAGCTGCCTTTCGCCGTGGGCTTGAGCCGGGCCAGCCGTCGCATCATCATGCAGAACCTGGCCATTTCCCTGGGCGTGATCGGCATCCTGATCGTAACATCGGTGGCCGGTTTGATCGCCCTGAGTGGCGCCGTCGTCCTCCACGAGGGCAGCACCATTGTCGTGGTGATGAATGCGTTGCGACTCTTACGCTATGATTATTCTTAACTGGAGTCTGACGAAAATCAAACTCACGGCTTGGCAACACATTTTTTGACACGAATTACCCGAATGTGACGCATTATTTGTCGACTTTTTCGTGAAATTCGTAAAAATTCGTGTCAAAAAGAAAAAATGCCAAAGTTCAGTTCTTAATCAGGAGACAAAAACATGAAACGACGATGGTTGGCCAGATTGACGTTAGGCGCCGCCCTTGGCATTCTCTGGCGGCGAGAGCGAGCCAGCGGAGAGCTTAGCCGGTGGCTGAAACACACGATTATCCGCGGCGCCCAAACCGCCCACTTGGTGCGGGGTCGGGAACGCTCTTCCTGGGTGCGCCGCTTTTACGTTTTCATGGCCCCAGCCTACGACCTGGCGTTTCTCAGTATGCCCGGATACCGACACTCAGCCCGCGACCTCCTCGATCAACTGGAGGCCGGGCCCGAAGATGTGGTGTTGGATGTGGGCTGCGGCACGGGTTTGCTGACCTTGCCCCTGGCTGAACGCGCCAAAAAAGTCGTGGGCCTGGATCTGAGCCCGGAGATGCTGGCCAGACTCTCCACCAAAGCGGCCCGGCGTGGGCTAAGCATCGATCTGCACCAGGGGAGCGTCCTGGATTTGCCCTTTGACGACGATACATTCACCCTTGTCACCACCTCCTTCATGCTCCTCTACCTGACACTGGAAGAAAAAGAGCGCGCCCTGGCGGAAATCCACCGCGTCCTCGCCCCTGGTGGACGCCTGGGATGCCTCAGCAGCCTGGGCGAGATCGCCGATATCTTCCTGACCGGCGAGGAATGGGAAAAGCTGCTGCTGGGAGCGGGCTTCAGTGATGTCCAGATAAAAGACAGCGACGACGTTTTCCGCCTGGTGAGGGCTCAAAAATAATGGACAACCAACGCAATCTCGATCGCTTTGGCAAGAAGTCGGATCTGGTCACCGGGCAGGATGAGCTCTCCCTGCTGCGGAGCCAGTACCGCCTCTCTCGGCTGGAAAAGGAAGGACCAACATGAGTACATTTTCCCCTCGCTTCTTTACACTGCCAGCAATTGGCAACCCCACCTGGATTTACCCCGGTTTGGGTATCGCGCTTGGCGTTTGGGTAATGTTGGGCATCTACGTCTTTGCGGAGATCAGAAAAACCTACGATAGAAATGGGGTATTCACGAGTAAACTGCTGAACCTTTGGTTTGTCATATGGGGATTCTACCACCTGGCGGTCATTCTCTCGTCGTTATATGCTGTCTGGTCGATACCGATTAACCGAACGTTAGCATTCGCAGGCGGTCTGGTTTTGATTGCGCTTGGGGCGATTACACTGGCAACCGGTATGATTGAGTTCCGCTCCCTGCAGAGGAGTTGCGGACAGGATACCTCACAATTGATCACCACCGGCATATATCGGTGGAGCAGAAACCCGCAGTTTATGGGGTGTCTTTTTTATCTTTTAGGCCTATCCCTGATCGGCCGATCAGGGTTCGCTTTTCTACTGACGGGAGCGGCCTCCCTGGTCATTTATTGGTACACCGTCCGTCTGGCAGAGCCCTACCTGGAGCGATTGTATGGCGATGAATATCGTTCGTACAAAGCGAGAACGGCAAGGTGGGTAGGAATGCCGAAGAAGGAAGGGACATGAAGCACAAGACTTCCCCCAAAGATGGAAAGAAAAAGGGGGCGCCACGGTTTGGACTTAGCTTGATCGCCGGCGCCCTGGGCGGGTTTATCGCCGGGCGTAGCGTATCCGCGCCGCGCCGAATGCCCCACCTGGAGGTCTGGCAGGGGATGATGGCCGAGCAAAGGGGTGAGCTGGGGGCTGCCATGCTCGGCGCCCGCGTCCAGGCTCGCTACGACGAGCACTTTGCCCAACGACCACGCTTTCGCAGCCGTGCTCTGCGCTTCCATTTCGAGAGCAACATCCTCCCCACCCTGGCTCTCTATCAAGTCCTGCAAGAGGACGAAGACGGCACCTCCCCGGAAGAGGTGTTGGCGGAGGTGGCCCGCCTCCTGGAAGTGGCAATGCGTGATCGCCTGCTCCGGCGCTCGCAGTTATTTGCGCACATCCCCCGCCCCTTTGCGGCGTTCCGCCTGAGTGCGCGCTGGTTTATGCGCTTACTTTTCCCATCCAGTGGTTGGGATATGGAAGTGGTGGAGGACAACGATCATTGCTTTGCATTCAACGTGCGGCGTTGTTTTTACCTGGATGTACTGAGCACTTACGGCCCCCCCGAGTTGACCAAACTCTTTTGCGGATTGGATGATCTCGCGTACGAGGCCTTGCCGCCGGCCATCCGCTGGCAGCGCACCAAGACGCTGGGCCGGGGCGATGACTGTTGCGATTTCCGCTGGTGTCGGACAGCACCAGAGAGGGGAGAAGAAAAAGCATGATGAACCTATTGCGCCCCCTCTTGTCGTGGAGCTTGCGGCGAGGACTGAAACAGAGGTTTTCCTGGCAGGAACAGCAGCAGATCATGCAAGAAGTCTGGCGTATCGACAATGAATTGGCCCAAAATCTCCCCGATGAACCCAATCTGGGGGCACGTCTGATGGTGCGTACGGCAGCGCTCACCGTCAGTGTTTACCGTGCTTTATGTAACGTTGGCATGGAGGAGGATAAGGCGCGGGAGATGACGGCGCGAATCACCTGGTCAATCTATGATAAA
>JAADGC010000003.1 GCA_013152585.1 Chloroflexota bacterium
GTTCTGAGACTGACATCATCTTACTGGTATCATTTTACTTGACATATTAGATGCGATTGCCCTGGCGCGGCGCCCTTCGCTACTTGACAGCGGCGGGCATCCTCTGCTATGATCGCCAGCACAATTACATACATCTAACCTGATGAGGGGCGCAGCCGTGAATATGCGCTGTGCAGCCTGGGGGAAGTCCGGTGAAAGTCCGGCGCTGGCCCGCAACGGTAATCTGTTGAAATCACAGAAAAGCCCGAACACCCACCTTCGTCATGTCATGACCACCTCTCGTGGAACGGGGGCCCATACGTGAGAATCTTTTTTCATGATCATTGCCCCCCGCCAACTTTTTGGCGGGTTTTTCTTTGGCTAAGATCGCTCTTATGCCACCCAGCGGCCTCGTTTCCTGCGAGCGCCGCTTTTTATTTTTCTACCATTTTCCCCTCGGCGAGTCGACACATCAGCACAAACTGGGTATTAGGTTTTGATTATTCCTCATCCCCATTCCTCATCTCCCTATCTTCGCTCTCTCCCTCGGAGGTATTTCATGTCCCAACTTCGTCGTCATCCCAAGCGCATCTTCTGGGCTACCCTGGCCTTGATGATGCTGGGCGCACAAAGCGTATGGGCCGGCTCTTCTGCTGCGCCTCAGCCCATGCACATCATGGAAGGCTACCTGCCCCTGCCCTGGGCCATCTTCTGGTGGCTTGTGGCCCTACCTTTCTGGGTCATCGGCTTCATCCAGATTCGCAAGCTGCTACGGGAGAAACCGGAACAACGGCTGCTGCTGGGGCTCTCCGGCGGCTTCGTTTTCGTGCTCAGTGCCCTCAAGCTCCCCAGCGTCACCGGCTCCTCCAGTCATCCCACCGGCACCGGCCTGGGTACCCTGTTGTTCGGGCCCTTTGTGGTCACCATTCTCGGCACCATTGCCCTTGTTTTCCAGGCCTTGCTGCTGGCGCACGGCGGCATTTCAACCCTGGGAGCTAACACCTTCAGTATGGCTATTGGCGGGCCTCTGGTAGCCTATTACCTGGTGTGGAAGCCCCTGAAAAATCGCGTTCCCACCTGGCTGGCTGTCTTCCTCACCGCCGTCGCCGCCGATTGGGTCACTTACGTCATTACCAGCACCGAGCTCGCCCTGGCCTTCCCTGATCCCCAGAGCGGATTCCTGGGCTCCTTCATCACCTTTGCCGGCATCTTTGCCGTGACTCAGATTCCCCTGGCTATTGCCGAGGGCATTCTCATTGTCTTGGTTTTCAACGCCTTACAGAGCTCGGCTCCCGAAGAATTAGCCGAATTAGGCATCGAAGGAAGTGCAGCATGACATCCCGGCAAACTGTTCACCGCAAAGGTAACTCCTGGCAACTCACTGTTCTTGGCATCGTCGCTATCATCCTCCTCATGGCCTGGCCCCTGTTTACTGTGAAAGACAGCGAATTTGGTGGCTCCGACGGCGTTGGCTCCGAAGTCATCGCCCAAATTGCTCCTGATTACGATCCAACCTGGATTTCCAACATCTGGACACCACCCGGCGGCGAAACCGAAAGCATGCTTTTCGCTCTTCAGGCGACCGCCGGTGGCATCCTCATCGGTTACTTCTTCGGCTACTATCGCGGTAAGCGGAACGCGAGTCGGTAGATTCTTTGCTGGTCTAGTGTGCATCCCGTCCCACTTGGGCAAAGTGATACGGGATGTGCAAGCCACGAAACCCCCAGTTTTCCATGCACCTCATCGATCAATACGCCTACAGCAACGCTCTGCGGCGCCTGCATCCCGGCATCAAGGCAGGCTTGGCTCTGACGATTATTCTGCTTTGCCTGACGCTGAATGAGCCGGCAGTCGGCATGGTGGCTGCCCTGTGGATGCTGGGGTTGGCGGTGGGCCTGGCCCGCATCCCCTTTCGAACCTTTGCCGGCATTCTGCTGGCGGAAGGCACATTTCTGCTCCTGGCCACCATCGCTGTGATCCTTAGCTTCAGCCTGCATCCGTCCGTTTTGGTTGGGGGATGGGGCATAGGCGTGGGCCCGATCTGGGTCTCCACCTCGCCCGCATCGCTCTACATGGGCGCCAATCTCATCCTGCGGGCTTTGGGCGCGGCCTCGGCCATGAATTTCCTTTCACTCACCACCCCCCTCGTCGACCTTATCGATCTCCTGCACCGCCTGCACATGCCCGCCATCATCATCGATCTGATGACCCTCATGTATCGTTTCATCTTCGTGCTGCTGGAGAGCCTGGAGCGCATGGTGCGGGCGCAGGACAGCCGCCTGGGATTCAGCGGTTCCTACAGACGACGGATGGAAAACACGGCCTGGCTGGCCACGCATCTCTTTATCGAGGCCTTTTTACGCAGCCGCAACCTGCAGCAAGCCCTGGCCTCCCGGGGCTACGACGGCGGCGATCTACGGGTGTTGCCCATCGAGTATGAAACCGATAGGCGGCTGCTGGTTCTTGGCCTTGTCGGTATTCTTAGCCTTGTCGCTGTCTGGTGGCTTGTGTGAAATTGGGTATCAGATATCGGCTATTCGATACGCCAACACCCTTCGCATCCTGCCACTTCCCCACACCCATTTCTCCATTCCCCCTGCTGATGACCTGCATCTGATCATCTATGTCACTCTTCACCTTTTCCGCCGTTACCTACCGTTACCCCAACCAAACTCAGCGCCCGGCCCTGCACGATTTCAACCTGGCCATTCCGGGCGGGGAGAAGATCGCCGTGGTGGGACGCAATGGCTCGGGAAAAAGCACCTTCTTCCTTCATCTCAACGGTCTTATCAAGCCCCGACAAGGAGAGGTGCGCTTCCAGGGGCGCCCCCTCGACTATTCCCGCAAAGGGTTGACAGCGCTTCGCCAGCAGGTGGCTTTGGTCTTTCAGAATCCCGATGACCAGCTTTTCTCCGCCAGTGTCTTCCAGGACATCAGCTTCGGGCCCCTGAATCTGGGTATGAGCGATGCCGAAGCCCGGGAGCGGGTGCTGGAGGCCGCCGCCCTCTGCGATATCGAGCATCTGCTGGAGCAGCCCACCCACGCCCTCAGCGGTGGTGAGAAAGCCCGCGTCGCCTTGGCCGGTGTCCTGGCCATGCACCCCGACATCCTGGCCGCGGATGAACTCCTGGCCAGCCTGGATCCCTGGGGCCGTCTCAAAATCCGGGAAATTTTCGACGTCTACCACGCTCAAGGCAAGACCATCCTCCTCATCACCCACGACCTGGGGCTAATCAAGCATTGGGCTACCTGGGTCATTGTCGTGCATGAAGGCAAGGCTGCGTTTTCGGGCCGGGCCGACGATCTGCTGGGGGATGAAGCCATCATGAACGAAACCGGCCTGGTCCAGATATGGCGCCAGGCCATGCAATCGTGTTGAGGACATGGGAACAGAACATTCAAGGTCGGTCCTCAGACAATCGTTCACGCACCACCCATCACCTTTCTCCACTCACATCCTATTCTATGCCCAATCCCAATCCTGCTTCCTATTCCCCTCCCCCCATCACTTTCATCGGCGCCGGGCCCGGTGATCCCGAACTTCTCACCCTCAAGGCGGTCGAGCGCATCCGGAATGCGGATGTCATCCTCTACGCCGGCTCCCTCGTCAATCCCGATGTGCTGAGCTACGCCCAACCCCACGCCCAAATCTACAACACTGCTACCCTCACCCTGGATGAGCAGA
>JAADGC010000188.1 GCA_013152585.1 Chloroflexota bacterium
GTGAGGGGGGAATAAAAAAAGCCCGACCAGTCGTTGCCTGGTCGGGCTTTGGTTGAGCTAGGGAGTGGGCTTTTGCCGAGTCCGCAAACGCAATCAACCTTCCCAGGCGAGGGAGGGCTTGTTGTGCTTCTTGGCGGACTTGGCGAAATGAATCATGATGGGTTTGCAACGCAATGCAATGAATGTGACCCGATTATACATGGTTTGCGAAGAATGTCAAAATAGGCGTGCGGGAAAATCACCTGAGTAACTCTGTGGCTGATAATGCGGGTTCAATCGGAACTCAGGGGCCCAGCCGGACGCCAGAACACGGTTCCGGCTAAGAGCGGAGGGCACGAATTATGAATCGAGTTGCGTCAGCTCTTGTTGCAACAAGGCCCGCAAGATAGCCACCATGGTGGCATAGGTGGGGTCCATACCAAAATACGAGAGGTTTTTTGAGCCCAGATTCTTGCCTTTGCTAAAAGGGGTATCAGAAGCATAGTGCAGAATGCCGATGGGGAAGGGGGTGCTGGTGAGATTGACGATCTGGTTGTAGGGATGCCGTTTGGGCCGCACCATCTCGTAAATACTGCTGAGATACGGGCCCGCCTCCATCTCCATGTCGGTATAGCCTTCTTCGTAAAACACGGTCATGTAATCGGCGTTCTGCAGGAAGGTGCCCGGCACCGTGATGGCCTTTTGATTGTCGAGCACTGAACCATAGACCAGATAGGAGGCGACATCGTCCGCACAAAAGCAGTTTGTGAACAGATAGGTGTTCAACGAATGTTCGTCGTGTACGACGTTGGGGATCACGACGTCGCCAATGCGCCCGTTCAAAGTAGCGGCCTTGCCCATGATGTACACGCCCCGTATCTCGGCGCAACTGCGGGAGATTTCGTTCAGTACCTGATAGGCGCCCATGCCCAGGGGATAGTCGATGTTGACAATCAGAGCATTGCTACGCGCCAATTTCTCGATGCCCGGCAGGCGCAGGCGAGTGTCAGCCCACTGCGATTGCACGCGATTCAGTTCGATGACTTGCACTTCGATATCAAAGGCATTCAGGGCGCTGGGAATACGAAGTATCCCCTGACTTCGCTCATGGGCGATGCGCTCGACGGCGGCTTCAGGATGGACGTTTTCATATTTCTTCCAGGCGTAGTAGAGGAAATTCTCCAATCGGCTGGGCACATGCTCTTTGATAATGTCGTGGTATTCCTGCAGCAGGGCCTCGGAACCCCGCTCGTGTAATAAGGTATGGAGGTTGTTTTCCTGTAGCAAAGGATAGCCGCTGAGCAAATTGGCCAGGCTATGGGTATTGCTGGAGACAAAGTACACCGGTCGGGATTCGAAATCAAAATCCATGACCCGGCGCTCTACGTTCTCCCACCAGCGTCTCGTCGCCCGGCGGTAGTCAGTCAGTGAGCCCGACAAAGATCGAATCGCCAGCGTGTGCCCGGTTTGAGCCATTTTCAGTAGCCGGGGGGCCATACCGCTCCCCCACAGATCGTGCAGGCGTTGCCAGTCGGTGGCATCGGTGTCGGTCAGTTCGGCCAGGCGCTGGCATGCTGTCTGGGCAAAGGAGTCTGCCCGCTCCGGTATCTTCTGCAATAGGGCCAACACCGGAGGGCGATTCAGCAAAGTGCTTAATTTCTGACGTTCGATTTGGTAGGCCGTGAGCATGGGCACGAGGTCGTCGATATCGGAGCGACTGGTGATGTACACGGCCAGGGTGTGTTCGCCATCGAAAAAACTGCGTCGCCGGCGCCCCGGAGAGCTCACTTGCTGCCAGTGCTGCACATCTGGATAACCGTGCATGGCAAAAACATCCTGCGATTGTCCCATCACCACCAGTTGCACATCATGAATACAGTCGGGCAGCCGTAGCAGCGTATAAGTGAGCGCAGACCAATCGGGAAAGATATCGTTGGCGTGGACGTGCAGGGCTGATCGCATACGTTTATGCGCCTCGATCAGGGTTTTGATCTGCACGGGGCTGGTACTGCGCAACAACGAATAGTAGGTGCGCATGTAAAGCTGGATGTCTTCGTTGGCAGAGGTAGGGATCGTCCGGTCCATAGTGGTACCTGGGAATGTGTGGGATGGTGGACAGCGGGCAAGGCTCTGGTGGATACCCACATTATACCCGTTGGCAAGGGTCTGCGCACACTCAGGAATCGCGCAAAAGCGAGGCTGCGGCGGAGACCGTCAAGAGATAGGACGCGAACGAGGCGAGCGCGTCCCGCCTTTTTATCCGGGCAATAGGGATGGCTCGTTCCCCTGGCCGACTCAAGTCGGGCTCTTTAGGCCTGCGGCCAGAGGTCGGCCTTCGCCGACCGATCTTGTTGACAACGAGGGTTTGTTACAGAGACATTTGTCCCCGCAGGGGGACAAGCGGCGGAACGCCCTTTAGCCCTGAATTCTATGGCGCAGCTTCGCTACACAAGCACTTAAAGGTGCGTCTCGCCCGGGCCCAATTCGGCCACCAACATCCCCGCCAAAATCATGGCACTGCCCCCCATCTGGCCCCCGGTCAGCAGCTCGCCAATCAACACAAAGGAGGCTAAAGCTGCAAAAACCGGCTCCATGGCAAAGATCAGCGCCGTGTGCGTGGCTGTGGTGAAGCGCTGGGCTGCGGTTTGCAAACCAAAAGCCAGGGCCGTGGCCAGCAATCCCGTAAATGCGGCAGCAAATAGCGGCTGCCCGGGCGGGGGCCATGCCGGTCTCGATTCGAACAACCAACTGGTAGCGCTGGCCAACACCACCACGGTGGCGATCTGCACGATGGTGAGAATGAGGGCGTTCATGCGAGGTGCAAAGCGGCCGATGAGGAAGATATGGGCGGCAAAACTAAAAGCGCAGCCCAACATCAGCAGGTCACCGGGATTGACACCCTGCGCCAGATCGATGCCGCTGAGCGATAAAAAGCCCAGTCCCACCGCCGCCAGCCCCACGCCCAACACCACACGCAAGGTGGGCTGCTCCCGCGAAAGGACGATCCCCAGCACGGGCACGAAGACCACCGAAAGCCCGGTGATGAAGCCGGCCTTGGCCGGTGTGGTGTACAAAAGCCCCGCCGTTTGCAAGCCATAGCCAGCAAAGAGCAACAGGCCGATCAGCATCCCGGCCCCTATCTGGCGCCCCACCGACACTGCTTGCCGATACTGGCGCAAATATCCCCGGCGCCACCAGACGATGGGCGCCAGCCCGATCAGAGCGAAGGCAAAGCGGATGCTGAGAAAAGCGAACACGGGATAGGTCTGCACGGCATCCTGGACCATGACAAAAGTCAGGCCCCAAATAAAGGCTACAAAAAGCAGACCGAGATCGGCGAAAATACGGCGGCGGGGCATGAGTGTGGCGGTGGGGGCAGGACCCGGCAGGCGCTGGTCACTGAGACCTGGCAACTGATAAGCTGGTTACTGATCCAGGGGGCTTTGTACGGCGTAAGGGCCGGCGTTCATGACGTGGGTGTGGATCATGGTGGTTTTCACGTCCTTACTTCATTAGCTCCCATATCGGCCGGGTGCCGGAAACTACCATCGGAAGTTCTGTGGAAGTCAATGTAGCGTTTGCTCCAATAGACGTAGGCCTTTTC
>JAADGC010000039.1 GCA_013152585.1 Chloroflexota bacterium
GGTGGGGGTGGGCGTCGGTTGTTCGATCAGCGCCTCCACGCCGTAGGGTTGTGGAGACTGCTGGGCGCTGGCGCTGGTTATGAACTGCGTGGGATAGACCTGGAGCGTATAGGTGCCAGCCTTGGTGATGTCGGCAAAGATGTGATTGGTGCCGCCCTGGTCGCCGGTAACGGCGTCGATGGCCACCGGATGGCCATCAGGGTTGTAGATGATCTGGGTGATCTCGATGGGGGGATTGGTGACGATGAAATGCATCACCTGGCCGATCTCGGACGAGGATACATGGATCTGGAAGAAATCCTGGTCGTCGTTGCGCTCGAAGCAATTGTATTCGAGGCGCTGGCCAATGCTGAAGGGGTAGGCGGCGGAGCGGGTGTTGTTGGGCTCCTGGGGGTCGTTGCCGGTCGCGCACAGCCAGGACGCCGGAGCGGGCGGGGTGGCGTTGGCGCTCTGGGAGAAGCTGTAGGTCGTACCGCTGCTCTTTGTCCCTTCGGGCGGGCTGAGCCACAGACGGTAGGCGCCTGTGGTGACAATGGACACTGAGAGCGATTGGTCGGGCCGCAGGAACCCACCGGCGATCTGTTTGGCGGCGACGGGGGAGCCTTCGGGATCGAAGACGCGTACCGTGGCGCCGCCGGGCAGGCCGTTGAGGTTGAGATGCCAGTATTGCCCTACCTGGGAAGCCCCCGCGGTGTAGAGGAAATTTTCTTCATCGTCGCCATTGCGGAAACAGGAGCTGATCGCGGCCTGGTTGCCGATCTCTTTCGCCTGCGCAAGTGTGTTATTGGGCTCGTAGCTGTCGGTGCACGTTACCGGCGTGGGCGTAGGCGTGGCCTGTAAGACTGTTTGCTCGATCTGGTAGGGCAGGCCTTCCGGCGGCACAGTCGATGGTGAGACAAGCGCCAGCGAAAAGATGCCGCTCTGCGTGATGGGCACGCTGGCTGTGATGATGGCGCCGGTAGTGAAGGAGAAGGTGATGTCGCCCCGGGGGTTGAATACGGTCCCCTGCACCCCGGCCGGAAGATGACCTACGCCGATTTGCCAGTAGGTATTGATGCTGCCCGTGCTGAGACTTTGTTTATAGACATCCTGATCATTGCTATCGGCAAAACAGGCCTTGATTTTGGACAGTCCGGCGATGTCGGCGGCGGCGGGCAGGGTATCGTTGGGTTCGTAGGGGTCGTTGCAGTAACCCGGCGGCCGGGTGGCCGTGGAAGTTGCTGTACGCGTCGGAGTGTGGGTTGGCGTATGTGTGGCTGTTGCCGTGGGTGTGGGCGTCAGTGTCGTTGTGCGGGAGGGAGTGGGCGTAGAAGTGGTCGTGCGTGTGGCCGTGGGTGTCTGCGTGGGTAGCCGCGTCGGTGAGGACGTCGATGTAGGTGTATGGGTGGGCGTCCTGGTGGGTGTGGGCGACTGGGCGTCGATCCATAGCCAGTAGTTGGTGTTGCTCCACGCGCCGGTGGGACTATAGATGCGTACGCGATAGTTGCCCGAATAAGCTGCTGTGGTCGTGATACGCTCTGACGTCTGGCCCCCGTTGTACGAACCATCTGCCCAGCTCTGGTAGGGATCATATAACTCAAGATCGTAATCAGCCGGCAGATTCGACAGTTCTACATCGATGACCTCACCCAGGTTGACGACAAACTGATACCAGTCTTCGTCACCAGGGCAAAGCCGGTCGCCCATGTAATTGAGGCCCGTATCGACCAGGGTGGCTGAAGCAAAATCATTGTTGGGTTCATCACCATCGTTGATACAGGCGGGCGTAGGCGTCCAGGTGGCCGTAGGCGTCCAAGTGGCTGTAGGCGGAACATCAATCTCATTGGAGAGTGAATAGGGCGTTTCGGCCCAGGCGCCATTGTAGCCCCACACGCGAATGCGATACTCACCGGATGTTGTGATCAGCAAATCGATATATTCGCTGGCGGTGCCACCATTTGCCGATTCGGCCAGGGGATCGCCATTGGCGTTGTAGATGGCCAGATCGAAGTCGGCGGGCAGATTGTAGAGATTGAGGTAAATTCTCTCACCTGCATTCAGCTCGATCTTGAACCAATCCTCATCTGCTTCCGGGCAGATTGGCGCCTCCAGCGAGCTGACGCGCACCATCCACGCCGCGTCAGCAAAACTGTCATTGGATTCATAAGGGTCTTCGGCACACTGCGACGGCAGGATGGCGTCAGGTCGGCGGGTTGCCGCTGTCTTGATGGCAGCAGCGCCAATGTGCAGGTTGTAATCGGTGGCACGGCCATCAACCACCCACAGGCGTAGCAGATAGCGACCGGGGGCCAGGGTCTGGGCGCGGATGAAGGAGCCGTCGGCTCGCGGCTCGGCCTGTACAACACGGCGCCCCCACCAGGTGCGCAATTCCATACGCACATTGGCGTTGCTGCGGCTGAAAAAGGCGTCGATGTCGATGCTGGCCTTTTCCTGAAGGCGGAAGGTGTACCAGTCTTGTTTATCGCGTTTGAGCGCGGTATCCCCCAGGGTCAGGCCGAGATGGTCGATACGAGACGTTTGCTCACTCAACGTTCCCAGGGCCGTGCTTTGGAACCAGTGATCATTGCTTTCCAGATCATCGACCGGCAGCGCCAGTCCCAGGCGTACTGCCTCGGCAGCATTGGCAGCGCTGCGCGCCTTGTCGATGCTGGCGGCCTGCACAGCCGGACTCCCCAGGCCCAAGAGCATCGAAAGTATGACCAGAATGTTAAGAACACGAAAAAGCTTTGTGCGCATGATTCCTCCCTTTTTCTAAGCTCCAAAACACAGTGCCTGTATTCCCTTTGTCCCCATGTAAAGCGATGATGAGAGCCCACAGCCAAAAGTGAGTCAGGATATAGGGTTGTTTTCGATGTAGGATTCGATGATATGCAGGTGGTTAAAAGAAATATAGCACCTTGTTATCTTAGAATTATCTCAAAAAAATGACCCCAAGGTTAGCTCGGGGTCATTTTTGCATAAAAAGAGGGACGCATCTCGGAGGTGCGTCCCTCTGGCGAAATTTAGGCTCAGGTCGGGGCAACTACTACAGGTTGTAATAATGCGATGGGAATAGTTTCTACTATGGAAGGCGTGTAGGTGGAGAGAAGGAGAATATCGATGACCGGAGGGCGTCGCAAAATATCAAGCACTATTTCGCGCAGTTCTTCCGACAATTCTGTCAGGCCCGTCAGGGGAAAGCTGCGCGGACCCACTTCGGTTCTCTGCGCCAAAAGGGAGTAATCCAGAAAGGTCAATCCAATAGCCCGACGTTCTTTCTTGTTGACCCGCAACAATATGTGGTCGTTCAATTCGACACCTGTCGCCTTCTCGCCGGGAGCAAATGAGACGTACAATGTATCGCTGATTTCATCATAGTTGAAGATTGGTTTTATCATTTCTACACCTTTATCCTATCTCTTTCTGGTAGGCAGTGACAATATTGCTGTTGGGCACTGGCTCACCACCTGGCCCTTCGCTATACCGAAACAACACAATGGCAACAATGTGCGTGTTGTCTTCTGCCAAGTCGTCGAACGGCTTGACATAGCGATATTT
>JAADGC010000172.1 GCA_013152585.1 Chloroflexota bacterium
GTCCCCGCCGATTGAAATCGGGCTTTTTAGGCGCTTCGCGCCGGAGGTCGGCCTCCGCCGACCGATCGTATTGACGGCGACCCCCCGTTTCAGCGACCTGTCCCCGCAGGGGGACAGACGGCGGAACGCCCCCGAGCCCCGAATTGATTCGGTGGGGGCGCGGTGGCTAGGGGGCCGGCGTGAGTGCCATACGAGGGTATATCCGATCCCTAAAAAACGCTTGACTCCACCGCTCATGTATGCTATCATACAACGTGAACGATAACGTTATCGATAACGTCCCCCTGACGAGGCTCTATGTATTCTACAAACGAGCGGCGCATCACTATCAAACAAGTGGCGAAAGTGGCGGGGGTATCAGCACAAACCGTCTCGCGCGTGCTCAATAATCGCCCCGATGTGGCGACAGCTACGCGGCAACGCATCCTGAAAATCATCGACGATCTGGGGTATCAACCCAATATCGTCGCTCGCAGCCTCAGCCAGCGCCGCACTTATACCCTGGGCGTCGTCACCGCTGGCCTCAAATATACGGGGCCCTCGCGCACCCTCAACGGCATCACGAACAAGGCCGAAGAATTGGGCTATACACTCTTACTGAAAGAGCTGCTGGGCTTCGAGGCCCACGATGTCAACGCTATTCTCGACTATCTATTGGCCCGACAGGTGGATGGCATCATCTGGGCCGTGCAGGAAGTGGGAGATAATCGCCAGGAATTCGACACACGCCTGCCGGCGATTCCGGTTCCTATCGTATTCCTCACCATGAGAAAAAGACCGGGCCTCAATATCGTCGCCGTTGATAATTACGCCGGGGGACGGCAAGCCACAGAACATCTGTTAAACTTAGGACATCGGAAGATCGGACATATTGCCGGGCCTCTCGCCTGGTGGGAAGCCCGGGAGCGGAAGCGGGGCTGGGAAAAGAGGATGGCGGAGGCGGATCTGCCGGCGGAAAATTGGGTGGAAGGCACATGGTCTTCTCGAAGCGGCGTCCGCAGCCTGAAACAGTTACTCACACAGGCCCCTGACACCACCGCCGTCTTCGCGGCCAACGATCAGATGGCTTTGGGCGCCTTGCACTACGCCCATCGCCACGGCACCCGCGTGCCCGAAGACCTGTCATTGGTCGGTTTTGATAACCTCGCAGAGTCCGCTTACTATTGGCCTCCCCTCACCACCATCGATCATGACCAGTTTGATTTGGGCTGCCTGGCCGTGCGCGAGGCCGTCAAAGCTATCACATCCCGACAGGACATCACCTCACCCTCTCATCAACCTCAAAGCATCTTCATTCAGCCGAAGCTGATTGTACGGGGAAGTAGCGAACCCGCCGCTTTCTCCGCCACATAGCCGATCCGACATTTTATTTGATCGATACACTCACTTACTGGACCCTGGCGTTTCCAGACAAGCACTTACTTCACATTTTCAGGAGGAAGCGATGATCACACCAAACAAACAACCCACGATTGCACTCATTGTCGGCAACCGCGGCTTTTTCCCCAGCAAGCTTTGTGAGGCCGGACGTGCCACGGCCCTCAAAGTATTGGCGGAGGAAGGAATTCGTGCCATCGCCCTCTCGCCCGAAGACACACCCTATGGCAGTGTTGAAAGCCTGGCCGACGCCCGCAAATGCGCCGATCTCTTCAAGAAACATCGTGACGAAATCGATGGCGTGTTGGTGACGCTGCCCAATTTTGGCGATGAACGGGCCATCGCCAACACCTTGCGCTGGGCAGAACTGGGTGTGCCCGTCCTGGTGCACGCTTTCCCCGACTCGCCCGAAAGCATGACAATATCCAATCGTCGCGACTCTTTCTGCGGCAAGATGTCGGCGTGCAACAACCTGCGGCAGTACGGGATCAAATTCTCGCTGACGGCCTCGCACACCGTGGCGCCTGAAAGCGAGAGCTTTCGCCAGGATCTGCGCAAATTCGTCGCCACCTGCAAAATCGTGCGTGGTTTGAAAGGGATACGTATTGGCTCCATTGGCGCCCGCCCTGCCGCTTTCAACACCGTGCGCTACAGCGAGAAGCTGTTGGAAGGCGCCGGGATTACTATCGAGACCATCGACCTGTTTGATGTGATGGGCCGGGTAGAGAAAATAGATGACGATGATGCTCGCGTGCAGGCCAAGCTGGCCGAGATCCAGAATTATGTGTCCACGCGCAATGTTCCCCCCGGACCGCTGCTGAAGATGGCGAAGTTCGGGGCCGTGATCGACGCCTGGATGCAGGAGAATGATCTGGCAGCTTCGGCTGTGCAATGCTGGACGGCCCTCCAAGACTATTTCGGCATTGTGCCCTGCACCATCATGAGCATGATGAGCAATAAGCTAATGCCTTCGGCCTGCGAGGTAGACGTGGTCGGCGCCGTCGCCATGGTTGCCCTGACCCTGGCCTCCGACAAGCCCAGCGCCATCGTCGATTGGAACAACAACTATGGCGACGATCCCAACAAAGGCGTCATTTTCCACTGTGCGAACCTTCCCAAGGCTGTGTTTGGCGAAGAAGGTGCCGGAAAGGCGCCGATCCATATGCTAACCCACGATATTCTCTCCAGCACCGTGGATGTGGAGAGCTCGTGGGGGACGCTGCAGGGACGGATAAGCGCAAAGCCCTTCACGTATGCTCGCATCTCCACCGATGATCTCAACGGCAAGATCGTAGCCTACGTGGGCGAAGGTGAACTCACCCAGGATCCCCTGACGACCTTTGGCGGCTATGGCGTCTTCCAAATCCCCCATTTGCAAAAACTGCTTCACCATATCTGCGAAAACGGCTTCGAGCATCACACGGCCATGAATCTATCGTTGACCGCCGATGCTGTTTACGAGGCCTTCAGCAAATACATGGGATGGGAGACATACTACCATCACGGCTAAGATCCATACCCCCTGCTTCCTGTGCCCATCTTCCTGATTCCAACCCCATACTCCCCATCCTCCACTATGAACGAATTCGAAACCAAGCAGAGACGCATCCAGGCATTTCTGCAAGAACGCGGCCTCGATGCCCTGTTGTTGCGGCAAGTAAGTAACTTCGCCTGGGCCACCTGCGGCAAATCCTCCTGTGTGAATACTGCCTCCTCGCTGGGCGAGGCCACTCTCCTGATCACCCCCGGCAACCGCTATCTGTTCGCAAATAACATCGAATCCCCGCGCCTGGATGAGGAGGAAGGCCTGAAGGAACAAGGCTGGGAATTTCACACCGCACCCTGGTGGGAAGAGAATGAGGCCCTTGTTCAGATCACGGCCGGGTTGAAGGTGGGGGCCGACATGGCCTTTCCGGCTGCAACCGATATCTCTGGTGACCTGGTGCGTCTGCGCTCGCAACTGACGCCCGCCGAAGGCGAACGATTCCGCACGTTGGGGCACATCTGTGCCGAGGCCATGGACGACGCCATTTTCGGCATCCAGCCCGGCATGAGCGAATACGAAATCGCGGCGCGGCTGGCCTTCGAGACCCAGCGCCGGGGTGCGCAGCCCATTGTCAACCTGATTGCCACCGACGAGCGCATCTTCCGTTATCGTCATCCCCTGCCCACAGCCAAAAAACTGGACCGTTATGCCATGCTGGTTTTGTGCGGTCGCAAACAGGGTCTGGTGGCTTCCATTACCCGCCTGGTGTATTTTGGGGCACTGCCCGCAGAATTGCGCCAGAAGGCGGAGGCCGTGGCCGGCGTCGACGCCGCATTCATTGCCGCCACTCGCCCGGGCGCCGTGCTCGGCCACATCTTTTCCCAGATACAGACAGCCTACGCTGCCGCTGGCTTCGCCGACGAATGGCGACTGCATCATCAAGGCGGCCCCGCCAGCTACGATCCCCGTGATTTCGTGGCCACGCCGACCTCGCCGGAAGTCGTCGTGGCCGGACAGGCCTACGCCTGGAATCCCTCCATCACCGGAACCAAGTCCGAGGACACGATCCTGGTGGGGGAACAGAGGAACGATGTCATCACGGCCATTGCCGGTTGGCCCGTACTCACGGTCGAAATCGATGGTCAATCCTATCAACGTCCGGCGATCCTGGAGGTGAAATAAGCGCATGGCTGAGAAAAAATATGCGATCGGCGTGGATTTCGGCACCGAATCCGGTCGCGCCGCCATCTTCGATGTCAGCGATGGCCGCGAGCTGGCCACGGCCGTTCATCCCTACGCCCACGGCGTCATCGACGACAAACTCCCCGACACGAACATCTCACTCGATCCCGACTGGGCCCTGCAAGACCCCGCCGACTATATCGAGGTCTTCAAGACGACCATCCCCGCCGTGCTGGCCCAGAGCGGCATAGACCCCGCCGACGTCATCGGCCTGGGCATCGACTTCACCGCCTGCACCATGCTGCCCACCACCGCCGACGGCACGCCCCTGTGCTTCCTGGCCGAATGGCGGCCTAATCCCCACGCCTGGGTCAAGCTGTGGAAACATCACGCCGCCCAGCCCGAGGCGAACGAGCTCAATGCCCGGGCGCGGGCAGCCGGTTTTGACGATCTGCTGGAGCGCTACGGCGGCAAGATCAGTTCCGAATGGTTCTTCCCCAAAGCCTGGCAGATCCTCAATGAGGCGCCGGAAGTCTACGAAGCCGCCGACTGCCTGATCGAAGCCGCCGACTGGGTGGTGTGGCAGCTCACCGGCATCGAGACCCGCAATTCCTGCACCGCCGGCTACAAGGCGATGTGGAGCAAACGCCAGGGTTTTCCCTCGAATGCGTTTTTCCGGGCCCTGGACCCCCGCCTGGAGCATATCGTCGATGAAAAGATGAAGCGGGAGATATTGCCGCTGGGGGCGCGGGCGGGCGGACTGACCGAGGAAGCCGCCGCCTGGACGGGTTTGCAGCCCGGCACCGCCGTGGCCGTGGCCAATGTCGACGCCCATGTGGCGGTGCCCGCCGCCACCGTCTCCGAGCCGGGACGGATGGTGATCATCATGGGCACCTCCAACTGTCACATGGTGCTGGGCACAGAAGACAGGAGCGTGCCCGGCATGTGTGGCGTGGTCGAAGATGGCATCATCGCCGGTCTGCCCGGCTTCGAGGCGGGGCAGTCTTGCGTGGGCGACCATTTCGCCTGGTTCGTGGAGAATGCCGTGCCCGCCGCCTACGAACACGCCGCCCGGGCCGCGGGGTTGGGCATCCACGAATATCTGGAGGCGAAGGCCGCAGAACAGGCCGCGGGCGAGAGCGGTTTGCTGGCCCTGGACTGGTGGAACGGCAACCGCAGCGTGCTGGTGGATGTCGATCTCACGGGCCTGATGCTGGGCCTGACCCTGGCCACCAAGCCGGAAGACATCTACCGGGCACTGATCGAGGCCACGGCCTTTGGCACCCGCCTCATTATCGAGACCTTCAAGGCCAATGGTGTGCCCGTGAACGAGATCATCGCCACCGGCGGCCTGCCTAATCGCAACAAACTGCTGATGCAGATCTACGCCGACGTCACCGGCCTGCCCATCTTCGTGGCCGAAGCGGCGCAGATCGGGGCGCTGGGCTCGGCCATGCACGGCACCGTCGCCGCCGGTGCCGCCGCCGGCGGGTACGATTCCATCAAACAAGCCAGCCAACACATGGCCCGTCTGCGTGACGAGCACTACGAGCCTGTGCCCGAGCAACATGCTGTCTACGAACAGCTCTATGCCGAATACGTCCGCCTGCATGATACCTTTGGCCGCGGCGAAAACGACGTCATGAAACGACTGAAAGCACTCAGAGCCAGGATCAAGGCTCGCCAGGTTTAGCCCAGGGAGAATCATCCCATGCTGGAACGTTTACGCCAGGAAGTGTGGAAGCTCCATCTCGAGCTTCCCAAAAATAATCTCGTAGCCTGGACATCCGGGAATGTGAGCGCGCGGGATCAGGAGACCGGCCTGGTCGTGATCAAGCCTTCCGGCGTGAAATACGAAGACCTGACCCCGGATAATCTCATCATCGTCGATCTGCAAGGCAATGTCATCGCCGGTGAGCTCAAGCCCTCGTCCGATACTGCCAGTCATCTCACCATCTACCGCCATCGCCCCGATGTCTTCGGCATCGTCCACACCCATTCCCGCTACGCCACGGCCTTCGCCGCCGTCAATAAACCCATTCCCATGGTGCTGACGGCCATGGGCGATGAGTTCGGCGGCCCCATTCCCGTCGGTCGCTTTGCGCTGATCGGTGGGGAGGAGATCGGCCAGGTCGTGCTTGAGTCTATCGGCTCCTCCTCGGCCGTGTTGCTCAAGAATCACGGCGTCTTCACGATTGGCCCCAGCGCCGAAGCCGCCCTCAAGGCCGCGGTCATGGTCGAAGATGTGGCGGCCACCGTCTGGCTGGCGTTGCAGATCGGTCGGCCCGACGAAATCCCGGCAGAGGATGTGGCCAAACTACATCATCGCTACACCCATATCTATGGCCAATAAAATGAAACACCGAGACCGCGTCGCCATGGCTCTGAACCACGAAGCACCGGACCGCTGTCCCTTGCAGGTCAGTTTTACCCCCGAATTTGCCGACCTTCTGCGCACGGACATGGCCATCAAGGGCCATCATCATCATAACCCCCATGGCGGTGGCAACACCTATCATCTGGAACAGGTGCTGGATGAGGACATGTTGCTGACTTCGGTGGGCTGGGCCAATTCCTACTATATGGATGACAAGCCCTATGTGGATGAGTGGGGCGTGGGCTGGAAGCCCTATCCTTACGAAACCCCCTTTGGCACTGGTTTTTACACCGAAATGGCCAGCCATCCCCTGGCCGTTGACGATGCCATCAGCAGCTACCAACCCCCGGACCCCAACCGCCCCGAGCTGTACGAAGACGCGGCCCGTATGGTGAAAGGATTCAGGGATGAATATTGGATCGTGGGTGTGACGGTGACCACCATCTTTGAGACCGCCTGGGCTTTACGCGGTCTCGAGCAGTTGATGCTCGACATGGCCCTGCATCCCGATCTGGCCCACACCATCCTCGATATTCCTTATCACTATCACCTTACGGCCGCCAAAAAACTGGTGGAGCTGGGGGTCGATATGATCTGGATCGGGGATGATATCGGTTCGCAGCAACAAATGCTCATTTCACCGACGATGTGGCGGCAGTTCCTGAAGCCGCGCATGGCGAATTTCATCGCCGAGATCAAAGCCATCAATCCCGAGCTCAAGGTTGCCTACCACACGGATGGCAACGTCTGGCCGGTGATCCCCGAGTTGATCGAAATCGGCGTGGATGTGCTCAACCCCATCCAGCCGGCGAGCATGGATCCGGCCGAGATTGGCAAAGCCTTTGGCGACCGCCTCTGCTTTTGGGGCAGCATCGACGAGCAATACACCCTGCCTTTTGGCACTCCGGCGGATGTGCGCAACGAAGTATTGCAGCGTCTGCGAACCATTGGCAAGGACGGCGGCCTGATCCTGGCGCCCACCCATCACGTGCAATTGGACACGCCCATGGAGAATTTTTGGGCCCTGATCGACACCATCCACAACACCCCCTACTCCTCTCTCCGTTCGATATAAGATGAACGTGCAAACCCCACCTTCCTGGTCCATGGACATTGCCGGCATGACGCATTTCGACATGGCGATGCAACGCGTCCATGCCTGGTTCGCGGGTGAGATCATCGACCGGCCGCCGGTTCGTTTTATGGCACATAACGCCTTCATCAACCTGTTGCAAGACAAGCTGGCCGGCATGACGCCCGAAGAGCGAAAAGCGCTGTGGTTCGATGCCGAATATCAGGTGGACCTGTTCATCCAATCCATCGCCGGTAAGACGCATTACGGCGAGACTTTTCCCATTTACTGGCCGAATCTCGGGCCCGACGTGTATGCCTCCTTTTATGGGGCCAAGCTCAGCTTCGGCGAGGTCACCTCGTGGTCGGAACCTTTGCTAAGGGATTGGGCTGACATGGAAAATATCAAGCTGGACTGGGACAATGTCACTCTCAAGAAAATTGACGAGCTGACCCTGCACGCCCTGGAGCGCTGTCAGGGCCAGTTTCTGGTGGGGTATACCGATTTGCATCCGGGTTTGGATTGCTGCATGGCCTGGCGCTCATCGCAGCAGTTGTGCCTTGATCTACTTGATGATCCCCAGCAGGTGCATCGCCTGGCCGAGATCGCGATTGCCGATTTCGAGGCAATTTACGATCATTTCGACGCTATTCTCAAGGCGCACGGCCAGTTTTCGGTGAACTGGATGGGCATTCCCTCTCCCGGACGTTTGCACATCCCCAGTTGCGATTTTTCAAGTATGATTTCCCCGCAGACGTTCCGCGAGTTTGGCCTGCCCGTGCTGCAACAAGAGGTCAAAACCATGACTCATAACATCTTTCATGTCGATGGCAAGGGCGTGGGACGGCATCTCGATGCCATCCTCAGTGTGCCCGAGGTGCATGCCATCCAATGGGTGCAGGGTGTGGGTGACGATTATCCCATCATGCAATGGGTTCCCTTCATCAAGGAAATTCAGGCGCGGCGACCTGTGATCGTAGACCTGAGCAAGGAGGACCTGGATGACTTTATGGAAGTCATGGAGCCCGAAGGCATCTTTCTGTGGATCGCCACCGCATCGGAGGAGGAAGAGCAGGATTTGCTCAAGCGCATCAGCCAATGGACATAACTTCATTTTATCCAATATTGCCGCCAACATCGAACCTGACAGCTTACGTATCTTTTGAGGAGGTGCCTATGCTCTAGAACCAAAATCATGCCGGCGAAAACAAGGTCGCCGACCTTGTTCCTATCCTTTTCGCGGTCCAACTACTCTTCTCAATCCACCTTTCATTCTTGGAGGAAAACCATGAAGAAGAACAAACTGTTTCTTGTGATGACAGGTTTGCTGGTACTCGTTCTGCTGGCGGCTTGTGCGGCTCCGGCCAAAAAAGCGCCAGCGCCGGCACCGGCGACGGAAGCGCCAGCGGCAGCGACGGAAGCGCCGGCGGTGGCGACCGAAGCGCCCGTTGAGACCTCAGGCCCTGCGCCCGGAGCGGGAGACAAATGGTGCACTGGCACCAACATCGTCTTCTTCCCCGGCGGCTCTCCGGGCGGCCCCTTTGCCACAGTCGTCTATAACGGCGCCGTGGCCGCCGCCCAAGACCTGGGCGCCAATGTGGAATACGTCTGGTCCGACTGGAACCCCGAAAAAATGGTGACCCAATTCGCACAGGCAGCGGCCACCAAACCCGATGGCATCGCCATCATGGGCCATCCCGGCGATGATGCTTTCGAAATGGTGGTCGATGAGGCCGAAGCGGACGGAATCATCGTCACCAGCCAGAACACGACCCTTGCCAAGCTCGAGGCCAAGTACAAATCCAGAGGCTTTGGCTACGTGGGTGCCGAGTTGTACTCCGCCGGTCATTCACTGGGCGCCGAAGCGGTTCGCCGCTTTGATCTGAAAGAGGGTGATCGCGCCATGGTTTGGGGTCTGCTGGCGCAGGCAGGCCGTGGCCAACGCACCAAAGGCGTCATCGACGCCCTCGAAGAGGCTGGCTTGAAGGTCGATTATCTTGAGATCGACGATGCCACCAACGCCGACGCCACCGCCGGCACCTCCACCTTTGTCGGCTACGTCTCCTCCCATCCCGACGTCAAATTGGTGGTCACCGATCACGGTGCCCTCACTGCCACCATGGAGACCTACCTCAAAGCCGCCGGTGTCGGCCCGGACGACATCTATGCCGCCGGTTTCGATCTTTCCACCGCCACCGTCGCCGCCATCCGCGGGGGCTGGACAGATCTGGTGATTGATCAACAGCAGTGGCTGCAGGGCTATCTGCCCATTTTGCAGGTCTGCCTGACCAATAACTATGCGTTTACCGGTTTGCATATCAATACCGGCGCCGGTTTCGCCAGCAAAGATAACATCGATCTGCTGGCAAATCTGGTCGATCGCCAAATCCGGTAGGAATGCAACCGTGATAGGTTCAGAGGCCTGATTTCAGAACCTGTCGCTTGCCCCGAGGGCCAGACCACGCTACAATCAATGCTGCGCGTCTGGCCCTCTGTTTCGGCTCACTGGAGTTCATTGATGGAAAACAACTATCGGCTCGAGATCAAAAATATCTCGAAGACATTCGGCGAAGTGCAATCTTTGCGCAATGTAAGTTTTCAGTTGGGACAAAATGAGGTGGTCGGCCTTCTCGGCGACAATGGTGCTGGAAAATCGACGTTGATCAAGATCATTACTGGTTATCATCAACCCGATGAGGGGGAAATCTATTTCAATGGTCAAAAGGTGGAAAAGCTCTCTGTGCCCAAGGCCCGTCAGCTCGGAGTAGAGACGGTCTATCAGGAACGAGCACTGGCTGAGTTGCAAGCGCTCTGGCGCAACATCTTCTTGGGGCGAGAGTTACAAAATCGCTTTGGGCTGCTCGATGTGAAGAGGATGAAGGAGGAGACACATAATCTGATGGTGAAATCCATGGGCTTCACCTCGACCGCGGTCGATCCCGATTCCAAAATCGGCACCTTCTCGGGCGGAGAGAAACAAGGTGTTGCCATCGTGCGCGCCCTCTATTTCGACGCCGAAATCATTATCCTGGATGAACCAACCATGGGCTTGTCTCTTCAGGAAACACGAAAATTAATCAACTTTGTCAAGAGCATCAAGCAAGCAGGCAAAGCAGCTATCTTTATCGATCATAACATTTTTCATGTCTATTCCGTAGCCGACCGGGTTGTGGTCCTCGATCGGGGTCGGGTAGCAGGTGAGTTCCGCACTTCTGATATCACCCTCAATGATCTGATGGACAAGATGTATAAGATTGCTGAAACCGGGCATTTTGACTGATCCCCATGAGCACTTCAATTCAAGGATAATTTTTATGACTAATCCCGTCAATGACACCGCCATTGATCGCCAGAGTCCCCGTCAAAATCAACGACTCCGGCTGCGACGCTTTCTCAGCAGCAACGGTACTCAGTTGGGCATTATCGGTGTATTCGTGGCGTTATGGGCCGTGTTTATTCTCCTGGCGCCCCGAACCTTTCTCTCTCCGCAAATCTACCGCGCCTTCATGTCTACCGTACCCTTCTTTGGCATCATTGCTTTGCCACTGACGATGGCGATCATCGCCGGCGAAATGGACCTCTCTTTTCCCGCCATCATGGCGATTGGCATGGTGGCCTTTGCTTACACCTTTCAATTCACCGGCAGTGTCCCCCTGGCTTTTGTGGCCAGTCTGGCGACGGGATCCGCTGTGGGCCTGATCAACGGCATCATCGTTGTTGGTATTGGCATCCCTTCACTGGTCGCCACCATCGGCACACAGTTCTTTTGGCGTGGGGCTGTGCTGGTGCTCTTAGGCGGTAAGGGCACTTCCCTGATCGTCGCCCGCGAATCATTTCTTTACAATGTGCTTGTGGGCAAGATGTTTGGCTATATTCCCATGCAGTTCCTGTGGATGTTGCTGGCAACGCTCATCAGTTGGATCATATTGAATCGTACCCGCCTGGGCGCCCACATTTATCTCATCGGCGATAATGCTCAAAGCGCCGAATTGATGGGCGTCAACACGAAACGTACCCGTCTGGCTGTGTTTGTGTTGGTGGGGGTGGCTTCGGCTTTTGCGGGGGTATTGGCCAGTCTCACGGTGTCATTCTTCTGGCCTTCGTTGGGAGCTGGTTATTTATTGCAGACGCTGGCTTCGGTTTTCTTGGGCGGCACCTCTGTCTTTGGCGGCGTCGGCACGATCCTGGGCACGTTCCTCGGTAGCTATATCATTGGCGCCATCGAGGCGGCAATCGTGGCGATTGGCCTCACCGGTTTTTGGACGAAGCTCATTTATGGCCTGATCATCATCCTGTCGGTCTCGATGCATGCTGTTCTGCGCAGACGGATGGGCTAAATGAATTGCGGCTTTTCTTAAACCACTCGCCCGTTCTCTGCCACTGGCAGAGCATGTCCCGGCCGGCATCGATGTGGCGCCAGACCTGCGCCGCTTCCGCCGGCGCCGGCGCTGCTTCCTGCCATAAATTCGCCAGCACCTGGTGGCCGCGCTCCCCGTGGCGGAGTGTGCTCGGGTCGAGTGTGGCCAGGGCGGCGGCGGTTCCCACAGCGAAACGACAGGGCGTGATGCCCTGTCGAAGCGCCAGGCGCATGGTCCCCACCAGGCGGTCGTTCCATCCCAGCTTGCGGGCCGGGTCCCGCCCCACGCGGGCGATGCTGTCTCGCAGCAGGGGATTGGTCATGCGTTCCAGCAGGTCTTCGGCATAGGCGCCAAAGCCCTCCGGCGTGAACAACGGATCGCTGCCAGCGTATTTACGCACCAGAGCCTGCCCCGCTTCCTCGATAAAGGCATCACGCAAAAACGCCATGGCCGCCGCATCCTGGCGCAGGTCGGCTATGAATTGGCGGCGGTGCATGGCGCCCAGGTATGCGGCCAGGGCGTGGACGGCGTTGTGTCCGTAAAGCTTCGCTTCTTCGAAGGGCAGGAGATCTGGTTTTTCTGCAAACACCTCGATGCCGCGACGGTAGGGTGAGAGATGCGGGCGGGCATCGAATTCGATTTGGGTGATGAGGATGTGGTTGAATGCTTCCACCAGGAAAGCGCGCCGTGAATCAGGGGTCATGGGCGTTAGATGCAAGCTGTCGATCTCCCCGGCATCCGTTTTCACGCCGCTCATTTTACCGATCACGGTGTTCAGAAACTGCACTTGCTGGCGGACTTTGTCCCGTTCGGCCGGGGGAATCTGTGATAGCACGGCCTCTTTCAGGATTTCGGCGGCATGATTGTTGTTTTCGGCAGCATAGATCACGGCGCGCGGCCCCCCGCGTCGCGTTTTCTGTCGCAGCCCTGCTGCCAAAACGCGATGGAGGCTGCCAGGGCCGGTGCTGACATAGAAGTTGACGCTGGGGATGGCGGTGGCGATCTCACCCGCCTCGGCGATGGCCTCGATGAGGCGAAGTCGGTCCTCAGGCTCGGCGGGATTCTCTATGTGGATGGGCCCCAATTCCAGGTGCTGAATGAGATCGGTGTCAGCGATATTGAGTCCGAAAAAACCACCTGCCGTCCTGACGCTGGCGACAACGTCGGGCAAGACCTCGGCGATGACGAGCCGGTCAAAATTTTGTGACTGCATCGCCTCGTAGAGAAATAAACCGGCCTGGATGGCCCCAAAACCAAAACCGACGAAAGTACGTTTTTTTTGTGCGGAGGATGACATGAAGGTGTGCTCTTGTTGAGTGGCTCTTGAGGGGGAGTCGAGGGCTGCCAGTTTGACAACTGCCCGTGTTGTCATTATCCTGCAAGCAATTATCTGCGTCAAGCCGTCCTGACGGCATCCATTCATAGCTGGCTTAGTCACGAGAGCGAGGAAATGAGATCATGCTAGGAACCAACGAAATTATCAACACTGCCTGGCGAAAAGGCTTAGCCGTACCCGCCTTTAACATCCCTTATTTGCCCATGATGGAGCCGGTTATAGGGGCTGTCAGGGCGGAAGATGCCTTTGCCCTGATCGAGGTGGCACGCCTGGAATGGATCAAGTTCGAGGCGGGGGGAACGGCTGCTGTCGCCCGTGAATTCAAGCGCTGGGCCGACACCGAGCACGTCCGTCTTCATCTGGATCATATTCCGGTGGTGGATGAAGATGGCGTGGAAGTCGATTATCTGTCCATCATTCAGGAAGCCATCGGTTTAGGCTATCAATCGGTGATGGTGGATGGCTCGCGGCTCAACCTGGAGGACAATATCGAGGCTACCCGCCAGGCTGCCGTTTTGGCCCACGCCGCCGGCGTTCCTATCGAGGCGGAGTTGGGGGCCGTCCTGGGGCATGAAGCGGGTCCGCTGCCCCCTTATGAGGAGCTGTTCGCCAGTGGCCAAGGCTTTACGCACCTGGAGGAAGCGCGACGTTTTGTGCAGGAAACGGGCTGTGATTGGCTTTCGGTGGCCATTGGCAATGTTCATGGCGCTATTTCGGGTGCGCTCAAGGATCAAACGAAGATGGCGGCCAAACTCGATCTCGATCATCTGCAAAAGCTGCGGGAAGCGACGAATATCCCCCTGGTCTTGCATGGCGGCTCGGGCATTCCCCGGGATTATGTCCTTGGTGCCATCAAAGCCGGTATCGCCAAAATCAACGTGGGCACGGAGATCCGTCAGGCTTACGAAAAGACGCTGAGGAGCAAAGGATCGGTCTCCGCGGCGCAGAGCGCTGTCTATGAACATACGCGTTGGTTGCTTTGCCAGCATTTCGGACTGAGTGGCGATAGAGAGAAAATCGGTGCTTCCGTTTCTACGGAGGAATAACCATGAGTCTGCTGGGCATTGATATGGGCACCACGGGCTGTAAAGCGGCTCTGTTTGCCACCGACGGGCGGTTGCTGGCACTGGCGTATGAGGAGTATCTCTTGCAACGACCGCAACGGGGACAGGCTGAATTGCCCAGTGCCGCCGTCTGGCAGAAGGTGAAGCACGTCATCCGTGAGGTCGTGGCCAAGTGCGCCGATCCGGTCACGGCTATCTCCTTTTCCTCCTTTGGCGAAGCCATGGTGCCTGTCGGTCCGGATCGCCAGATTCTGGGCCCTTCCATCGTGCCCACCCTTGACAACCGCGGGGCCGAATATCTGCCGGAGCTGAGGCGGGGGCTGGATAACAAGGCGCTCTATGCCCTGAATGGCAATCCATTGGGAAATATCTACAGCCTCACCAAGCTGAAGTGGATCAAAGAACATCAGCCGGAGTTGTATCAGCGTACCGACAAGTTCCTGCTTTGGGGAGGGTTCGTGCCCTTCATGCTCGGGGCTGAACCTCATGTGGATTACTCTCTGGCCAACCGCAGCTTGCTCTTCGATATCGAGCAAGAGGCCTGGTCGGATGAGCTGATTGCCTGGGCGGGGTTAGACGGCGAGAAACTGCCTACGCCGGTGCCTTCGGGCACAGTCGTGGGCGAAATCGATTCGCGGATGGCCGCCGAACTGGGCCTGCCGGCCGGCATTCCCCTGGTGGCGGGCGCACATGACCAATGTGCCAATGCCGTCGGCTGCGGGGTCATCGAGGAAGGAACGGCGGTCTTCGGCATGGGCACCTTTTTCTGCATCACACCGGCCTTTCGCCAGCGCCGTCCGCCCGCCCTGATGCTGGAACGGGGGCTGAACACCGAGCATCATGCTGTCCCCGAGCTCTTTGTCAGCTTTATCTACAATCAGGGCGGTATTCTGGCCAAATGGTTTCGCGATACCTTTGCCGCCGCAGAATATCAACGGGCGCGAGAGGAAGGCGCCGATATTTATGCCCGGCTCATTGCCGAGATGCCCCGGCATCCCAGCAGCGTCATTGTCCTGCCACACTTCATAGCCACCGGCCCACCTGACTTTATCGATGATAGTCGCGGCGTCGTGGCGGGGCTGACCGTGGAAACAAAGCGCGGGGACATCCTCAAAGGCATGATCGAGGGAGCGACCTATTATCTGCGGGATGTGATCGATACGCTGCCGGCGGTGGACATTCCCATTCGTGAGTATCGTCCTACGGGTGGGGGGGCAAAATCGGACGCCTGGATACAGCTATGTGCAGATATTATGGACAAGCCTTTTGTACGGCCTCAGGTGGAGGAAGCCGGTGCCTTGGGGGCAGCGATACTGGCCGGGGTGGGATGCCAGGTTTTTGCTTCATACGACGAGGGGGTCGAGGCGATGGTGCACATGGGCCGCACCTTCGTCCCCAACCCGACCCAGGTCGATCTGTATGGCGAACGCTTTGTTCTTTATAAGCAACTGGCGCCGCTGATGCGGGATTATCTGCGTCTGTTGGCGAGGAAGAGCTGAGGGGACGTCTTGCCGCCAACGCAGCGGCGAATCAAAAATGCGCCACGGCCTCAGCTCGCCAGGATGGCATCAATCGCCGCCAGCTCCTCAGCGCTAAAGTCCAGGTTCTGCAAAGCGCCCACGCTGTCCTCAATCTGACTGACACGGCTGGCGCCGACCAGCGCCGAGCTCATGCCGGGATGCCGTAAGACCCAGGCGATGGCCATTTGCGCCATGCTTTGGCCGCGGGCGCCGGCGATGGCATTCAGCTTCTGCACTTTGGCAATCCGCTCTTGTGTGATGCTGTCGCCCCAATGAAATTGGCCACGAATCTTGGTGCTGCGCGAGTCATCGGGGACGCCCTGCAGGTACTTGTCGGTGAGAATGCCCTGGCACAGAGGCGAAAAGGCGATACAACCGATGCCTTCCTCTGCCAGCGCATCGAGCAGCCCCCCCTCGATCCAGCGGTCGAACATATTGTAGCGGGGTTGGTGGATGACGCAGGGCGTGCCCAGATCACGCAGGATGGCGGCGGCTTGTTTGGTCTGCTGGGGGTCATATGTGGAGATGCCCACGTAGAGAGCGCGGCCGCTGCGCACGATGAAATCGAGCGCGGCCATGGTTTCCTGCAAAGGCGTGTGGGGATCGGGACGGTGGCTGTAAAAAATGTCCACATAATCGAGCCCCATGCGCTTCAGGCTTTGGTCCAGGCTGGCGACCAGATATTTGCGCGACCCCCATTCGCCGTAGGGCCCTGGCCACATGAGATACCCGGCCTTGGATGAAATGATCAACTCATCCCGGAAGGGCGCCAGATCCTGCTTGAGGATGCGGCCAAAGGTCTCTTCGGCAGATCCGGGAGGGGGGCCATAATTATTGGCCAGGTCGAAATAAGTGATGCCCAGATCGAAGGCACGGCATGCCATGGCCCGGGCATTTTCGTAGGCATCGACACCGCCGAAGTTGTACCACAGGCCCAGGGTGATGGCCGGTAACACCAAGCCGCTGCGGCCACTGCGGCGGTATGGCATAGAATCGTAGCGGGCATTATCAGGAAGATACACGATTGTTTGTTCTCCTGGAAAGGAATAGTGTGTGAGGATGATTACAATAACGAATCATACATCAATCCGACGAATGCGTCCATACTTGTTGTGGGGCGTCGAAACGCCAGCCTGGGGCAGATAGCCGCAGCTCATGCCGGGCCCACCCGGCCTGCATCCTCGCCCCGAGCTGCTGCCACGAGGGAATCCCGCTGAGGCTGTCCGCGGCCTCGACATTGCAGGCTCCCATCGCAGTCGCTATGGTCAGGGCGGCGACGGGCGACATATCCCGCAGCAATGCCGCCAGGAAGCCGGCAATGGTGGCGTCACCGGCGCCGGTGGCGCCCAGCGCATCCACCTGAAACGCCGGCGCCCACAGCTCCTGGTCGGCCCAGGCCGCCGGTTGCGAGGGCCGGGCCCGGCCCATGGTGGCGATGGCCGCCGCCTTCGCCGTGCGTAAATACATGCCGCGCTGCCCCAATTTGATGCCCACGATCTTCACCCCCAGCTTCAGCAACTCGGCGCTGATGTCGGTCAGAAGCTCAGGCGTGATCAGAGGCAGCATCTCCCCGGCGCCGACCCGCGCCCGTAAATCGTCATACAGCGAGCGCCGCAGCATGAAGAGCAGTTCGGCGATGCTGGGCAGGAAGATGTCCACGTGGGGGAGCGTGCGGCGGAGGATGTCGGCCCAGGGCATCTGACCCGTGACAGAGGTGGGGTCCGGCAAGGTCATGTCCAGTGAGGTGCTCACTCCCAACGCCCGTACTTGCTCAAACATCTGCGCCAACTCCTGCCCCCCGTGGGCGACCATGGCGTTCATAAGCGGAGGATAGCCGAAATGGAAGAGCCTGCTGTGCGCGACCACATCAAGGGGGATGTCGGCGGCGATGAACGTGTCGTTGGGGCCAGGATAATGCAGGAAGATGCGATCGACGGCGGGAGAACCGAGGACGATGGTGTACGAAGAGGTGGCGTCCGCCGCCATGATCATATTCTCGTTCAGAGTCGGGTCGATGCCCTGTATGAATTCCTGGATGATCATGCCCACGGGATCATCCCCCAGTTTGCCCAACAGGCGCGTGGTCATGCCCAATTTGTGCAAGGCAATACCGGTGTTGGCGGTCGCACCACCAGGGCTAAAAGTGATTGCACCCACTTCCAGAAGATGTCCTGGGAGCAAGGCAGTGCGAAAATCATTCTCACCAGTCCCTGATAAATCGGGAAAGATGTCCAGGCAGAGATGCCCGGCGGCAACGACGTCGATGGGGAACTTCATAAGCTTTTTACCTTATGCCCGGGGACTGAGCTCGGGGCAGAGATGAGGACGGAGACAGGATGGGGGAATAGTAGAATGAGACGGGATAAAAGGCAAGGAGGGGCAAAGACACCTTTTCGACTCAACCGCATCTCCGGGAGGCGCGCTACAGGCCTGCTGGGAGGAGCGCGACCGGCGGCCGCAGGCCCCTTAGCCCCGATTTCAATCGGCGGGGACGGACCGTGTGCGCGGCTGGGGTAGAGTCCCTGCGGGGACTTGGCCTTGTGAGCCTGCAAATTTATTTGCAGTGCCAGGTCACGAG